>JBCCPQ010000052.1:0-11877 GCA_039024825.1 Pseudomonadota bacterium
CAGATCGAAAACTGCACGAGAGCCATGAGCGCGGCATCGCCCAAGGCGAACTCGAAGCGAAAAAGCTCATAGATCCGAAGCTCTATGGTGCTGGCGCGGGGACCACCTCCAACGGCAAGAGCCACAGCGAACGAGGTCAGGCAGATCAGGAAGATGGCGAGGAATGCGCCGGGCACAACGGCCCGGAGCATCGGCCATTCGAGGTGCCGCTGTATGGCGCCCGGTGTGAACCCGAGGGCGGCTGCAAGTCGCGTTTGCTCTGACGGGATCGCGAGCCATCCCTGGAGAAGGAAGCGCGTGGCGAGCGGCATATTGAAGAAGACATGGGCAAGGATAACGCCCTGGGGGCCGTAGATCGAAAGCTCTGGCAGGCCCAGTTCCGTTCCAAAGGCGTTGAGAAGGCCGTTGCGCCCGAAAACGGCGATCAGGCCGAGGACAGCGACGATGACGGGTAGGATGAAGGGCGCTCCGAGGAGGGCCACAAGGAGACTGCGACCCGGGAAGCGACGCCGTGCGAGTGCGCGCGCTACCGGGATCGCCAGAAGGACCGAAAGCGCCGCCGAGAGCGCTGCCTGCCCGAGTGTGAAGCGGATGGCGGCCCAATCCGCGGGGCCTAGGCCGCTCAAACCCTCGGCGCGAGAGGCGACGGCGCCGAGCGTTCCGAGCGTCAAGAAAAGGAGGAGGGCCGCCGCCGCAGCCCCCCCGATCATGCTTACTGAGACAGCGCGGACAGCCATTCGGCCAACGCTTCCTCGCGAATGGCGGGCACTGCTGCTGCGTCGGTCAGGATTGACGTCGCAGGCGTGATCAGCGTGTCGAACCCGTCCGGAAGGCCAGCTTCCGGGGTGACAGCAGGGTACATCCAGTTGGTCGTCGGGATGATCGACTGGAATGCGTCAGAAACCATGAAGGCGAGGAACTGGTCTGCCAGCTCCGGCTGGTCAGTAGCGGCGAGTTTTCCAGCCACTTCGACCTGCATGTAGTGACCCTCCTCAAAGGGGATGGCGACCTTGCTGGCGTCCTCTTCCGCGATGAGATGGTAGGCTGGCGACGTGGTGTAGCTGAGAACCATGTCGGCTTCGCCCTCAAGGAACATGCCGTAGGCTTCGGACCAGCCCTTGGTGACGGTCAGGATGTTGTCGTTGAGCGCCTCCCAGATGGCGGGGGCCTCGTCTCCGTAAGCGGCCTTGACCCAGAGGAGAAGACCAAGTCCCGGCGTGGACGAGCGCGGGTCCTGAATGACGATCTTGGCGTCAGAGGCGGCGAGATCTTCGAAGCTTGCGGGCGCATCAGCGCCTGCATTCCCCACAAAAGCGAAGTAGCCCCAGTCAAACGGCACGAAGGTCTCGTCGTTCCATTGAATGGGCAGGTCGAAATCGACGCTCACGCTGTGCGGCGCAAAGAGCCCCGTCTCAGCCGCCGCGGCGGTCAGGTTCGTGTCGAGGCCAAGCACGATATCGGCGTCGCTGCGCGCTCCCTCCAGCCGGAGTCGCCCGAGAAGTGCAGCGCCGTCGCCCGCGCCGACAAGCTCCAGATCACAGGCGCAGATGGCTTCGAAGGCCTCTTCTACGGCCGGGCCGGGGCCCCAGTCCGAGACGAAGCTGTCGTAGGTGTAAACGGTGAGGACGGGCGTTTCGGCAACCGCAGCGGTGCCGAGAAGTAGTCCTGCGAAAAGGGGAAGCGGTTTCATCATATCCTCCAAAACGCCGGACGGAGTACGAGGAGCTGATGGCTACCTTCCCTCCGCCGGTATGAGCCGGTTCAGGTTCAACGGGTTCGCGAAATGCATCTCAGCCTAGTGTTAGGCACCCCGAGGTGCTCCGCAACATAGAGACATTCCCAGCAGCAGCAAGACGCGACCTACGCCTTAGGGCAGGCGGAAACTCTCAAAGTATCGGGTCCGATTTCTTTCCGAGAAATCGCGCCCGGGGCGGCGGCTTGCCCCACTGCGAGGGCAGCGCTAAACGCGGGTCATGAGCATGAATTCCTTCGGTCACCTGTTCCGCATCACCACCTGGGGCGAGAGCCACGGGCCAGCCCTCGGCTGCACCGTGGATGGCTGCCCGCCCGGTGTCCCGATCAGTGAGGAAGCCATTCAGGTCTGGCTCGACAAGCGCAAGCCCGGCCAGAACAAGTATACCACCCAGCGCCGGGAACCCGATGCGGTGCGCATCCTCTCGGGCGTGTTTGAGGGTGTGACCACCGGCACATCCGTTCAGCTCATGATCGAGAACACCGATCAGCGGTCGAAGGATTACGGTGATATCGCCGAGAAATTTCGCCCGGGGCACGCCGACATCGCCTATTGGCAAAAGTACGGTGTCCGGGACTACCGCGGCGGCGGACGCTCCTCAGCGCGGGAGACGGCAGCGCGTGTGGCCGCAGGTGGCCTTGCACGCGCGGCGCTAAAAGCGCTTGTGCCCGGTCTCGAGATCACCGGTTACATGGTTCAAATGGGCCCCCATGGCATTGACCGCACGTGCTTTGACTGGGATGAGATTGACCGCAATCCGTTCTGGACCCCCGATGCCACTGCCGCAGAGCACTGGGCGACCTATCTCGACGGTCTTCGAAAGAGCGGCAATAGCTGTGGAGCCGTCATCGAAGTGACTGCGCGTGGCGCGCCCGTGGGCTTGGGCGCACCGATCTACGGAAAGCTCGATACCGACCTTGGCGCTGCGATGCTGTCGATCAACGCAGTGAAAGGTGTGGAGATCGGTGAGGGGATGTCTGCCGCCGCACTCACGGGTGATGCAAACGCCGATGAGATCACCATGGGCCCGGACGGCCCGGTGTATGCCTCAAACCACGCCGGCGGGATCCTCGGCGGCATATCCACCGGGCAGGACATCGTTGTTCGCTTTGCAGTCAAGCCGACGTCCTCAATCCTCACGCCGCGCAAGACGATCACGAAGGACGGTGAGGAGACCGAGATCATTACCAAGGGTCGTCATGACCCTTGCGTTGGCATCCGCGCGGTGCCGGTGGGCGAGGCGATGATGGCCTGTGTCCTGCTCGATCATCTGCTGCTTGATCGCGGTCAAACCGGAGGCCAGCGCGGAGGTATAGGAGGGGCGTGAGGGGCCAGCCCCTCACACTCCCCGGAGTACTTCAGAACGAAAGAAGGGGGGAGCCGTGGATCTGAGAGCGATCGTCCTTGGCCTGATCTTCGCGTTTGCGTGGTCCTCCGCCTTCACCTCCGCGCGGATCATCGTGGCAGAGGCGCCGCCCATGTTGATCCTTGCTTTTCGCTTTTTTCTCTCGGGCGTCATCGCCTGCGTCCTTGGCTGGCTGATGGGGCAGAGTTTCCGTCTGAGCGGAGCGCAATGGCGGGCGACGGTCATCTTCGGCATTTGCCAGAACGCGCTGTACCTTGGCCTCAACTTTGTGGCCATGCAGAGCGTAGAGGCGTCGCTGGCTGCGATCATCGCTTCTGTCATGCCTCTTGTTGTTGCCTTCGCCGGATGGGCGCTTTTTTCGGAGCGTGTGGGCCCGCTTGGTCTCGCGGGTCTCTTTGCGGGTGTGGCTGGCGTGGCGCTCATCATGGGTGTGCGCTTGACAGGTGGCGCAGACCTTTTCGGCGTTACGCTCTGTATCTTCGGGGTGTTGGCACTTGCGGGCGCTACACTGGCGCTTCGGGCGGCGTCCAGCGGTGGTAACTTCCTTGTGGTTGTGGGCTATCAGATGCTGATCGGCGGGGCAGTTCTCCTGGGGCCGGGCCTTGCGTTCGAGACCTGGGAGGTTGTTTGGAGCCCACGCCTAACGGTTGCTTTTGCATACACGACACTGGTTCCAGGCCTTCTTGCCACGATCATCTGGTTTCTTTTGGTGGAGCGCATTGGCGCCGTCAAAGCGGCGACGTTCCATTTCCTGAACCCTGTTTTCGGCGTGGCGGTCGCGGCGGCCCTGTTGGGAGAGAGCCTCGGGTGGCTCGATTTTGCAGGCGTCGTCATCATCACTGCCGGAATTCTCGCCGTCCAACTGTCACGTCAGAACACGTCGCGGTGAACGCCACGCGAATGTGCTGACAGGCAGAGGCATTTCGTCCAATAGCGCGGCATGGATCTTTTCTTTGGATATCTCGCGGGTCTGCTGACGTTGATCAATCCCTGCGTCGTGCCGGTTCTGCCGATCGTTCTTGCCTCCGCGCTGCAGGCGTCGCGGTGGGGGCCTGTTGCGCTTGCCGCCGGGATGAGCGTCGCATTCGTTGCTCTCGGTGTCAGTGTTTCGGCGTTTGGGCGGCTGCTTGGTATTGATGAGGTGATGATTGCCAATGCCGGGGCGGCGCTCATGGTCGCGTTCGGGGTCGTTCTTTTGGTTCCGCGCTTTTCAGAGAGCTTCGCCACCGTGACCGGCGGCTTTGCGGGCCGTGCCGATGCAGAGATTGACGATCTTGACCGATCTTCGGTGCGAGGGCAGTTCCTGACGGGCGCCCTCCTCGGCGCAGTGTGGAGCCCCTGCGTGGGCCCGACGTTGGGAGGGGCCATTGCCTTGGCGTCCACGGGCGAAAACCTGGTTTGGGCCGCAGCGATCATGGTCAGCTTTGCCATGGGAGTTTCCTCCGTGATCCTCGCACTCGGATACGGGGCACAATCGGCCCTGCGCTCGCGCGCTACGCTCATGCGGAAGCTCGCTGTCTGGGCGCGTCCGGCCATGGGCGCCATCCTGATCCTTGTTGGCGTCGCGCTTTTGTTCCGTGTCCACTATATGATCGAGATCTGGGCCATCGGTGCCCTACCTATTTGGCTGCAGGACCTGTCTGTCCGCTTCTAAGGAGACCAATTATGCAACGTCGTGACTTTCTCATTGCCGCCGGTGCGGCCGCTCTTGTGCCGGGTGCAGTTGCAGCAAAGACGGGGTGGGTAGAGTATGTGCCCGGTCTCGTGAAGAAGCGCCTCGCGGTCGGTGAGACCGTTTTCCTCGATGTTGCGGCGGATTGGTGCAGCACCTGCGCGAGCCAAGAGCGGACGATCAACGCGCTTATGGGCGAGAACCCTGCCTATGGGCAGGCGGTCACCTTTGTGCGTCTCGATTGGGACGATCATCGCCGGTCTGATCTCGTGGCAGAGCTGAACATCCCGCGTCGTTCTACGCTGGTCGTCCTGAAAGGTGAGGCGGAGCTTGGCCGCATTGTTGCAGGAACGCGGCGGGCTGAAATTCAGGCGCTGATGGACTTGGCGCTCACCGCTGCGACGGCCTGACCGTTTGGCGAGGGCGGGCCCGCCCGCCTCCCCGCGGCGCTGACGCTTGCGCAATAGGGGGCCTCGCTTCGCTCGGGGGCACACCAAGGTCGCCAGTGCATTCTAGATGGAGATGTCCGATGCCTTCGGCGAAAGTACGGGGCACAAAGAAGGCGGGAGGATCGTTTTCTTTGTGCTTTGTACTTCGGGGAGCGCGAGGGGCGGCGCCCCTCGTCTTGCTTCAGTAGCCCAGGGCGCAGCCGTCTTTGCGGGGATCGGACGCGCCTTCCAGGACACCGCTTTCATGCATGAGGATGGCCTGGGCACCGCCGATAGCGATTTCCGGTTCCTCCACCTCGTGGCCCAGGTCGCTGAGGCCTTGGCGCACGGCATCGGAATAGCCCCTTTCCACCTTTAGCACGCCGTTGTCGGAGAATGCGCGTGGGGCATCGATGGCGCTTTGTGGGTCCATGCCGAAGTCGTTGAGGTTCGATAGAAAACGCGCGTGCCCAGTGGATTGGTACTGGCCGCCCATGACCCCAAACGGCATCACCGTTCGCCCTTCCAGACGCAGAACCCCTGGGATGATCGTGTGCATGGGCCGCTTGCCCGGGCCCGCCTCGTTCGGGTGGCCCTCATCGAGGGTGAAGCCTGCACCGCGGTTCTGAAAAAGGATCCCAAACTTGTTCGACGCAAGCCCGGATCCAAAGCTGTGGAAGATGGAATAGATGAGCGATACCGCCATCCGATCCTTGTCCACCGCCGTGATGTAAATGGTATCCTTGTGTACCCCCTCTGTCAGCGGCGCGGGCGCGGCCATGGCGCGGCTGGGATCGATGAGCGCGGCCAGCTTTGCAGCCGTCTCCGGTGCGAGCATATGCGCGAGGCGGGCGGTGTGGTCCGGGTCTGCGAGGAAGCGGTTTCGAGCGTCGTAGGCGAGTTTGGTCGCTTCTGCCTCGATATGCGCGCGCTCAGTCCCCCACGGATCCATGGCAGCGATGTCAAAGTGCTTGAGGATATTGAGGAGGAGCACCGCCGTCGCACCCTGACCGTTGGGCGGATGCTCGACGAGCTCGTAGGCACCGTATGTGCCGTGAATGGGAGTGGTGTAATCGCTCTCCACCCCGGCGAAGTCGGCGAGTGTATGGGTCCCGCCTGCCGCATTGAGGGAGGCGACCATGTCTTCGGCCACTTCCCCTTCATAGAATCCTTCGCGTCCGTCCTTGGCAATGCGGCGCAGAACGTCGGCTTGACGTGGTGCTCGGAAGATGTCTCCAGTCCGCGCTGCGCGTCCATCCAATGTAAACCCAGCGGCTGACGGGGACAGGTTGTCCATTGCTTCGGCCCAATCTAACGCCACGCGGGGGGCAACCGGGATCCCTGCCTCGGCATAGTGGATCGCGGGTGCGAGCACGGTCGCGAGGCCAAGCTTCCCATAATCCTTGGACAGACGGCAGATCGCATCGACCGCGCCCGGCAACGTCACTGCAGCGGCGCTTTGGGGTGGAATGACCCTGTGGCCTGCATCGCGCAGGGCCTGCGCTGAAAATCCCGCCGGAGCGCGGCCCGATCCGTTCAGAGCGACAATGTCCGCCTCCGGTGATGGCGCGACGAGGGCAAACAGGTCGCCACCGATTCCAGTCATCTGTGGCTCGCAAAAGCCCAGCAACACGGCCCCCGCAAGGGCTGCATCCATGGCTGAGCCTCCAGCCTCGAGCATCTGCACGCCGACTTTGGCGGCAAGCGGGTGAGAGGTGGCAACCATGCCGCCCGTTGCCAGCACGGGCGAGCGGCCCGGTAGATGAAAATCGCGCAAATGTCCCTCCCTCGACGTCGGGCGGACCCTAGCGTCGACGGTAGAAACTTCAATGTCGGGGGGAGGTGTAGTCCCCGACGCCGGGTACTGGGTGGGGGCTGTTACACCCGGCGCCGAGGTGAAGCTTGTTAGCAGCTACGAGGATGTATGTGACGGCGCATCGCGACGCTTGCGCGCCCCTGCTGCGGCGGAAATGGGGCGAAGCGCGGTTTCGTGGAAACACTGCGTTCGCTGCCGTTGCCAGTCGCCGGAATCTAGAAGCGCCATCCAGCCCGGCGCGGGACGCGCACGGCGAGCATGGGTTTGATCAGAGGCGACCGAAAGCGCACGAGGTCGAGCGCTTCGTGGACCCCGACGCAGTCTTGCCCATCGATCCGCGTTCGTACGGCGGAGCGTGAGTAGAATGGGGCGTCGAGCATATTCTGGACCTGGACCGGCGTATGGCCGGGGTCAGCGCGGGTCTCCCGGCGGACTTGCCAGAGCGACCGCTTGAAGCGCGTGAGCGGGGGCGGGTTTGTCGGCACAGACGGCTGCCCTGCCGCGTCGAAGGCCACAGCCGTGGCGAGCTTTGATCCGTCCAGGCGGTCCGCGTCATAGAAACAGACAGACCCGTCGCCGCGCGGAAACCGGCCCCAGTTCCAGTAGCTGAAATCCTGTTCCAGGGCGCGGGTCCCGAAATTGGCGTCAAAGTAGCCGTGACCTTGCCACTGCCAGCCTGGCGCATCGAGGTCCACGCTGATCCGGGAGGTAGGGGCAAAAGGGCGCCAGACATGGGCGCCGTCGGCGGTCAGCGGCATCTCCACCCCTGTCACCGCCGTGGGACGGACGCGGACTTGCCCGCGTACGCGCGAGACGATGGGGGGGCTGGAAATCTCATTGATGTCGATCACGAGTTCCTGGCCAGTCCAACGCATGGATGACGGGCCCACCGTGAACGTGTCTCGCGATACGCGTAGCGCCGAGGTCCCGCGATCTGTCATCGTGAAGCGTCCGCCGGGACCGTAGGTGGCGACGTTTATGCAGCAGTGGTTTTGCGGAGAACGCCGTCCGGCCCAGGCATACCATGGCGAGAATACTGATCCGATGAAGCCGATGATGGAGATGGCACGGCCACCCTCATCGCTCAGGCCGTCGACATACCACCATGCGTAGCCGTTGGGCGGGACGTCGAGGTCGAAGTTCGGGCCTTGCGCATCGCCTCTGCCGCATGCCGGGCGGAGAGGGTTGCCATCGGAACGCCTGCGCCCGGATGGGTGCCGCCCCCCACCAGGAAGAGACCCGGGATCCGTGTCTGCGCCGTGGGGCGTTTGAAGGCGGCCATCATCCCATGCGGGCTCTGCCCGTAGAGGGATCCGGCCGATGCGGGGAAGCGCCGTTCCCAGTCTGTCGGTGTGGTCAGGGCCCTGTCCGAGGGCCAGGCGTCGAAGGTCAAACCGTATTGGGCGAGTGTCCGATGCGTCCGTTGGCGACATGCTTCTTTCTCCGTTGCGGCGGGAGCGGCGCCGGTTAGAGGCGCGGCATTCATGATGATTTCGAACCGTTCGAGTTCCGGCGGTGTGAGGCCCGTGCCTCGGTCCTCTGCGCAGATGTAGAGGGTGGGATCCTCGGTCATCCGGCCCGCGGCGATCGGTGCGAACTCTGCAACGGGGTCGTCGGCGAAGAAGACGTTGTGGTGCACAAGCTCCGGCCCGGACGCGCGCGCAGCGAAGGCCCAGACGAGCGCAGAGAGACTGCGCTCTTCAAGTGGCGCAGAGGGGATCGCCTCCTTGGCCGAGGCCCCAAGCAGCCCGGTCGTCAAAGCGCGCGGATCCCCATTGAAGACGGCTTCTTCGCAGGGGAAGCGGCCATCGCCGGTATGGACCGCCGCCACGCGGCCGCCCTGAAGTTCGATCCGCGTTACGTCTGAGCCGCAGATGAATTCTACGCCGCGGGCTTCTGCGAGGGCTCTCAGCGAGAGGGCCATGCGATGCATGCCGCCTTTGACGCGCCAGACGCCAGCGGCCTCTGAGTGTGAAATTAGCGAAAGGATCGCTGGGGAGCGGTAAGGCGAACCACCCACATAAGTCGCGTATCGCCCGAAGAGCTGTCTCAGGTGCGGGTCGCGAAAACTGCGCGCGAGCTTTTGCGCGAGTGTGGAGAGCGGTGCCATGGAACCAATGATTGAGGGCTGGCGCAGCACACGAGCCGTCAGGGCCGTGCGGCTCGGCGCCCCGGCCTTCATCATCGGGGCGTCGAATGTCCTGAAAAGACGCTCCGCCTCTGCGGCGAAGCGCTCATAGTCGGCGCGGGCGCCTGCCCCGAATGTGCCGCCAATCTCCGCTGCTGATCGCGCGCGGTCCTGCCAGAGGTCGAGGACTGCGCCATCGCGCCACCAGTGCCGCGCAAGATGCGGCTCGGGCAGCAGTGTCACATGGTCATCCAGACGCTCGCCGATGTCTTGGAAGAGCTCATCGAACACGGGTTTCATCGTGAGGACCGTGGGGCCCGTATCCACGGGTCCCGCCTGAGACGGCAGCGTGCGCATCTTGCCGCCGACCTCTGCCGCGCGTTCCAGAACGAGGACGTCACGGCCTTGCGCGCGCAGCCGAAGGGCCACGGCCAAACCGCCGATGCCAGCACCGATAACGATAGATCGCGCGTGCGCGTCCATGCGGACCTCCCTGCCCGCAATGTTGACTTGGACAGCCAAAGTGTCCAGTATAATTTACAGTCAGACTGTCCGCTTTGCCTGACTCATCCTCTGGTGACCTGGGAGAGAGCCGTTATGGAACAGCGAATCGAAGCGGCCATCGCGGCGGCCATTACGCTTGGTCAGGGGCGCGGTGCGGTGCCTCCGAAGCTGGCCTCCGCGCTCAACTATGCAGTCACACCCGGCGGTGCGCGAATCCGGCCCACAATTTTGACATCGGTCGCTGTCGCGTGCGGCGACGATCAGCCCGAAATCACCGACGCAGCGGCGGCGGCGCTGGAGCTTATCCACTGCGCTTCCCTCGTTCATGATGACATGCCTTGCTTTGATGATGCTGAAACGCGTCGCGGCAAGCCTGCCGTGCACGTGGCCTATTCGGAGCCTTTGGCCCTTCTCACAGGGGATAGCCTCATTGTACTCGCGTTTGAGCTGCTCGGCCGGGTTGTCCATCACGATGCAGGTCGTGCAGCGCAGCTCGTGGTTACTCTGGCCCAGCGAACAGGGATGCCCGGCGGCATCTGCGCGGGGCAAGGGTGGGAGAGCGAAAGCAAGATCGATCTCGACGCGTACCATCACGCCAAGACGGGGGCCCTTTTCATCGCAGCGACGCAGATGGGTGCTATTGCCTCCGGTCAGGACGCCGAGCCCTGGGAAGAACTCGGCGCAAGGATCGGGCAGAGCTTTCAGATCGCCGATGACCTGCGCGATGCTCTCTATGATGAGGCGACTTTGGGAAAGCCTGCTGGTCAGGACGACCTCCATGGCAGGCCGAACGCCGTGTCGCAATGGGGTGTGAAGGGGGCAATTGCAAAGCTTGACGACACCCTGGCGGGGGCGATCGCGTCCATTCCGCACTGTCGTGGCGAAGCCCAGCTGGCTGAGATGGTGCGCCGCTACGCGGAGCGCCTGACGCCCCTCTATGCCGCTGCCCGCACTGCCGCCGAATGAACCACTCGAGGGTGCCCGCACAGCCCGACGCGGCGCTGGGCCGCTTCGGGCGCGGGCCCCGGGCGTGGATGTTGCGGCTCGCCGCCTCTGAACGCTTTCAGTCTTTCGCTGCCCGCACGCCTTTCTTCGCCCGCAAGGCCCGCCGCGAAGGCGAGGAGATGTTTGACCTCATCGCCGGGTTTGCAAAGTCGCAGGCTTTGTTTGCGCTAGTGGACATGGGTGTCCTCACGCGGCTGTCCCATGGTGCGCTCACTGCGGGCGAGGCGGTGCCGGACGTGCCGGAGCGGAATGCCGCTCTCCTCCTTGACGCGGGCTGTGCCATTGGCCTGTTGCTGCGCAAGGGAGAGAGCTACGGCCTCACGACGCGCGGCGCGGCGCTTTTGGGAGTCCCGGGCCTCGTGCCGATGATCCGTCATCACGCCGTCATGTATCGCGATATGGCAGATCCTGCTGCTCTGCTGCGCGGCGATACCCAGCCGGAGCTCGCGCGCTTCTGGCCCTACGTTTTCGGGGCTGCAGCGGCACAGGACCCGGATACCGCACGCGCCTATTCCAATCTCATGGCGGACAGTCAGCGCCTTGTGGCGGAGGACACGCTGCGCATGGTCGACCTGTCTGCGGCCGAGGAAATTCTTGATATCGGCGGCGGCACCGGTGCGTTTCTGACGGCGGTCGGCCGCAAGCACCGAGGTCCGCGCCTTCACCTCTTTGACCTGCCCGCCGTAGCGCCGGGGGCCGAAAGCCGGTTTCGCGCCGCGGACCTTGCGGATCGTGCCACAATCACTGCCGGTTCCTTCCGTGACGACGGTCTGCCGCGGGCGGATACGATCACATTGATTCGTGTTCTCTATGATCATGCGGACGACACGATTGCCGCGCTGCTGGCGAAGGTCTTTGAGGCGTTGCCGCCGGGTGGGCGACTCGTGGTCTCTGAGCCCATGACAGGGGGCAGCAAGCCGAGTGTTGCCGGTGACGTTTACTTCGCATTCTACACATTCTGCATGGAGACGGGCCGCGCCCGTTCTCAGGGGCAGATCGCGTCCATGCTTGAGGCTGCGGGCTTTCAGCACATTGAGACGCCCGCGCCCCGGCGCGCGTTCGTCACGTCGGTTGTTACGGCGCGCAAGCCAGCCTGACGATTCTTTTGTCCACTCAGATTGACATCTAATAGTGTCAGGTTAAACTGACACATGTAGCGAATGCCCTCCGTCCGAGTCCGTCTCAGACAGGGAGGAGCCAACAAC
>JBCCPQ010000053.1:0-11858 GCA_039024825.1 Pseudomonadota bacterium
CGGCTTGCATCGGACCTTTCCATCATACTCGGTGCGGCTACCAGCCTGTGATCCCCTTCCAGCTTCTCCAATCACTGCTTCACAGACATGGAGATCGAACTCGGTCTGGCTTAATGGCCTTGCGTCCTTTCGGAGTGCCTAACAATCCTGAGCCCTTCGGCTGCACAGTGCTTGAAAGTCTGTGTGCGCTGTCAAAGACCTACTCAGTATGCTTGGGAGAGTTACAGACCCAGCCTTGCTTTCACGATCTGGTTCACGGCTGCCGGATTTGCCTTGCCGCCCGTGGCTTTCATCACCTGGCCCACGAACCAACCTGCGAGTTTCGGGTTGTCCTTGGCCTTTTCCACCTGCGCCGGATTGGCGGCGATGATTTCATCTACTGTGGTCTCGATGGCGCCGGTGTCTGTGACTTGCTTCATGCCACGAGCTTCAACGATTTCGGCGGGGTCGCCGCCCTCGGAGTAGACGATCTCGAATAGATCCTTGGCGATCTTGCCGGAAATGTCGCCCTTCTTGATCAGCGCGATGATGCCTTTGAGCTGTGCGGGGGATACGGGGCTTTCAGATAGCTCTCTGTCGTCTTTCTTTAGCCGCCCAAACAGGTCGTTGATCACCCAATTGGCGGCCAGCTTACCGTCCACTTCCGCCACGTCCTCAAAGTAGGTGGCGGCGTCCGTTTCGGCGGTCAACACACTCGCATCATAGTCAGACAGCCCAAAATCCGACACGAAGCGCGCTTTTTTCGCATCTGGAAGCTCTGGCAAGGTGGCGGCGATCTCGTCGACCCAATCCTGTTCTATCTCCAGGGGGAGAAGATCGGGGCAAGGGAAGTAGCGATAATCATGCGCCTCTTCCTTGGAGCGCATGGAGCGTGTCTCGCCTTTTACCGTGTCAAAAAGGCGCGTCTCCTGCACGACGTTCCTTCCATCTTCGACCAATGCGATCTGTCTGCGTGCCTCGTATTCGATGGCTTGCTGGATAAAGCGCATGGAGTTCATGTTCTTGATCTCGCAACGTGTGCCCAGATGCCCAAAATCGCCGCTTTCGCGGTACTTCTCATACTGACCCGGCGTGCATACGGAGACGTTGACGTCGGCACGCAAGTTCCCGTTCTGCATATTACCATCGCAGGTGCCAAGATAGCGCATGATCTGGCGCAGCTTGGCCACATAGGCGGCGGCTTCTTCCGGGCCGCGAATGTCAGGGCGGGAGACAATCTCCATCAGCGCCACGCCTGTGCGGTTGAGGTCCACGAATGACATGTTCGGGTCCATGTCATGGATCGACTTTCCGGCATCCTGCTCGAGGTGGATACGTTCAATCCTCACCAGTCTCGCGGTGCCGTCCCCGAGTTCGACCAGCACTTCGCCTTCTCCGACGATGGGCTCATAGAGCTGGGAAATCTGGTAGCCTTGGGGCAGGTCCGGGTAAAAGTAGTTCTTGCGATCAAAGGCCGATTTAAGGTGGATCTCGGCCTTGAGGCCGAGTCCCGTTCGCACCGCCTGCGCCACACATTCCTCGTTAATGACAGGCAGCATGCCAGGCATCCCTGCGTCAACGAAAGCCACGTTGCTGTTGGGTTCTGCCCCGAAGGTTGTTGATGCACCTGAAAAGAGCTTTGCGCGGGTCGCGACTTGGGCATGGACTTCCATCCCGATCACAAGTTCCCAGTCCTGCTTTGCGCCCTGGATCGTGCGCGGCTTTGGTGGAGTGATGTCGAGCATGGCGGCCTCCCGTCGGGTCTAACGCCGGCGGTGTAGCTGTAGGCGGGTGCGCGCTCAAGCGCCAACGGACAGGAAATCCAGACTATGCCGGTCTGAGCCCATCAGCTATTCTTCGGCTATATTATTTGAGGTTATTTGAAATGCTCATTGATGCAATTGGCATCGCGGCGGGTCTCGCCGTGATTGCTACGTTTTACTCTGTCGTTGCGTTTAAAGCGCGTGTCTTTGCGATCGCTTCAAATGCGCTGTTCATTTGGTATGCCCTGGCAGCGGGGCTTTGGCCGGTTCTACTCCTTCATGGTCTCCTTCTTCCGCTGAATATTCTGCGTATCGGTCCGTTGTGCCGAGCACACATCTGGCCGGCCTCACAGCCGAGCGCGGAGCCTGCCGGATACGCTGCAGCACGTCCGTTGCGCCGCCGGGCTGGCATGCCCCTGACATATGCCGGGGACGTGCAGCCATCGCTCTGCCGCGCCTGAGACTTGCCTAAACGCGCATGAGCGTGCATCTTGGCGCGGTTTGCGACCGTGGGGGGGCGCTCATGCGATTGTTTCTGCTGTTTTTTGCAGCTGTTTTGCCATCCGGGCTTTGGGCCTTGGGTGACATTCGTCCGCAGCTAAGACCTGAGTACGAACCAGTAGTCCTGCCCGATCGCGCGGCTGACATTCGTCCGCAGCCGCGTGACAACACTCTGCCTTACACGCGCTGGGCGCATCTTGGCGGGACAGATGTCTGGACTCGCGTGGCCGAAGCGGCCCTGAAGGATCACGGTGCGTCCATGGTTGCGACCGTGCCGGGTGACATCGACGCGTGGTGTCCGGCCTATCGGGAAAATGGGCTCGAGGACCGCCGCGCCTTTTGGGTGGGCCTGATCTCTACCCTTGCCAAGCATGAAAGTACTTACAGGCCCCGCGTGTCGGGTGACGGTGGTCTCTCGCACGGGTTGTTGCAGATCCGCTCCGGAACGGCGCGTCTCTACGGATGCCGTGCGCGGTCCCGCAGCGCGCTCCTTGACCCCACAGAGAATGTGAGCTGCGCCATCCGCATAATGTCTCGTACCGTACCCCGCGATAACGCGGTGGCGCGCAAAGCATCTGGCGGGCGCGGCGGGCCGGGCGCAGACTGGGGGCCATTTGTGCAGCGTGCCAAGCGGGAAGACATGCGGGCTTGGGTCAGACGTCAGTCCTATTGCGTGCCGCTGTCCACCGTCCGCCCACAGATGCGGCCCATAACGCTCGCTTCCGCAGAGTAAGGACTTGTGCGCCGAGCGGATGCACTTAGCCTGACGTCAAAGCTGGGAGGTCCGCGATGCAGCGTTTTCTGATGGGTTTGGGTGTGCTGGGCGTCCTGTTGGTGACGCTCATCGCCGTCTTGTTTATCAATTATGTCACCTACCGGCTGCCAACTGCGCCAGAGAGCCTGCCTGAGGTCGCTTTGGTCGATGTGGATGCTGACGCAGTCGCGGCCCGGCTTAGCGCTGCGCTGCAGTTCCGGACGATCTCCGACAGCGATTACAGCGCGGTGGAGTATGCGGAATACGATGCATTTCTCGAATGGCTGACGCGGACCTATCCTGCTGTCCACGCGTCGATGGAGAGGGAGTTCATCAACAGAACCCCGATTTACCGTTGGCCGGGCGTTGACCCATCCCTCCCTCCGGTTCTCTTCACGGGACACTATGATGTTGTCCCTGTACCTGCGGAGACCCTTCCGAATTGGGATGTTGATCCGTGGGCAGGAGAGATCCGTGATGGCTTTATCTGGGGGCGCGGTGCTCTTGATGACAAGCAATCGGTCATTGGCCTCCTTGAGGCGGCGGAGGCGATGATTGCGGATGGTGTGCAGCCATCGCGCGACATCTGGTTCATTTTTGGCGAGGACGAGGAGGTCGGCGGCCAACGCGGCGCCGTGGCCGCAACGGAGCTTTTGCAGTCGCGAGGCCAACGCTTTGCATGGATGCTGGATGAAGGATCCATGATCTTTGACGGGGTCTTGCCGGGCCTCCCAGCCCCGGTTGCATCGATCAACGTCGCCGAGAAAGGCTATCTGACCCTTGATCTTATAGCCCAAGGGCAAAGCGGACACTCTTCCCTCCCGCCCTCTGAAACCGCGGTCGGCGTGCTGGCGAAGGCGATTGCCGCGCTGGAAGACAGCCCCGTTCCGGGGGGACTGGAAGGCACCACCCGTACGTTTTTCGATGGCATTGCGCCGGAGTTCGGCTTCGTGAACCGGATGCTCTTTGCCAACCAATGGCTATTCAAAGGGCTTCTTGAAACCGAGCTGTCAAAAGCGAACACGACAAACGCGCTTTTGCGTACGACTACTGCCCCGACCATGTTGCGCGGCTCCCCGCAGGAGAATGTCCTGGCCGCCGAGGCGGTGGCCACAGTGAATTTCCGCATTCATCCCCGTGATACGATGATAGATATCATTTCGCATGTTGAGGCTGTGATCGACGATCCGCGGGTCCGCGTTGTAGCCCGAGAGCATGGGCGCGATGCGTCACCGGTGTCGTCGTCTGAAACCGCAGGCTATGCCGCGATCCGTGCTGCGACGGTCGCCGTGTATGACGAGGTCATCGTAGTCCCGGGGCTGACAATTGCTGCCACCGACGTGCGTCACTACGGGGTGCTGGCCGATGATGCCTACCGTTTCGTCCCTCTTCTTTTCGGGCCAAGCGATGTAGCACGGTTGCACGGTGATAATGAACGGGTAGGGGTCGCCGAAATGGCGAAGCTGGTGCAAGCGTACCGGGCAATTTTTGAGAACCTTTGAAGGACAAGAGCGCGTTACGCGCCTCACCTTCTAGAAATAGGCGTTGGCCGGTCTCATCTTCCGCGAGACAAGAGTAAGGCCGGGCTCACCCAACCGCAGCGTTTCGCGTCGCAAAATCTCTATCGATTCATCCGAGCTTTTCGGCAGGGACGCCGCCGAAATCGGCTCCCCCACGGTAATGTGGTAGGGCTGCCGGTCTTTGTTCAAAGTCTCGTAAAACAGCGTGATGTCGCGCAGGGTCGGATGCAGCAGGTCGAAGAGGTAGAACAGCGCAGAGTTCATAGCCCGGATATTGACCGGAATCACGGGCAGGTCGAACTTTCGCGCAATCATGGCCGCTGACGCCATCCATGGCCTCTCATAAAGCCGGATGCCACGCCGCTTTGCCAAACGCCCAGAGGGGAAGATTACGCCGAGGCGGCCTTCATCTACGGCCTGACGGGTGAAGGCCATTGTCTCTTTCATCTTTGCATGGGAGCGCTTTTCAAGCCGCCATTCTACCGGAGCGATCATGGTTTCGAACTGCGGCATCACCCGCATGATGTCGCGGTTGGCAAAGTAATACGCGTCTTTCCGGATGGCGCTCAACGCGTGGTTCAGCATGATCGCGTCGGCTATACCCGTAGGATGGTTCGCCACAATCAAGGCTGGACCAGAGGCAGGCACGTTGCCGAGGCCCCGGGCGATCACATGCTGCGAAAGCCGACCCTGGAGATCGACCATGATGTCTTCTGCACTGAGAGGATCAAGCTGCGTCCCGATCTCCACGCATTCGCGATAGCGCAGCATTTTGTCGAGAATGGGCTTCATGACCCGCGCGGCGACGCCTCCACCAAAAAGCCAGGGTGCGCGTTCAGCGATGAGCGGGGTCAGGCGGTCTTCCATGGTAGCCATCCATCACGGCAGGGTCACGACGTTGTGACGCTAGGGCACCTCCTATCTGGAGACGATGCAGAGGTCTTGCAAGGCCGGAGTGCAGTCCCGCCGTTTCCTGCAAGAAACGGCCAAGGCATCGGTAAGTTCCCGCCCTATGCCAGAAGTCTGGTGACCATCTCCGTCGTATCGCGCGACAAGCTTGGCTTGGCGGCGACGCGCTCCAGCGCCGCGCGCATCAGCCCCTGGCGGTCGGCATCGTAGCGACGCCAAGTCGAGAAAGCTGAGGTCATGCGCGCCGTCGTTTGCGGATTAATGGCATCAAGCTCCATCAACGTGTCGGCGACGAGGTCGTAGCCAGAGCCATCCGCGCGATGGAACGCGCATGTGTTGCCGATGAACGATCCGAAAAGCGCGCGGAACCGGTTGGGTGTTTTCATTGTGAAATCAGCATGCTCCCGGAGAGTCCTCACCTTGTCAGCGGCAGCCTCAGGACGGGCATAGCCGACTTGCAGACCGAACCACGCGTCGATCACTAGTCTCTCATGCTTCCAGCGGTCGTAGAAGGCGGCTAGGGCATCGTCAGCGACATCGGCGCGGCATAAAAGCGCCAGAGCCGCACGGCTCTGCGTCATATTCTCGGCAGTCTCGAACTGCTTCTGTGCGGTCTCGCCACCGTCTATCCATGTGATCATGGAAAGCATAGCATTGCCCAGATCGCGCTTGCCGGCGGGCTCCGCCGCAGGGGAATAGGGTCCGGGGACCTGCATGTCTTCGTAAAGCTGGCGGCAGATGTCCTCGAGATGCGTGGCGCGTCTTTCGGCGATGTCGTCGATAGCTGCTTTGATCGCATCTGGGTCAGGTGTCTGCCCGTCTTCATGGAGCGTTTGCGCCAGGTCATCTTGCGAAGGCAGGCCCACGGCGAGAGCCCGGAACGCAGGATCAAGGCTGTCATCCCGGAGCATGGTCGCGAGCCCCTCCAACCAAGCTGCGGGCGCATCTTGTCCGTGTTGGATCCGCCCGAGCAACACTTCCTTGGCAAGCGACCTGCCTGCCTCCCAACGGTTGAACGGGTCGGTGTCATGCGCGAGCAGAACTTCTCGCTCGGCCGTGGTTTGCTGAAAGTCGAGGATGACGGGTGCGGAGAACCCACGAAGTAGGGAAGGAATGGGCTTGGCCGCAGCTCCGGACCCTCCGGGGGAGGTATTTGCGGAAAGATGAAGGGGGACCCAGCTTTGGCCGTCGTAGGTGAAGTTGAGTTTTGTGGTGACTTCGGTGAGTTCGACTGTGTGGCTGGCGAGATGCTCCGTGCCGCTTTCGTCGAGGAGACCCAGGGTGACTGGGATGTGCAGGGGCGACTTATCCGTTTGGCCCGGCGTGTCGGGTTGAGACTGGGTCAGGGTTAACGTGTAGCTGTTACCCTCATGGGATTCCTCGACCTTGATGCGCGGCGTGCCTGCCTGCGCATACCATCGCTGGAACTGGGAGAGGTCACGTCCGGTGGCATCTTGAAAGACTGCGAGCCAGTCTTCGATCGTAGCGGCGTCGCCGTCGTGGCGGTCAAAATAGAGCGTAAGAGCCTTGTCATATGCCTCCGAGCCTACGAGCGTCCTGAGCATGCCGATAAGCTCTGCACCTTTCTCATATACGGTCGCTGTGTAGAAATTGTTGATTTCAACAAAGCTCTCGGGCCGCACCGGATGGGCGAGGGGCCCCGCGTCTTCCCTAAACTGGCGCCCGCGCAACTCTACCACATCACTGATGCGCTTTACTGGCGCCGAACGCATATCCGATGTGAACTGCTGGTCGCGGTAGACCGTGAGACCCTCTTTCAGGCAAAGCTGGAACCAGTCGCGGCAGGTGATGCGGTTGCCCGTCCAGTTGTGAAAGTACTCATGCGCGATGATCGCCTCGATCCGCTCGAAGGCCCCGTCGGTCGACGTGTCGGCGGACGCGAGGACAGCGCTCGAATTGAAGATGTTGAGGCCTTTGTTTTCCATCGCGCCCATGTTGAAGTCGTCCACGGCGACAATGTTGAATATGTCGAGGTCATAGGCGCGTCCGTAGACTTCCTCATCCCACTTCATCGATTTCTCCAGAGCCTCCAGAGCGAAATCAGTTTTGTTTTGGTCACCGTCGCGGACCCAGATGTTGAGGTCTACGTCACGCCCTTCCATCGTTGTGAAGTGGCCTGACGTGGCAAAGAGCTCTCCCGCGACAAGGGCAAAGAGGTAGGCGGGTTTCTTCCACGGATCATGCCACTCCGCGAAGCCTTTGCCGGATGCGCCGGGATTGCCGTTGGACAAAAGCACCGGCAGGTCACCCTCGATGCGGACAGTGAAAGGGGCCATGACATCGGGGCGATCCGGGTAGTAGGTGATCTTGCGAAAGCCCTGCGCCTCGCACTGCGTGCAGTACATGCCGTTTGACATGTAAAGCCCTTCCAATGCGGTGTTTGTCGACGGCGAGATCTCGACCTCGGCCTCCCAGGTGAACGGCCCATCCGGGACCGCGCAGGTCAGCCCTTCTGGCCCGACATCCGGGCTAACCTCTACACCATCGATGGCCGCGCGGATCAGGGTAAGATCTTCTCCGTCCAAGTGGAACGGCCCCGGAGCCTCGGCGTTTGGCGTAAACCGCACGCGGGAGATCACGCGCGCCTTTGTGGGATGGAGCTTGAAAGTTAAGTCCACGTTCTCGACCAAATAGGCCGGCGCGCGATAATCCTTCAGATAGATCGTCTGGGGGGTGGCATCGCGCATGGGTCATCTCCTTTTTCGCGAACCTAGCTGCGCCCGCGTGTGGCGCAAGACCGATGCTGACAGGACGCTGTCAGGAGGGCTGTGCGAAAGGTGACGCATCTTGATAGAAGGAGACACAAGATGCCTTACCAGCCACAAAACGCCGTCGTTTGGTCTGAAATCCATGTTCGCGATCTGGATGCGGCTTCGACGTTCTACGCAGATGTGACCGGCATGGCTCCGCAGCGTATGGACATGTTCGGCACCCCAGTGGCCATGTTTGGCGCGCTAAGTGGCGCGGGCTTTGACCTTCAGTTTGGCGAACCTGCGCGGGGCTCCGTTGTCTATATCTCCGCCGAAGGCACGCTCGACGCGACCATGGCGCGGGTTCGTGCTGGGGGCGGCAAAATCCTGAGCGATGTTATGGAGGTGCCCACCGGTCGCTTCTTTCAGGCCAGTGACCCGGACGGCAATGTCGTCGGCTTCTTTGAGACGGCGTGAGGTAGCTGATGCGACGGGCTGACCGCCTCTTTGAGATCATCCAGCTTATGCGCGGTGCGCGGCGGGTTACGGCCCGCAGCCTGGCCGGGCGGCTCGAAGTGTCTGAGAGAACGATCTACCGGGATGTCGCTGACCTCGTGGCCAGCGGCGTCCCGATCGACGGGGAGGCGGGCTTTGGCTACGTTCTGCAAGACGGCTACGATCTGCCACCGCTTATGTTTACGCGGGATGAGATTGCAGCACTCACCGCCGGTGCGCGCCTGATCCGTGCCTGGGGTGGAATTGAGATGGCGAGAGGCGCGGAGGAAGCGCTCGCCAAGATCGACGCGATTCTCGACGATGCGCTTCGTACGCGGTCGCGCCAGTTGCAGGTTCATGCTTTCGGTGCTCAGCAAAGTGACGAGACACGCGCCGCGCTCGACTTGATTGAGACGGCGATCGAGGCTCGGCACCTGATACAATTTACCTATCGTGATGGGGCAGGGTTGGGCACGCAGCGCTGCGTAAGACCCTTGGGCATGTGGTTCTGGGGCAAATTCTGGACTTTTGTGGGCTGGTGCGAGCTTCGGGATGATTTTCGAATGTTTCGCGTCGATCGCATGACCGCGCTCAACGAAGGGCCCGCGTTCAAGCCGCGCCCGGGCCAAAGCCTGCGAGATTTCTATGCTCGCCCAGATCCAGGTGGGCGAGAGTTCAGTAGAGAGCGCGAGGTGTGACAATCCCGGGCCTTTGACCTGCTGCTTCGAGCGTTACGTTATCTCGCATGATTTCTGTTATGTTGTTCAAACGCGATCTCCGGATCACCGATCACGCCGCGCTCGCGGCGGCTGCTGAGGCTGGCCCGGTCCTGCCACTGTATGTCGTGGAGCCCGGCTATTGGGCGCTGCCGGATACCTCTGGCAGGCAGTGGAGTTTCATTCGCGAATGTTTGGAGAGCCTTGGCCGTGATCTGCCCCTGATTACGCGCGTAGGCGATGTTTGCGATGTGCTCTCGGCGCTCAAAGCAACCCATGGTTCCTTCGCTCTTTATTCGCACGAGGAAACGGGCAACACCTGGACCCACGCGCGCGACCGCGCTGTTCGTGACTGGTGCAAAGCGCGCGGCATTGAGTGGCATGAGTTCACCCAGTCTGGCGTTGTCAGGCGTCTTGCGGGCAGGGATGGCTGGGCCGCTCAAAGGGAGCGCTATATCCGCTCCTCCCAGATTGCGCCGGTTCCGATCGAGCCTGTGCCTTGGGAGAGCGAGCGCCTGCCCACCTCGAAGGAGCTCGGACTTCGCCCGGACCCGTGCCCGGGCCGCCAGACCGGTGGACGTGATGAGGCGCTCGCCATGCTCGGCGGGTTTCTCACGGAACGGGGCCAGACCTATCGAAAAGCCATGTCGTCCCCGGTGGAAGGAGAATGGGCCTGTTCCCGCCTCTCGCCCTATCTGGCGCTCGGGGTTTTGAGCGGACGTGAAGCGGCGCAAGCCGCAGCCGCACGCAAAGCAGAGGTCAAAGGTACGCGGGATGGCTGGTCGGGCTCGCTAGCATCCTTCACCTCGCGGCTCGCATGGCGCGACCACTTCATGCAGAAACTGGAAGACGAGCCAGCCATCGAAACTCGCGCATTGCATCCCGCTTACCGTGATATACGCCAGGGGTCGGACGCACACAAGCTCGCCGCCTGGAGCGAGGGCCGCACCGGTCTTCCCTTTGTGGATGCTTGCATGCGCTACCTCGCTCATACCGGCTGGCTGAATTTTCGCATGCGCTCCATGCTTCAAGCTGTGGCGAGCTACCACCTTTGGCTCGATTGGCGTGACAGCGGGATGGTACTCGCACGCCGCTTCACGGATTATGAACCGGGCATTCATTGGTCCCAGACGCAGATGCAGTCCGGCACGACCGGGATGAACACCGTGCGCATCTACAACCCTGTCAAGCAGGGCAAAGATCAGGACCCAACCGGCATCTTCACACGGCGCTGGGTGCCCGAAATCGCCCATCTCGACGACAAGTACTTGCAAGAGCCCTGGCGTGCGGGCGACGTGCCGGGCTATCCACCACCTTTGGTCGATGTGGCAGAGGCTGCCCGCGAAGCCCGCGAGAAAATATTCGCCGTTCGAAAGGGCAAGGCCTTTCGCGAGGACGCAAACGCCATCGTAAAAAAGCACGCCTCTCGCAAGAAGGATCGCGGCTTTCAACGTGACCCGATGCCCGGAGAGTCCCGCCGCCGCCCATCCAAGAAGCCACCCACAACCCAAATGTCGTTCGACCTCTGAACGCCTCTTTCATCTTTCTCCAAATACCTCGGGGGTTTGGGGGCTGGCCCCCAAAGATCCAAATGCCAAGACAAAAGAAGAAATCCGATTTGCCCACCAAGACCTGCGCCACCAGCGGGCTTCCGTTCACGTGGCGAAAGAAATGGGAAAAGGTATGGGACGAGGTAAAGTACTGCTCCGATCGCTGTCGTCGGGCAAAGTCAGTCAAGCAAAGCTGATCCGAAGTCGAAAAATTCCCGCCTGTAATGCCGGGAAATCCTGTTGCCGATAGGAAACTTCAGCCCTAGCCTTTCGTATGCGCGGGTACACGAAAGGGCAGGCCATGGCACAAACCATCAAGACGCACGGACTGACGGTGGCGGCAACGCTGCATACCTTCATCGAGACTCGCGCGCTGCCCGGAACCGGTGTTTCGCCTGACCAGTTCTGGGCAGGTCTGGCCAGCATCGTGCAGGAATTCGGAGATCGCAACCGCGCTCTCCTGGCTACTCGGGAGGACATTCAGGACAAGATCGACGCTTGGCATATCGGCCGACGGGGCCAGCCGCACGACCCTCGCGCCTACGAAGCGTTTCTGCGGGAGATCGGCTACCTTGTTCCCGAAGGCCC
Organism: Pseudomonadota bacterium; assembly: GCA_039024825.1. GTDB lineage: Bacteria > Pseudomonadota > Alphaproteobacteria > Rhodobacterales > Rhodobacteraceae > Shimia_B. The sequence continues at coordinate 11,487 of JBCCPQ010000053.1, forward strand.
CGATTTCGAGATCGGGACAGAGAACGTCGACCCGGAGATCGCAGAAGTTCCCGGACCGCAACTGGTTGTGCCTATCACCAATGCTCGCTTTGCGCTCAACGCTGCAAACGCGCGTTGGGGTAATCTCTATGACGCGTTCTACGGCACCGACGCCCTCGGCGATACTCCCTCAGGCCGCGCCTACGATCCGGATCGCGGCACCCGCGTCATTGCTGCGGCCAAGTCATTTCTTGACGAAGCACTGCCGCTTGAAGGGACTTGGGCGGAGGTCACGGACATGGACGCGCTTGCATTGAAGCATCCCGCTCAGTTCCTCGGCACGATGGAACAGGGAGACTGGCGCGGATATCTCTTCGAAAACAATGGTCTCAA
>JBCCPQ010000054.1:0-11703 GCA_039024825.1 Pseudomonadota bacterium
AGCTTGTGGGGGCCTTTACGCCCAAGCGTTCGTTCTGCCGTGGCAATTCCCGCGCAAGAGATCGCACAAGTGAGACCGCCCATGGCCTCTGCTGCCTGTTCGAGTGCTGCGGAGACGGATGCTTCCTCGGTCACGTCCACCGTCTCAAAGCCTGCGCCTATCCGTTCTGCCGTCGCGCGACCCCCGTTGTCACGGTCAAGGATCGTCACTTTTGCGCCGCGCGCACAGAACTCTTCAGCCGTTGCGGCACCTAGGCCCGAGGCCCCACCAGTGACGACGACATTTGCTGTGCTGGTATCCATTCCCGCCTCCGCATTCTGAACCCCGCTGAAGTAACGGGGCAGGGGGACGGGCTCAAGACTCGGGCCTAAGCGGGCAGATGGATCGCAAAACGCTCCCGAATTCTCGCATCGAGCGCGGAATCGAAGGCGGCAGGCCGTGGGGCAGCCAAAAGCTCGGCAGTGCGTCGCTTGGCGGTCTCGAGAAGATCAGGCTTGTCATTCTCCGCCCATTCTTTGGGTGAAGTCCGGTCACCGAGCTCAGGATATACAAAGTCGCGCTGCATACGGCTCAGCGTTTGATCTGTCCCGAGGTAGTGGCCCGGACCGCCCGAACCGTCGGGACCAAGCACCGTCGCGCGGATCGTCTCCACCGCCAAGGCGTCCTCGCTTACCTCAATGCCACGCACGCAGCGCAAGGCCTGCCCAACGAGATCGTTTCCGAGGACAAGGCTTTCATGACAGAAACCGAGGAGAGAGGCGTGCATTCCTGCTGCCTCATAGACCATATTGCACCCGCTCAGACCCGCCATCACGTTTGAGCACATCTGTTCCCAACCCGCCTGCATGTCAGGGAGCTTGGAGTCAGAAGCCCCGCCCGCCGCACCGCCGGGTAGATCATAATATCGGTGCATCTGCGCGCATCCCGACGTCAAAAGCGCTTGCTCACCAGAGCCGATGGACATGGCGCCGGTGCGAAGATCAAGGCCGAAGGGCCAGGTGCCGAAGATTGCCGGATGACCGTGGGCAATCGCGTTCACATAGACGAGGCCTGCCAAACACTCTGCCGTCGCCTGGACTATGGCGCCCGCAAGTGTGGAGGGCGCCGTGGCCCCGGCCATTCCAGCGCTTAGCAAAAGAACAGGCATACCCCCGCGAATGCAGGCCTCCATGACCTCGCAACTCTCGGTCGCGAACTTCATTGGCGGCACAACGAAGCAGTTTGAGTTCGAAATGTAGGGTCGCTCTCGCCAGGCGGCCTCTCCGCCCGCGATCATATGCACGAGCTCGAGAATACCGGGCACATGGGACGGATCGGTGATCGAGGTTCCGATATGCTTCTGCGTTCCGCTCGCGCAGGCGTAGACTGTGTTGATGTCCATTTCGCGGTTATCCGCAATGTCGCGAGCGACCATGGGGCGCTGAAGGAAATGGATATTGTCCAACTGCTCGGTCAAATGCGCTGCGTCGCGCAAGTCCTGAATGGTCGAGTCCCGGTATTCGCTTCCGTCGAGGTTCACCATGTGAACCGCTGCGCCCGCTGTACCGTAATGAACGCGTGCGCCCGAAAGCTCCATGTCATGTGCGGGGTCGCGGCCGCAAAGCGTGATCTTCCGGGCCGCCTTAGCAAGCGCGTCTTCCACGACGGCGCGCGGGTAGCGCAGCCGGCCATCGTCGCCGAGTATCGCGCCCGCTTTGACCATGACCTCCACGCCAGACATCGGCGCATCAGCAAGGCCGATCTCTTCTAGGCACCGCAAGGCAGCGTCATGGATCTTGTCCATCTCGGCTTCGGTAAGCGGATTGAGGACGGCGCTTTCCATCCCGGGGCGGATCGCGCGCAAGTCCTGGGTGAGGGGGGCAGCACGGGCCGCACGGCGTGCGGCGCGACCACCGGCTCTTGAAGGGCGGATCTGTTCGTTCATGGCTGAGACTTTCGCTGGTGTGGGCAGGACAGGTGACAAACCCGTCAGGGTCGTCCCCGCGCTGCACGCCCGCGCTTGGCCCCTATCGTGCGAAGGGTCAAAGTTGCCTTCCAGCGGCGAGTTCTGAGACCACTAATCGTCATCTTGCCAGCGTGCAGCGGAATCCGGCACTTTCTTGCCTATCTGCGACGAAAGCGCTCGAACGCGACACCATCCTCACAGGACTGTGCATATCCTTTCTTGGACGTTGGCGGCGTCCCGTGCATATCTAGCTGCATGGGAAAGGGATAATCGAAGGACGAACACATGGTTGATCTTCGACGTGTCCTAATAACTACGGCTCTCTGCGCCGCACCTTCACTGCTCATAGCGCAAGAGTTTGAAGGGCCATACATCGGCCTCCAGATTGGAACTGCAGACGTTGGCTCTTCCGTTGGGGCAGAAGGCAATGAGACGGTCTTTGGCATTCATGCGGGTGTGAACTTTTCTGCGGGCCAATACATCTATGGCGGCGAGATCGATTTTGACCAGTTCGATTTAACGCTGTCCGGAGGGGCGGGAGAGGTAGACAGTGTCACAAGGCTCAAGGCGCGCGGTGGTGTGGATCTGGGAAGTACCCTTTTCTACGGCACGACAGGTGTGGCCTTTGTCAACACGTCCGACATAGGTGATGAGACGGGTTACTTCCTCGGGCTAGGCGCCGAGTTTGCGTTACCCGCACCTGGCCGCGTCGGAGTTGAATACCTTTACCATGAGTTCAACGACTGGGACGCGCTCGACGCACTGGAGGTCGACGCCAGCACTTTCACCTTAAGGTACTCCTACAACTTCTGAACAAGAGACTCGGCGTGCTTAAGTAACCCGTCGAGAGCATCGGTGAAGGCGTCATCCTCAAGGGTCATGGCAACCCGCACATGCCCTGCGGCGGCGACGCCAAAACTCTCGCCCGGCATGACAGCAATCCCTTGCTGATCAAGGAGACCCCGCGCAAATGCTTCTCCCGACAGGCCCGTGGAGCGGATGTCGAGCATCAGGTACATTGCCCCGCCAGAGGGCACGAGGCTAACGAGGTTCTGACGCGCAATCAGCGCCTCCGCCGCTGCCCGGCGCCGCTGGAAAGGCGCGCCCACCTCATTTTCAAGCCAAGCACCCTCGTTCAGCGCGAAAAGCGCTGCGTCCTGGATAAATCCCGGCACGCCGTAGGTCGTATGGGTTGCGAGGTTCACGAGATGGGAAACGACCTCTTCAGGCCCGACGATCCAGCCCACGCGAGACCCAGTCATCGCGTGGCTCTTTGACATGGAGCCGATTACCAGAGTGCGCTCTGCCATATTGGGTAGCGCGCGCGGACTGAGATGCGTGCCTTCCCAGATCTGAGTGTCGTAAACCTCGTCGGAGATAAGCCACAGATCTTTCTCACGGCAGACGTCAGCAATGCCCTCCAACGTCTCACGAGGATAGACCACGCCGGTCGGGTTGTTGGGTGTATTGATGAGAAGGCTCTTTGCGCCTTCGCTAGCCGCTTGAATATCTGCGGGGCGTGGCTGAAAGCCATCCTCAGGGTGACACCGGACAGCACGTGCATCGGCGCCGGACCCGCGGACCGTGCCAGGGTAAGTCGCGTAAAAGGGATCAAGGTAGAGACCAGTATCGCCCGCGTTTAAAACAGCCTTGTGCGCGGCGAAGAGACCCGCCTGACCGCCCGGGGTGATGACAATGTTCTCAGGCCCCGTGGGAACACCCGTCCGGGCTGTCACCCGGGCCGCAACCGCCTCGCGCAAGGCGCACACTCCCGGCACAGCGGCGTATCCGGTATGCCCGCCAATGGCCGCTTTATGCATCGCCTCAAGGATCACCGGGTGGGTCTTAATGTCATGTTCCCCGATGGTGAGCTCTAGCACCGCCTCTCCCGCAGCCTTGCGACGCCGCGCCTCATAAAAGAGGCCCCAGCCATCATCGCCGCCCGGCGTGAGTCCTGTAAGGGTCTGTGAAAGCTCCATGGCCTTCGTCTCGCTTTTAGCGAAGACCTTGGCAAGGGGCACGAAGCGGTGTATCGCGCCGCCATGGCACACCAATCCTGTCCCTGCTGCTGATCCGTTGCCCTTTGTTTGGGGCCATTACGCACGACCTGAGGACAGCCGCCATGATCCAGCTTACAAATTCGAAAACCCGCCGTAAGGAGCCGTTCGAGCCCCTCGATGCCGACAATGTCCGGATGTATGTCTGCGGACCGACGGTCTATGACCGTGCGCATATTGGCAACGCCCGACCCGTGCTGGTTTTTGACATTCTCTTTCGGCTGCTGCGTCACATCTATGGGTCTGACTCAGTCGTCTATGCGCGAAATTTCACGGACGTGGACGACAAGATAAACGCCCGCGCTGCAGAGAGCGGGCGTCCGATCGGTGATATCACAGCCGAAACCACACAGTGGTTCCTCGACGACATGGGAGCCCTGGGCGCATTAGAACCAACATATATGCCCCGTGCGACAGCCTATGGTCCGCGCATGGTCACCCTCATTGAGAAGCTCATTTCCAGAGGCCACGCGTACGCGGCAGAAGGGCACGTTCTTTTTGCGGTGGATAGCTATACCCACTATGGCGCGCTGAGCGGACGCTCCACCAAGGACATGATTGCTGGCGCTCGCGTGGAGGTCGCACCCTACAAGCGCAATCCGATGGATTTCGTCCTTTGGAAACCGTCAGATGACGCTACTCCCGGCTGGGACAGTCCATGGGGCCGCGGTCGCCCGGGCTGGCACATCGAATGCTCTGCGATGGCGGCGGACTTGCTCGGCGAGACGTTTGACATCCACGGTGGCGGCAATGATCTCCTCTTTCCGCACCATGAGAATGAGATCGCCCAAAGCTGCTGCGCGGGCCACGGCTTTGCGCAGGTTTGGATGCACAATGAGATGCTTCAGGTTGAGGGCAAGAAGATGTCCAAGTCGCTGGGCAACTTCTTCACGGTGCGCGATCTCCTCGATCAGGGCGTGCCGGGTGAGGTGATCCGCATGGTGTTCCTTTCCACGCATTATTCCAAGCCCATGGACTGGACAGAGAAGAAGCGCACGGACGCCGAAGCAACGTTACGTAAATGGCGTGCCATGGCTGAAGATGGTGGCGCGGTGGATCCCGCCGTGATCACGGCGCTCTCGGACGATCTGAACACCCATGGCGCCCTGACTGAGCTGCACAGGCTAGCGGGGGAGGGGCGGGGCGCGGACCTTAAGGCCTCAGCAGCGATGCTCGGACTCCTGACCGATGAGCTTGGCGGCTGGGATATGGCCGGGACTGACCTGTCTGATTGGGAAGCGAAGCTGAGCGCGGCACGGGAGGCTGCGATGGCGTCGAAGGACTTCAGTGCGGTGGACGCAATGAAAGCGATGCTCGTAGCGGCTGGGGTTGAGGTTCGCATGTCAAAGGCAGGAGTGGAACTTTTGCCCGGCGCTTCCTTTGATGCGACACTGCTAGACTAACGGTCTTCTGCGAAGACCGTTACGTTATTCGCTTCTGCGAAGCTCTGAGCACCGCAGAACCGACTGGTATATGACCCTTCGCAGACGGACCTTATGCAGCCGAATGACGTCGCTTCATCGCAAGCCAAACAAGAGACCCGCCTGCAAGGGCGAGGAATGGCACCATCGCTAGGTTCACCGCATTCCAGCCTGCCTCTACCGAGCCGCCCGCGCAGTTCATGAGCCCCCCGGAAGCCAGCGACGCCACCGTCACACATCCGAAGACGATCGCATCATTTGCGCCTTGGATACGACCTCGCTCTTCGGGAGCATGAGCTCCTGCGAGCATGGTCGTTGCGCCAATAAAGCCGAAGTTCCATCCAATGCCGAGAAGGACAAGTGCCCCGAAAAAGTTAAAAAGCTCTATCCCGGCGAGAGCCACCCCTCCTGCGGCAGCGAGGGTCACAAGCCCCACGCCGACAATTCTCTCAACTCCAAAGCGGTTGATGAGGTGGCCGGTAAAGAAGGACGGCGCGAACATGGCGATGACATGGGCGCTGACGATGTCGGCGGCATTGCCTTCTGTGAAGCCACAACCAACAACCGCCAAAGGCGTCGAGGTCATCACGAGGTTCATAAGAGCATAGCTCACCATGGCACAGATGACTGCAACTGTGATGCGCGGTGTCCTGAGCATCTCCCAGGTACTGCGACCGAGCGCCAATGCCTTTTCCCGTGTCGGCTTGGGAAGATCGAGAAGCGGGAAGATCGCCATTCCGATAAGGTTCATCGCGGCGGCAACGAGATAGGTTCCCATGAAGGGCAGTGCCATAAGGTCATTGGTCACCTTGGTGAGCTGCGGGCCAATCAAAGCGCTTAGCAGTCCGCCCGCCATGACATAAGAAATCGCCTTGGCTCGGAAGTCGTCAGAGGCCGTATCGGTTGCCGCGAAGCGGTAAAAGCCCTGCGCCGACATGTACATGCCGGTCATGTAGCTTCCTATCAGCAGCACCCAGAAGTCCCCGATGGAGAGCGCATATGCGCCTATGAGCGCTCCACAGAGCCCTCCGAAAGATCCGGTGATGAAGCCTGTCACACGCCCGCGCGCTTGCATGAGACGAGAGAGCCATGGGGCAGTTGTCATTGACCCGAACACAATCATTGAGATGGGCAGGGTCGCCAAACATGCGTTTGGCGCAAGCATCTGCCCGGCCAGCCCTCCGATCACAAAGATCATCGTGATCTGCGAGCCAAGCAGCGCCTGCGCCGCGATGAGGATCGCGACGTTGCGCTTGGCGCGGCGGTCGTCAGGCAGGGTGTCGGCGGACACGGACATGGGGCCAGCGTTACGCCTCTTTTTTCGTCGGCACCAGAGGGTGTCAGGCGATGATATGTGCAAACGAGCCCGACACGCGACCTTCAACGAGGCCAATAGGACCAAGCGCGTTACCTTCCGCGTCCCAGGCGTCAAAGGCTGGCGTGCCGTCGGCGCGAAGGGTCGTCGCATAGTGGAATTCGTGCCCGCGCCATTGCTGCGAGCTATTGTGCGCTTTGAGTCGTCGGTACCCGAGGTGCAGCTTGCGCGCCGCGAAGGAGGTCACAAGCGGCAGCAATCCGGCCATCTCGTGGCTCACGCCATCGGCATCTACCAATGCCTCACCGAGCGCCATGTATCCCCCACATTCCCCATATATATCAATGCTCTGTGCGGCCTCTCGCAAGCTGAACTTGAATTTATCTGCACGTGACAGATTATTAGCATGAAGCTCCGGATAACCACCGGGAAGGATGACGAGATCCGCTTCGGGCACCGGATCATCCGCGAGCGGCGAGAACGGAAGAACGAGATCATCGCGCCACCAATGGTGCCTTTTGAAAGCATATGTGAAACTGAACGCCGCATCTTCAGCAAGCGCGATGCGACGTGAGCCCCTGCGCTTAAAGTTCGGTGAAGCCTCAAAACTGGCCGCCAGATTGGTGAGTGCTGTCAGATCCACATGTGCGCGAATGAGCGCTGCCATCCGCTCAAGCGTGGCGTCGAGATCTCCATGTTCGCGCGCCTGCACAAGGCCGAGGTGGCGAGAGGGGAGCGAGATTTCATCACTCCGGGGCAGGGCGCCCAGTACGGACACGCCGAGCCGGGCGAGGGCACCGCGCAGCATTGCTTCGTGGCGTGGGCTTCCCACGCGGTTCAGTATCACGCCTGCAACCTGCACGGCAGCGTCATGTTCGCGAAAGCCACGGACCAGCGCAGCGATGGACTGCGACATCGCCCTGGCATCGACCACGAGGATCACCGGCAGCCCCAACGCCTTGGCCACATCCGCCGTGGAGCCCAGACCGTCTGGCGGCGCCCCGTCAAAAAGGCCCATGGCCCCTTCAATGACGAGCAGGTCCCGCGTGGCGGCCAAGGACAGCATCTGTTCCTGCGTCATCGCCCAAGCATCAAGGTTCACCGATGGCACACCGCACGCCGCTTCATGGAAGGCTGGATCGATATAATCTGGACCTGATTTCGCGGGCTTAACCGCCGTAATCTCGCGCAGTGCACGTAATAGACCCAGGGTAACCGTGGTCTTCCCCGCACCAGATGAAGGCGCGGAGATGACGAGCCCACGGCCTTTCATGCGCTTTCGGCTGGCCGCCCCCGGCCAAGAGGGTCTGTGTCGCGGGGTGCAAGGCCCAAAGCCATGGCCTGCCAATCAAGCGCCTGACGCAGCAGAACGCCACGTCCGATGCAGATTATGGCGGGCGGTTCCAACGCGGCGCTGTCAGCATCGTCGACGGCCCGCGCAAGCGTCGTCTCGAGAACGCGCTGGTTTCCCGTTGTCGCCGTTGTGACTATGGCCACAGGTTCCGCGCCAGCCCGGCCCGCAGCCAAGAGAGCGGCGGTGATACCCGGCAGGTGCTTCATGCCCATGTATATCACGATCATCTGCGAGCCCCGCGCGATCGCCTCCCAGTCAAGAGATGTCTCTCCCCCAGTGCGATCATGGCCAGTGACAAAGGTCACGGCTTGGTTCACGTCGCGGTGCGTAACTGGGATACCGGCATAGGCCAGCCCGCCGATGCCGGCGCTGATTCCAGGCACGATGCGGATGGGTACGCCATGCTGAACGAGAGTTTGAGCCTCCTCCCCGCCGCGTCCGAAGACGAAGGGATCACCCCCTTTAAGGCGCAAGACACGCTTCCCCGCCCGGGCAAGCTCTACCAGACGCAAGGAGATATCACGCTGCTTGGCAGACGGCTTGCCACCGCGCTTACCGGCATAGATCTTTTCAGCCTGGGGTGCCCAACTCAGGATGCCTTCGCCCACGAGCGCGTCATAAACGATGACCTCCGCCTGCCGGAGAGCATTGAGCCCGTGGAGTGTGAGCAGCCCGGGATCACCGGGACCTGCGCCACACAGCCAGACCCATCCGCGCTCAAGCACGGGCCAATCAGCGTCAGGTAGGGAGGGCAGCTCTGTCATAGGAGCCTCCTTAAGCGCTGCGGCGCGGCGAGGATAGAGGACAAACGACGCCCGCTATCCCGTTGGCGGCGCGGAGTCGGCTCGCTATGGTCCGCGCGATGGGACGCAAGCCGGACAGGGAGTTACGAAGAGGCTGGACCACCGGAGCCTGCGCAGCGGCCGGTGCGAAAGCAGCGTGCCAGATGCTTTTGACAGGTGCCTTGGTGGAAGATGTTCAGGTCGCGCTACCCGGCGGCGAGACACCTGTCTTCCGCGTGTTGGATCCCGCAATCGGCGCGGACTGGGCGCGTGCATCCATCGAAAAGGATGCGGGCGATGATCCAGATGTCACCCACGGCGCACTCATCGTCACGACGCTTCGCAAATCTGAAGGTCTGCGCTTCATAGCGGGGGAGGGGGTGGGCCAAATTACAAAGCCGGGCCTTCCGCTCGACGTAGGTGAACCCGCAATCAACCCGAAACCCAGGGAGATGATCGAGGCCATGTTGCGCGAAGCCTCCGGAGGCGATCCGTGCTTTGAGGTGGAAATAAGCGTCCCCGGCGGTCGTGAACTGGCGCAGAAAACGTGGAACCCACGGCTGGGAATTGAAGGCGGAATATCCATCTTAGGAACAACCGGCATCGTGCGGCCCTTCTCCTGCGCAGCCTGGATCGCATCCATCCACCGGGGGATAGACGTCGCACGGGCCGGTGGACTGGAGCATGTGGCGGGCTGCACGGGGGCCACGTCTGAAAGGGTCGTTCAGGCCATGCACGGATTGCCCGACCATGCGATGCTCGACATGGGCGACTTTGCCGGTGGACTTCTCAAGTACCTCGCCCGTCACCCGATCAAGCGGATTACGATTGGCGGCGGCATCGGCAAGATGACTAAGCTCGCACAAGGCGCAAGCGACCTCCATTCAGGGAGGTCGCAGGTGGATTTCCACGCTCTGGCCAGTGTGATGAACAGACCAGCACTGGCGGACGTCAACACAGCTCTGGAGGCTGTCATTCTCGCCCCGGAACTCGCGGCTTGGGTTGCAGAGGAGGCCCGGAAGGCAGCGGCCGGTTACGTTCGTGGCGCGGGCATTGACGTGGATACCGTGGTCATTGACCGCGCCGGACAGGTGCTGGCGCAGGCATGAAGGTTCTGTTGCTCGCAGGAACACGTGAAGCCCGCGACGTTGCAGCGTGGCTTCACGCAGAGGACGTGCCGTCTATTGCCTCTTTCGCCGGGGTTACACGCGAGCCGGAACTACCCGCCATCGAAACGCGCCTTGGCGGGTTTGGCGGGCGCGACGCGTTTGCGGCCTACCTAGTGGAGCATCAGATCACCCACATCCTCGATGCAACGCACCCCTTCGCGGCTGCAATGTCCGCCCGTGCGCACGCCGTCGGCACGGAGCAATGGATTGCTTACTGCCAGCTCCTTCGCCCACCTTGGGAACCGCAACACGGCGACCGCTGGACACCGCTTGCACGCGAAGAAGACGCCGCCAGCCATATCGAAGAAGACGCGCGCGTGTTCCTTGCTACAGGACGCCAGACGCTTAGCCGCTTTGCAGGCATGGGCGGTCGCTACCTCATATGCCGCCAAATTGACCCGCCGGATCGACCATTTCCATTCCCAAACGGAGAATACCTCGTGGGGCGTCCGCCCTTCAGCGTCGCGGATGAAGTTGCCCTTTTCCGCAAGCTCCGGGTTGACTGGCTCATTGTGAAAAACGCTGGTGGACGCATGAGCGCAACTAAACTCATCGCAGCGCGCCAGCTCAGCGTTCCGGTGGCGATGATCGAGCGCCCAACGCAGCCGCCCGGTGAAAAGGTAAGCACGGTGGAGGAGGCCATCTCATGGCTCAGCTCACAGAGAGGGTGATTGTCTCAGATGCCTGTGTTGCGGAAGGGGCAGATTGGCTTTCAGCGCGCTGCCCGGAGATGGCGCGCGCCTATGCCGAGACCGCGCCACTGCCCCTGCGTTTGAAGCCGCAGGGATTTGGACAGCTTCTGAGCGCGATCATCTCTCAACAGGTTTCGGTGGCGTCGGCGCGTGCGATCACGGCGCGGGTGGAAGAAGCCGGGCTCATGGACCGTTCCCGCATGGCCCAAGCATCGGAGGACGAGCTCCGCGCCTGCGGGCTTTCGCGCCAGAAAATCCGCTATGCATGGGCACTAGCGCAAGCCGATCTCGACTTTGACGCGCTGTCTGCACGGGAGACCGAAGACGTGATCGCCGACCTCACCCGCATTACCGGGATCGGCGTCTGGACAGCAGAGATCTACGCCAAGTTCTCGCTTGGGCGCGCGGATGCCTTTGCCGCAGGCGATCTCGCGCTGCAGGAGGGTGCCCGCATGCTCTATGGCCTAGAGGCGCGCCCGAGCGAGAAAGCTCTACGCCAGATGGCGGAAGAATGGCGGCCTTGGCGGTCGGTTGCCGCGCGCATTCTCTGGGCCTACTACGCGCGGCAGAAGGAAAGAGAGGGAATCGCATGACCCGAGTTCTCGACGCCAAGATCCGTCCTGCACTTTCGGGGGAACTGCGATCGGCAGTCGTGTTTCTCCATGGCTACGGCGCTGACGGAAACGACCTTATCGGCCTTGCTGACCCTTTGGCCGAGCACATGCCTGACACGATGTTCGTAAGTCCCGACGCGCCTGAGACGATCCCCGGCATGCCGCCAGGCATGGGCGGCGGGCGGCAGTGGTTCCCGATCCCATGGATTGATGGGTCTTCAGAGGAGGCCGCAGCTGAAGGGTTGCGCAAGGCCGCCGACGATCTCAATTCTTTTCTAGACGCATTGATGGTGGATGAAGACCTGCTACCGGAGCAGGTTTGCCTTCTCGGATTCAGCCAGGGATGCATGATGG
>JBCCPQ010000055.1:0-11668 GCA_039024825.1 Pseudomonadota bacterium
CCGTGGTGTTGAGAGAGAACGCGGACGGCGTGACCGTGACCCTCGCAGACGTGGCAGAGATCAGCCGCGGCATCCGCAGCCCGCAATCGGAGATGGCAATCGCCGGCGGCAAGCCCGCGATCCTCGTGGGCGTGCTCGCGCAGGATAACGTCCAGATCGACGTCTGGATGGACCGCGTCCGGACGGCCCTCGCCGATGGGGCCGACGCGGTGCCCTTCGGCCTTGAGGAAACTCTGCTCTTTGACCAGTCCACCTACACTGTGGAGCGTCTGCGGAGCGTGGCGCTCAACATGGCCATCGGGATCGGCCTCGTGGTGGCGGTGCTTTTGGTCACGCTGGGCCTGCGTGCGGCGCTCATTGTGGCGCTGGTGCTGCCCATCGTGTCGCTGGCTACCCTGGCGACGCTCAACTTCATGGGCATCCCGCTGCATCAGATGTCGGTCACAGGGCTGATCGTGGCGCTCGGCCTTCTTGTCGATGCGGCCATCGTGATGTGTGACGAAGTCCGCAAACGCCTGGCCCAGGGTATGGACCGCGAGGGCGCTGCAGGCGACGCCGTCAAACGCCTCGCCGGGCCGCTCCTGGCCTCCACCGTGACGACCGCGCTGGCCTTCACGCCCATGATCTTGCTCCCGGGACCGGCCGGTGACTTCGTGGGCTCCATCGCGATCTCCGTTGTCGTGATGCTGATCTGGTCGCTCATTGTGGCGCTGACGGTGACGCCCGCCCTTGCCGCGTGGTTCATCAAAGCCCGGCCGGAGCGTGAGGGCACAGGCGTGTTCGAGCGCCTCATGGGCATCGTGCTCCGCAATCCGCTGCGCGCGCTCGCGGTCTCGCTCATTCTTCCCGTGCTTGGGTTTGCCTCCATGTCCACGCTTACCGCGCAGTTCTTCCCCGGCGTTGACCGCGACCAGTTCTATCTCGAGGTCGACATGCCCGCAGGCACCGGAATTGAGGAGACCCGCGCCGCTGTAGAGGAGATGGACGCAGCGCTCCTCGCCGACGCGGGCGTCGACAGCGTCTACTGGACCATCGGCAAATCTGGGCCAGCCTTCTACTACAACATCACCGGCGGGCGCTCTCAGGAGCCTGCCTTTGCCCAGGCCATGATCACAACGGCCACCGAAGCCGACGCCGCCCGCCTCGTAGGCTCCCTTCAGGAGGAATTCGGCGCCGCGTTCCCACAGGCGCAGATCGTCGTGCGGGGCATCGTTCAAGGCCCACCCGTCGCCGCCCCGGTGGAGCTTCGGGTGGAGGGTCAGGACCCCGCCGAACTCCGCCGCATCGGCGACGAGATCCGCGCCATCATGACGGAAAATGAGCTGGTGACGTCCGTTCGGACGGGAACCAATGGCGGCGCGCCGCAGGTCCGGTTTGAGATTGACGAAGTGCAGGCCCGCCTTCTCGGGCTAAACGTCACGGATGTCGCCCGCCAGCTTAACGCAGCCCTTGTCGGCGTCACCGGCGGGAGCCTTGTGGAGGGGACAGAGCAGCTTCCCGTGCGGGTCCGCATGGGCGACGATCTGCGCAGCGATCTCGCTGCCATCTCGGACATGCCGATCCTGCTGCCCGGCGCCGCAACCCTCAGCGCGCAAGGCACCTACCCGGCCGTGCCGCTCTCCGCGCTGGCCCGGCCGGTCCTCGAACCCGCCGAAGGCACAATCATCCGCCGCGACGGCCAGCGGGAGAACACGGTGCAGGCGTTCCTCGTGCCCAACGTCCTGCCGGAGGAGGCGCTCTCCGACATCCAGGAGGCGCTGGAGGCCGCTGAATTCGAGCTACCCGTCGGCTACGCGCTCAAAATCGGGGGCGACGCGGATGCGCGGGACGATACCGTGGGCAACCTGATGGCCTCCATGGGCCTCATCGTGACACTGACCATCGGAACCATCGCCCTCACCTTCAACTCCTTCCGTCTGACGGCTGTTGCGCTCGCGGTCTGCGTGCTGTCAGCCGGGCTTTCGATCCTGTCGCTGGCGATCATGCAGTACCCGTTCGGGATCATCGCGATCATCGGGGTGATCGGCTCCATCGGTGTCTCAATCAACGCGGCGATCATCATTCTCACCGGGCTTCAGTCTGATCCTGCTGCCAATTCAGGTGACCGCGCTGCCATGGCGCGCGTCGTGGCGGGCAGCTCTCGTCACATCTTCTCCACCACGATCACGACGTTCGGCGGGTTCCTCCCGCTCATCCTCGACGGTGGCGCGTTCTGGCCGCCTTTCGCGGTCTCCATCGCGGGCGGTGTGCTGCTGAGCACGGTCGTGAGCTTCCTCTTCACCCCCGCCGCCTTCGCCCTCGTGCACCGCAGGGTCCCGCTGGACGAAGACAGCGCCCGCGCGGCTGACGATCCGGTGCCGTTCCCGGTGGCGGCGGAGTAGACGCCTACCCGCCCACCTTGACGGTCACGCTGCGGGTGATGGTGCCCCCCGTCGGCGTGGGCCCGAACGGTCCCGCCCGGCGCGCCGCGCGCAGGGCAAGGGCGTCGGCATTCGCGTTGCCTGAACTTCGGGAGACACTCGCCCCGGCCAGCGCGCCGCTGCCCGAGATTTGCAACGTCACACGCACCGTTCCCCGGTTTCCGCGGCTGTTGAGGCGTCGCGCGGCCCGCGTCACCCGTTGCAAAATGCTGTTGTTATAGCTGTCGATGGCCGCCTGCCCTGCCCTTCGGGCCGTCGTCTGCTGGGCCTGGTTCGACTGTGACTGCTGGGCCCCGGCGCTCCCTGTACTCTGACCACGGGCGGCATTGACCTCAGTATTGCCCCGGCGGGCAGGCGCGGCGGGGCTCGGCTCCCGTCGCGGAGTTTCGGCCTGGCGCTGCGGTGCCGGAGCCTGCCGTGCCGGTGGGCGCGGCACCGGGCGCAGGCTCTCTGTCACCTCTATCGTCTCCCGCGCTTCCACGGGGGCGAGCGCTGCCTCGGGCTCCGACGGCGCAGCCTCGGCCTGCGTCGTTGCAGGCGCGGTCACGGTGGGTGCGGATTTCTCGGCTGCTTCGACCGTGTTCAGAACGGGGACATCCGCGACCTGCGCGCCCACGCTCTCCAGAGACTGCGCCGCCTCCGCCGCCAAGGGAGGAACCGCAGCGCTCTGCGGCGCGTCCAGCGGGACAGCCTCCAGGGCCGCAGTAGCGGCAGCCGGGGCCTGCGGCGTCTGCTGCGCCTCGGCCCGTTCCGGCGTCTTCGAAGCTGTGCGACCGGGGGTCTCGGCCACGGCTTTGTCGGGCTCAGCCTCGCGCGCGCGATCCGGAGCTTCGGGCGGTGTCTCGTCGGGATCTGCTTCGCGCGTTTCCTCGGGCGCGGCGTCCGGTGTGGCTTCCGGATCGGGCTCCTCGGTGGCGTCCACCGGCGCGGGTTTCACATCGCCATCGGCACGCGTGCTCTCCATGACCCCCACCACCAGATCCGCAAACGCGGATCCAAGCGCGACCTCCCCAGCCACGTCACCCCCGGGCTCCGTGGCTGTCCGTTCCGGGCTCAGCCCGGCCAGCACGACATGGGTGCCAAGCGAACCGGCCAAAGCGAGAGGGATAAGCACCTTGCGCACGGCTCAAAGCGCCTGCTCAGTGACGATGAAGACGGCTCCCGCCCCGGCGGCGCGCAGATCGGAAGCCAGATCAATGACTGCGCGGGCCGGAGCGCGGCGGTCGGGCAGGATGCGGGCCTCGCTGATGCTCGCGGCGTCCAGCCGCCGGACAATATCTTCGACGGTGGCAACCTCGCCTCGGAACGTCACTGCGCCTTCGGCGTCAAGAACGATGGCATCCGGCGGTGCCACAAGCTCCTCATCATCGGTATTCACGAGCTGCAGGTCCGGGTTCAGCGGCCGCGACATCTGCGACGTCACGAGAAAGAAGATCAGCATCAGAAAGACGATGTTGATCAGGGGCAGCGTCGGCTCCCCCTTGGCGCGCTGCGTGCGGCTGGCCCGACCCGCCCTCACCGCAGCACCACGATCTGCGCCCCGGAAAGGCCCCGCAAGGTGTAAAGCGCGTCAGCAAGCGCCTGCGCAGTTGCGTCCTCCGTCGCGGTCAACAGGACCTGCGGACCGTCGCCAAACTGTGTCACCGCGGCGACGAGGCCGTCCGCCTCCACATTCTGCCCGTTCACGGTCGCCCCTGCCTCGCTCAGCCGCACGAAGACGCGCTCCACCTCCGCGCCCGCGCCACCGCCCGCCCCGCCGAGGGAAATCGGGATCTCCCCGAAGCGGGAAAAGGTCGAGGTCAGCATGAAGAAGAGGAGGAGCAGGAAAATCACGTCAATAAGCGACGTCATCGACAGCCGCGCCCGCCGGGTCCTAAGCATGGATCGCGTGGCCCTCGGGTGCCTCACTCGCACCGCGAAGCTTGTCCTCCAGCGCCGCGTTGGCGGTCAGGCGATGGGCGTCGAGGCGCGCGTCAAACCAGGTGAGCAGGACGGAGGCAGGGATCGCCACGCACAGGCCCACAGCCGTCGTCATGAGCGCGACCCAAATGCCACCGGCAAGAAGCGACGGGTCCGCCGTGGTCCCCGCTTCCTGAAGCGTACGGAAGGCGTCGATCATGCCCAGAACGGTGCCAAACAGCCCCAGTAGCGGCGCAAGCTGAGCGGTAAGGTCAAGCACCCGCAGGCCCCTAGCCGCCTCTCCGAATCCTGCGTCGAGCTTGGCTCCGGCGTCCGCCCGCGCGGCATCTGCGCCACCCGGCAGCACGCGGAGGTCACCCAGAATGCGGCCCACAAAGCCACGGTCCGGGCCCCGGCCCACGCCCTCGACAAAGAAGATCCCCGCCTTCCAGATCGCGATCGCAAGGGCGAGCACGGACATGGCCAACAGGATCGCCACCACCGGCCCACCCAGATCGAGGAGTTCCGTCAGACGCTCACGTGCGACATCGATCATTGCAGGACCTCCATCGCCTCAACGCGGGAACTGGCCTTCAGGCCGCCCTCGCAACCCGGCCCGGAACAGGCATCAACCCCGTTGAAAAGCAGCGTGCCAAGCCCGTCGCAGGACTGCTCCGGGATGTCGAACTGGCGCACGCGAAGGCTGCCTGCGGGCAGCTCCATGAAGTCAAAAAGTGTGAGCAGGGCCACGCCGCCGCTCGCGTCGAAAATGGCCGTCTCCAGAACATATCCGTCGACCCCCGCGTCGGAGCGGGCGGTAAAGACCATCCGGCACGCCGCGTCACGGCTTTCCACGGCGTTAAGCTCAATCTCGACACCCTCGGCGGCGGCGATTGCGGGGAAAAGGCACAGGGCCGCTATGAGATGGCGCATGGTCAGGCGTCTCCGTTCGGTGTGTGAATGCCGCCCGCGCGATGCCCGGGGCGGTGGTAAAGCGTTGTCATTCGGCGGCCTCCCGGGTGAGGCGCGCCATTTGCGGCAGAAAGTACGGCGTGCCCGCGGGCGGCGCCGTGTTCATGGAAAGCGCGCAGCCGTAGGCGCGGCTCAGATGCGTATCGGTGAGCACGTCCGCGGGGAGCCCACTCGCCCCCACATTGCCCGCCTCAATGAGGGTGACACGGTCCGCGAACATGGCCGTGAGGTTCAGGTCATGCATGACCGCAACCACGCCGCCGCCCGCCTTGGCATAGTCAGCCGCCAGCCCCATCACCATGAGCTGGTGCGCGATATCGAGGGACGAGACCGGCTCATCGAGGAACAGCCACCGCGGCTCCCCGTCGAGGACAGGCTGCCAGATCTGGATCAGAACACGGGCGAGCTGAACGCGCTGCTTCTCTCCCCCCGAAAGCTCCGCGTAAAAGCGGCCCTCAAAGCCCGCGAGGCCGACCCGCGCAAGCGCGTCGTGGGGCAGGTCACGGGCCTCTTGCGGGGTGGTGGTAGAGACCCCCGCCGTGAGGCCGAGGCGAACCACCTCCAGGACCGTGAACGGAAAGGCAAGCGTTGTGGCCTGCGGCAGCACCGCACGCCGTGTCGCCAGTGCCTCAGGCCGCATGGTCTGCGCGTCCTCGCCATTGATCGTCACAGAGCCAGAGTAAGGCACCTCACCCGTGATGGCCTTCAGCAGCGTCGTCTTGCCGGAGCCATTGGGCCCCACGATGGCCGTGACCTCGCCCGCGTTTGCCGCGAAGCTCACGGAATGCAGAATCTCGCGGCGACCAAAACTGACCCGGATATCCCCAGCGAGCACGGCCATCCTAAAGATCCACCAGCGACCGGTTGCGAAGCAGGATCCACAGGAAGAACGGCCCCCCAATGATCGCCGTGATGATGCCGATGGGCATTTCCGCGGGCGCAATCACCGTGCGAGAGATCGCATCTGCCAGAAGCAGCATGATAGCCCCCAAGAGGGCAGAGTTCACCAGCAGGCCGTGGTGGTCCGGGCCTTGCACGAGGCGCAAGAGGTGCGGGACAACGATGCCCACAAAGCCGATCCCGCCTGTGACCGCGACGGCCGCACCCACGGATCCCGCCACTGTCAGGATCGCGATGTTCTTCATCTTCTGGACGTGGATGCCCATGTGCGCGGCGGCGGCCTCGCCCAGGGCCAGCGCGTTGAGGCTGCGCGCCATGAAGGGCGCCACAATGAGGCACAGCGCAATCAGCGGAACCGAGGACCAGAACTTTGACCAGGTGGCCGCAGCGACGGACCCGAGCCCCCAGAAGGTCAGGTCCCGCAGCTCCTCATCGGTGGCGTAGTAGGTCAGGATGCCAGTCATGGCCCCCGTGAGCGCCCCAAGCGCGATCCCGGCGAGGAGCATGGTCGCGACAGATGTCCGCCCGCCCCGGGTCGCGACCGCGTAAAGGAGGATCGTCGTCACCCAGCCACCAAAGAAAGCCGCCAGCGGGACAAGGTAATAGCCCAGCCACGCCTGTATCCAGATCGGCGCGGTGCCGCCCAGCACGATGGCGACAACCGCTCCAAAGCCCGCGCCCGCACTCACCCCGATGAGGCCCGGATCAGCCAGCGGGTTACGAAAGAGGCCCTGCATGACTGCACCCGACACAGCCAACGCCGCGCCCACGAAGACACCGGTCAGCACGCGCGGCATACGAATGTCCCACACGATCGTCGTGTCGCGAAGCGTCGCGCCCTCCAGCCCGAAGAGCGCGCGCAGAACCTGCGTGTCAGAGGCCGCGCCCCAGCCAAGGCTCAGCAGGATCATCACCACAAGCACCGCCGACAGAACCAGCGTCATCAGCCGCGCAAGAACGCGGCGATCACCGGCGGCGCGACGGTCCGCCGCGACTGCGTCGGAGGCGCCGAGGAAGGCCATTACTTGGCGTTTTCCTGAACCGCAGCGAGCTTTTCATGCAGATCGAGGGCAAGTTCCGGCGTGCGCGGGCCAAAGCCCAGCGCAGCGCCGGGAACGGTGACAAAGGCGCCGTTCACGCCTGCCGGTGTCAACGCAAGGGAAGGCAGGGAAAGAACCTCCTCCGCGCGACCGGAATGGTTTCCGCGACCGTCCATCATCAAAACGATATCCGGCGCGGCAAGGATCACGGCCTCGTCATTGAGAAGGCGGTATCCTTCGAACTCGTCGGCCATGACGTTGGTGCCGCCGGCAAGCTCGATGATGCCGTTGGCACCGGTTCCGCGCCCTGAAGCATTCAGGCGACCGTTGTCAGTGGAAAGGACGAACAGGACGCGCGGGCTTTCCCCCATGGCGCCGGTCACTTCGGCAAGCTGGGCGAGCTCCACGCTCAGTTTGCTGGCAAGCTCTCCTGCCGCGTCCTCTGCGCCGATGGCGCGGCCCACGGTCTCCACCGAGGCCACGACCGCCTCAGCGGAAAAGCCATCCTCCACGAAGACGACGGGGACGGCCGCTTCGCGCAACTGGTCAAGCGCCTCCACCGGCCCGGAGGTCGAGCGCGCGATAATGAGATCCGGAGCAACGCTCAGCACACCTTCGGCAGACAGACGCCGCATGTAGCCCACATCTGGAAGCATCAGCGCGTCAATCGGGAAAACTGATGTGGTGTCCCGCGCCACGAGACGATCCTGTTCGCCCAGCGCGTAAATGATCTCCGTGATCGGGCCGCCTACCGATACGATGGCGTCAGCCTCGGGAAAGCTCTCGGAGGACCCGGCAGCGGGCAGAGTGGCCAGCGCCAGAGCAGCAAGGAAAGTGCGGATCATGTCGTCGTCTCCAGTGATTGGGCAGGCAGGGCCGACACGATATCGTGCCAATCGGTCAGGTCGTCATCTTCGCCCGCGCGACGCCCAAAGACCTGAGCGATAAGCAGGCCGTCTTCCCCAAACATCTCCACCGACAGGGCCGGGCCCCGCTTAGTGGGTTTGGTAATGGCGTAGACTTCGGCGATGTGGTCGCCGCGCAGATGCAGATCAAAGCGCGGGTCAAGAACGTTGAGCCACGGCCCCATGGGCTTGATGTTCACGAGCGGGCCCCAGTGGATCTGGATCATGCCCCGGTTTCCGACAAAAAGGACCACCTCCTGCCCCGCCGCGCTCACGTTGTTCAGAAGCGCATCCGCAGCGCTCGGGTCCAGGCGACGCGCCCATTTTTCACCGGCGACCATGCGGTAGGCACCAAGGCGGTTCACGCCCAGCTTCGACGTCAGGCGCATGAACTGATGCGTGTCGGTCATGCGCGACCACTCTTCCAGCAGGATGTCGCGCTTGGCCGGGTTCTCCTTCGCGACCTCCACAGCAGGACGCTCCGCGATGTCGAGGGGGCTGTCCTCAACCGCAAGGCCGTCCACCACCTTGGCCCAGGCATCGTGGTTCGAACCCTCGCGCATGAACACCTTGTGGACCGCGTCACCGGCCGCATCAAAGACCTGCAGCGTGCGCCTCAGGCCGCGTTCGGTCTCCTCCTCGATGGCAAAGCCGTGCGCCCAATGGCGCGGGAAGATCCGCAGATCGATCTCAGCGCCGAGGACCATCGCCGCATGCTCGCCCGAGCGATACTCGCCATAGGTCCCGACCCGTTCATGCACCGCACTCTCGTTCCGGGTCAGCGCCATGACCTCACCCAGCTCCGAGACAGCGGGCATGATCTTGTCCGGGTCCGGAGTGATCCGCTTCACGTGATGGCCGACATAGGCGGCCAGAAGCTCTGCCTCAGAAATTCCGAGAGAGGCCGCAAAGTCGCGGTCTCTGGCTTTGGGGTTGGTAGCGCGGGCATCCCGGATCGCCGCAGCGGATGGTCTCTCGGACATGGCAGCCTCGTTTGTGAGAGAGACGCGGCGACCGAGAGAGCCGCCGCGCCTTTGGTCGAGTTAAGATTTAGAACGTCTTGGCGATAGAAAAGACGACATTGCGCCCCTCGCCGAAGCGGCTGGTGCCGTAGGCGCGGTATTGCTCGTCAAAGACGTTGTTGATCGACGCCCGGAACTCCGTGCCCTCAAGCGCACCGGATGTCGGGGTGTACCCCAGACCCAGGTCCACGAGCGTAAACGCTTCGCTTTCCGCGGTCGGGCTGGTGTTCGGGACGAACGCCCCGCCGAAGGTCGGAACAAGCTCGCCGAAGACGCCGTCTTCCGTGCGATCGTTGGCGAAGTTGTGGTCGATCGTCAGGAACACATCGAGCTGGTTATCGAGGAACGACCGTCCCACAGTGATTTCGATGTTGTCGGCCGTGTTCTGCTCAAAGGGCTGAGCAACGACCGTGCCGTCAGAAAGTTCAAACACCTCGCCCCTGTTCGTCGCCGCGGCGACGTTCACAAAGAACTCAGGGTGCTCATAGGCCACCTCAAGCTCGATCCCCTCTGCCTCAAAGTCGCTGAGGAACCTGCCCTGGCCCGCGGAATACGTCCGACCATTCGTCACCTCGGTGTTGAAGTAGGTCAGCTTGGCCTGCAGCGAGTCACCGGAGGTCAGGACGTCGAACCCATCATAGGACGCGCCGAGCTCGTAGGTGCGGAATCTCTCCGTCTCCTCGATGTTATCGTTAAAGAGGTTGTCGAGGATCGGCATGTTCGCGTTCTCAGCGTAGGTCCCGAAGACTGAGAATGCGTCGGTCACGTTGTACTTCGCGGACAGCAGACCCACCAAGACATCGTCTTTGAACTCACTACCGTCAGCCACGGCTGCCATCGGCCCGTTGCCGGAGGCCGTCAGGGTCTGGGACTCGTAGCGAAGGGCCGCGGTGACCTCGAGCTTCTCACCGATGAACATGTCGTTGATGAGGTAAATCGCGAGGTAGTCGTCCGTCCCTCCGGGCGCAGAGGAGTCGTTGAAGCCGTCGTCCTCGCCGATAGAACTCCGCGTCCGCTCACCCACCTCGAACCCGGCAAGGAGGTTGTGCTCCACCACGCCGGTCGTGAACTGCGCCTGGTTCTCGACACGGAAAACAAGTGTCTCTGTCATGTGATCGGCGTCGAGGAGGTCCGTGCCAAACGGGTTGAACACAGGATCAAGAATGATCTCTTCGCGCTTGAACTCCAGACGCGCCGTCAGGTCGATCAGAGGGTTCGTCGCGGGGTTGTAGGCGAACTCAATGTACGCGGTGGCATCGGTCGTATCGCGGTCAACGCGGCCAAAGAAGTTGTCGATGTTCGGGTCAAAGACGTTGTAGTTGACGTCCCGCTCCGGGATCTCGTTCTCCTGCGCGCTGATCGTGATCCGGCTGTCGGCAGACAGGTTGTAATTGTACTTCAACAACGCCGACCGCTGATCGAAGTCAGTCGCGCCGACGATGTCGCCGTTGCCATCTTCGTATTCGTCAGAGGTGCGGCGCCCAAAGAACAGGAGCATATCGCTGTTGTCATCGGGCTTGAACGCGAAGATCGAGGTCGTCAGGAAGCGGTCCCCGTTGGTCTCGAACCCAAGCTTTTGCCGGAACGCAAAACTCTCGCCGTCTTCAAGGAAATCGCTGGCGTCCTTGGTGGTCAGCTCAATCGTGCCGCCCGCCGCAGACGTGGAGAAGCGGAAGCCGCCTGCGGGACCACGGGTGACCGTCACTTCCTCGAAGAGCTCCGGCTCAATGCCGAGGCTCGCGCCGTTGCGGTAGATTTCCTCCGCGCCGGAGCGCACGCCGTCCACGACAACAGATACCGTTCCGTCAGAGGAATAGAGACCCGCCTGGCTCCCCAGGCCACGGATGTTAATGCCCGCACCCTGAGGCGTCGCACCGTTCAGAAGCGTCACGTTGGGGATCGTGTCCAGAAGCTGACCCGTCGTGGTGGCCTGACGGGCATCCAGCTCTTCCTGATCAATCGTGGTCACCGGTGCCGCCGTGTCCGTTGACACCCCGCGCAAACCGTCACTGATCACAACGGTCCCGATGTCTTCGTCACCGGTGATGATTTCCTGCGCGAATGCGCCAGCCGCGGACAGCGCAACGATGGACGTCGCGGTAAAAAGCCTAAGGTTTCGCATGGTTCCCCTCGCAGCCCCGTCCCGTTGGGGCCGTTTCCCTAATTTTTATGAAGCGGTGGCTAGCGACTAGGCGGGCGGACCAAGGGTGCTGTTAACGAATCCATAGTGTTTTTGTCAAGTTAAGCTAGCGGGCTGAAATTAGTGAACTTTTTCTCTGACAGAGGAGTGTCAGCGAAAAATTACACTCACGCCACGCAGGCGAATGCGCGTCCGTGTAAATCTCTCAGATGAAAAGCCGGATGGCTTAGCCGTTGCCGATTTCCTGGATCGAGGTGAAGCCCTCGAACTGCGGATGACCGTCGTGCAACTTGCGGGAGCCGCCCGCGTTCTTATGGGCATCACGGAACGCCTGGCTCCGCGATCAGGATGCGTTCATGGCCTGGACGCG
>JBCCPQ010000056.1:0-11661 GCA_039024825.1 Pseudomonadota bacterium
GGTTTGAAGGAAGACGTGGCTGACCGCTTTCCAGCAGAGTTGTCCGGCGGCATGCAAAAGCGCGTCGGCCTCGCCAGGGCCATAGCCACCGATCCGGAGATCATCTTTTTTGACGAACCGACAACAGGGCTGGACCCGATCATGGCAGGCGTCATCAACGACCTCATCCGTGAGATTGTCACTGAAATTGGCGCGACAACGATCACGATCACCCATGACATGTCGAGTGTACGAGCCATCGCGGATCGGGTCGCAATGCTGCATGCCGGGCGCATTCAGTGGGAGGGCCCTATAGGCGATCTCGAAACGACTGAGGATCCTTACATCCGGCAGTTCGTCGACGGAAAAGCGGACGGGCCTATTGAGGCCGTGCGCTAGAACCCGTTTTTGCAGCGGTTGAGCATGCGCTCTGGCGCTCGGGAAGGGTCCGACCACTTTCCACGGCCACCGACATTGTATTTGAAAGCGCGAGAGGCGTCGGTCATGCAATCACTGGTGATTTGCGCCCGTTCGCTTGCCCCATTGGCCACGGCGGCCCCAATAACGACAGCAAGGCCGACCATTGCAGCCGTGAGTACGACCCAATCCACCGTGATTGCGCCGTCTTCGTCCTTCCACAGCCTAGCGATCTTCATAACCCAGTCCTCTTTCACGCACTAACCCACTGTTTTCAGGAGAGTTAGGCCAAGCTCTGCAAGAAGTGCGGCAATTTATCGAAAATTTGCAGACTTGCTCGCGCGCGCCGCCGCAGGCATGACGCGCCATGGCCAAGACGACCTTTACCTGTTCCGCTTGTGGAAATGTGTCCTCGAAATGGGCTGGAAAGTGCGACGCCTGCGGCGCATGGAACACGATCATCGAGGAGAAGCCGCTAAGCACAGGGCCGGGATCAAAGTCGCTCGGGACGAAGCGTGGCCGCGCCATCGCGCTTAGCGATTTGGCGACGGAAGAAGCACCGCCGCCCCGAACGCAGGCTGGCGTGGCGGAGCTTGACCGCGTTCTCGGAGGCGGGCTTGTTCAAGCCTCAGCCTTGCTCGTCGGTGGCGATCCCGGCATTGGCAAATCAACACTCCTCCTCCAGGCGGCCGCTCGGTTCGCGCGGAACGGCCTGAAGGTCATCTACATCAGCGGTGAAGAAGCCTCTGCCCAGGTGCGCATGCGCGCGCAGCGGCTCGGGCTTACGGACTCCCCGGTCATGCTCGCAGCAGAAACAAATCTGCGCGACATTCTCACCACCCTTGATGCGGAAAAGCCTGACCTCGCCATCATCGATTCGATCCAGACCATGTGGGCCGATCATGTGGAGGCCGCCCCCGGTAGCGTCAGCCAAGTCCGGTCCGCCGCCCATGAGCTGACAAGCTTTGCCAAGCGCAAGGGCATCGCGGTCATAATGGTGGGTCATGTCACTAAGGAAGGGCAGATTGCGGGACCGCGCGTGGTTGAGCACATGGTCGACACCGTTCTTTATTTCGAAGGGGAACGGGGCCATCAGTTCCGTCTTCTTCGTGCAGTGAAGAACCGCTTTGGCCCTGCCGATGAGATCGGCGTGTTCGAAATGACAGGCAAGGGCCTCGTGGAGGTCAAGAACCCCTCGGCCCTTTTCCTGAGCCAGCGCGGAACACCGACACCGGGATCTGTCGTCTTTGCTGGCGTTGAAGGGACCCGCCCCGTCCTCTGTGAGATCCAAGCACTGGTTGCACCGTCGCCCCATGCCCAGCCACGCCGTTCAGTGGTTGGCTGGGATGGAAGCCGCCTTGCGATGATCCTCGCTGTGCTGGAGGCTCGCTGTGGTGTCCCGTTCACTGGTCTTGACGTCTACCTAAACGTAGCAGGCGGCATGCGCATATCAGAACCCGGCGCGGACCTCGCCGTTGCTGCGGCGCTGGTGAGCGCCCGAGAAGATGCAAGCCTGCCACAGGACGCCGTCATCTTCGGCGAAATCTCACTCTCCGGAGCGCTCCGTCCTGTGTCCCAGGCGGAAAATCGGTTGAAAGAGGCACACAAACTTGGTTTCACCGCCGCTATTGTACCGCCGCTCTCCAAACGCGTGGCGGACAGCAGCGTAGCGTTGACGCAGCTCCCTGATCTGGCGAGCTTTGTGAGTGAAGTCTTCGGGGACACAGCCCCGAGCGTAGAGAAGGACTAACACATGGACGGCTTCACGATCATCGACGGTGTCGTCGCCTTTTTGATCGTTGTCTCTGCGCTTTTGGCCTACTCGCGCGGCCTTGTCCGAGAGGTTATGGCGATTGCGGGCTGGGTCGTTGCTGCAATTCTTGGCTTTGTCTTCGTGGGACAAGCCGAACCGCTGGTGCGTCAGATCCCTATGGTCGGAGACATCCTTGGCGATGCGTGCAATGAGCTTTCCATTGTGGCGGCGTTTGGGGCGGTGTTCCTCGTTGCTCTTCTCGTCGTGTCTATCTTCACACCGCTTTTGTCATCGCTCATCCAACGCTCCGCGCTTGGGGCTATAGATCAGGCACTAGGCTTTCTCTTCGGGGTCGCGCGGGGCATTCTTCTCGTGGCAATCGCGTTTTTCATCTACGACACTGTGATCACGAGCCAGGATATTCCCGCGGTTGACCAATCGCGCTCTGCCGCAGTTTTCGGCCAGTTTACCAACAACGTGCAGGATCAGGACCCCGAGGCCGCTCTCGGCTGGGTGCAGACGCAATATGATCGCCTAATGGCGAGCTGCGGAGCATAAACGCCTATTGCGCGCGGGCAAGCTGGTCGCGGTTCCACGCACTCTCTGGATCTGCGCCCATCTTCTCAACAACGCGATCAGACGCGTCCAGCCCATCCAAGTAGGCGGCACTGACAGACCCGGTCACGTAATGTCCATCAAAGCATGAGCAGTCAAAGCGGGAAATCGCAGGATTTCCTTCCTGCGCCGCCCAGATGAGATCCTCAAGTTTCTGATAGAAAAGCCCGTCGCAGCCCAACTCCTCGCGGATATCTTCAATGCTCCGCCCGTCGGCGATGAGCTCGCGCTTGGTCGGCATGTCAATGCCGTAGACGTTTGGAAAGACCACGGGTGGGGACGCTGACGCCACATAGACTTTCCTCGCGCCCGCTTCGCGACACATTTGAACGATCTTCTTGATTGTGTTGCCGCGCACTATTGAGTCGTCGATCAGAAGAACCGTCTTTCCTTTGAACTCCAGCGGGATCGCATTGAGCTTGCGCCGGACGGATCGCTGCCGCTGCCCCTGCCCCGCCATGATAAATGTGCGGCCCACGTAGCGGTTTTTCACCAAGCCCTCGCGGTAGGTCACGCCTACGCGCTTTGCGACTTCCAGAGCCACCGGACGCGCGCTGTCGGGCACGGGCATAATGGCGTCGATGTCCATCCCACCGGCAATCGCCGCCTCGATCTGACGGGCAAGCGTTTCACCCATTCGTATCTGCGTCTTGTAAACGCTGATCCCGTCCAAGAGGCTGTCTGGCCGCGCCAGATAGACATACTCAAAGATACAGGGCGTGAGCTCCCCCTCGAGGCACTGCTGGCTGTGCATATGACCATCAAGGTCGATCAAAACCGCCTCCCCGGGCTTCAGATCGCGGATCTTTGTGAAGCCATTGATGCCAAAGGCAACGTCTTCTGACGCAAATGCATAGTCATCCCCAAAGAGATCACTGTCGCGTTTGGCGACGCTAAGTGGTCTGATCCCGTTTGGGTCCCGGAACGCGAGCATCCCGACACCATCCACCAGCGCGATGCAGGAATACGCGCCCTGTACGCGCTCCATGGTCATTTTAACGCCAGCAAAAACGCTCTGCTTAGGATCAGACGTGCCCATGACCTTGATGGCATCTGCGATCTTGTCGGCGAGCACGTTCAAGAGGATTTCGCTATCGCTGTCGGTCCTCAAGTGGCGTTGGTATTTCCCCTTCACCTTCGCGCGTTGCTCTGCCGTGTTGGTAATGTTGCCGTTGTGGACAAGCGTAATGCCGTAAGGCGCGTTGACGAAGAATGGCTGCGCCTCAGCGGCTGAAAGCGACCCCGCTGTCGGGTAGCGGCAGTGTCCGATCCCGATGCGACCCTGTAGGACTGCAGCGTCTTCGGCGCGGAAGACATCTTTGACGAGACCATTCGCCTTTCTCTCGCGAAAGAACTCCCCGTCATGGGTCACCATTCCCGATGCGTCTTGTCCACGATGCTGGAGCATGATGAGCCCGTCATAGAGCTCTGGAAAGACAGGGTCCGATTGGCTGGCGATCCCGAGAATTCCGCACATAGGCAGGCTCCGTAGGTGAGACTCGCGGTCCCCTTAGCGCAGCCGTCGCCGGAAAGACAGGGTGTAAAGACCAACGCGGCGTGAGACCGCAAGACAGGCCACCGGTGGATCGTTTCTTGGGCACTAAGCGGTGGCTTGCCGATGCCGCCACGGAAGATGTGGACGCCCCTTTCGGAAGCTTTGCGCCTCTCTCATATCCGCCGCTCCCTGCAGTTGGACCAACAGATCATGACCACGAAAGAAGAAGCCGCTACCACCCCAGATGCACTGCCTCGCGGCGGGCTCAGGCTGCTGGGTACCATGGGCTTAGGCAGCGCGCCGCAAGCGCTGTTGCTGCTTGGTAATTCCGTTGTGAAAGTTGCGCCCGGAGACAGGGCTGGCGGCGCGCAGGTCCGCGCGATTGAGCCTGGCCGCGTCGTTCTGGACGTGCGCGGCTCTGCGCGGACACTGAGAGTTCCGGGCTGACTTGACGTTGCCGCGCGGAAAAGTCACTTCCCGCGCCATGTCAAAACCTGTCGCTCTTATCACCGGGGCTTCCCGCGGTCTCGGTGCTGCACTTAGTGAGGCCCTCGCGCCAACGCATCACGTGGTGGCTGTGGCCCGCACCATCGGCGCGCTTGAGGAGCTTGATGACCGGATCAAAGCTATTGGCGGTGAGGCGACCCTTGCCCCGATGGATATCCGCGAGGACAAAGCCATGCAGGTTTTGTGTCGGTCGATCCATGATCGCTGGGGCAGCATAGCGCTCTGGGCGCATCCCGCGATCCATGCCGCGCCATTGGCCCCTGCCCCGATGATCAATTCAAAGGACTGGCAACTGTCGGTAGACATCAACCAGACTGCCACGCAGCGCCTCATAGCCTATGTCGCGCCTTTGCTTGGGGCCACGGGCACCGCGGTTTTCTTCGATGACCCACTCCCGGGAGAGAAGTTCTCTGCCGCCTATGGGGCCACTAAAGCCGCCCAGATGACGCTGGCACGTGCCTGGGAAAAAGAGGCCGCGCGCACGGGCCCCCGCGTTATGATCCACGCGCCACCGGCGATGCCGACTGCGCTCCGCGCACGCTTCTATCCCGGCGAAAATCGTGATGCTTTGACAGACCCGGCTGCTGTGGCTGGGGTCCTCCTTCAGGAGCTGTCGGGCCACTGACGCGCCTCAGGCCGCGCGCGCCGTCTCCTCAATACGGGCAACCATTGCTTTCAGCCCGTTTGACCGCTGGGAGCTAAGATGCTCCGTCAGATTTAGTCGAGCGAGCTCTGCGCTCACGTCAACTTGGCGGGCTTCTGCAGGTGTCAGCCCGTTGTAGAGAGCAAGCAGAACCGCAATGAGGCCTTTCACGATCATCGCGTCGCTATCGCCTTGAAACGCCATCGTCGGCCCCGGGACCGAATGGAGCCACACTTGGCTCGCGCAGCCCTCGACCTTTGTAGCGGGCACCTTGAGGACTTCGTCCATCTCTGGCATCGCGCGTCCCAGGTCGATCACGTGTCGGTACCGATCTTCCCAATCGTCCAGAAACTCGAAGGTTTCGACGATCTCTTCGAACTCGGCCTGCGCCATAACCCGTTCCTTCTCCTCAAGTCTTTTCAGGCCGCAGCCGATCCGTTAGGCACATAGGCAAAAGCGGGGGAGAGGCCAACACATGCTGCGCACCATTTCGATCCTGGCGCTGATGGCGCTTACGGCAAGCGGCTGCGCCCGCATTTCGGAGAGCCGGTTGAACCCGTTCAACTGGGGCCTCGGCGGTGAGCCTGAGGAGATCGACCCGGCAACCGGGGCGCCCGTGATCGACCGCAGCCAGATCCGTCCACTCATTCCGCCGGATCGCATCATTCGCACTGTTGATAATCGCCCGCTCGTTGCGGAGGTGACGCAGCTTGAGATCACGCCGACCGTCGGCGGGATCGTCATCCGCGCGTCGGGTCGTGCGGCATCACAAGGTGCCTTCAGCGCGGAACTCACCGTGGCAGAGGCCTCAAGCGCCGGTCTTATCCTCGACATGCGCGCGTTTCAGGAAGGCGGCGCGGGTGGCGGCAACGTGACCATCGCGCGATTTATCTCCGACGGGGATTTAGGGGGTGTCAGCACGATCACCGTACGTGCTGCAACCAATAGCCTGAGCCGCAGACGATAACGCGCTGGTGTAAGCTGACAGGAGATTATCCATGGCGCGCCTATTAATTCTCCTTTTCAGCCACGGCGCCATGCTCGCAATTGGTTTCGGAGCGGGCGTGTATTTCTTGCCGATCCTTACCGCGCCACCCTCACCGGATGAGGCGATGCTGGAGGAAAACGCGGCGTTAGCCGTCTATACTGTAGAGCTCAGCCGTGACGCCCCAGGCAACGACGCACTTCACTGGGGAGAAGGCACGCTGAGCGTGGCGGCGGATCGAATAGTGCACGAAGGGAGGCTCGCTCCCGGTCCCGACTATCGGGTTTATCTGGTGAACGGTGATGTGGGCCATGAGGACGACTTTGAACCGCTCAAGTCCAGCTCTCTTGAAGTGGGTGCAGTCAAAAGCTTCAATGGATTTATTGTCGATCTCCCAGCGGACACCAACATCGAGGCCTACACCACGGTCCTAGTCTGGTGCGAAGCCTTTGGCGAATACATCACTGCAGGACGGTACCGCTAAAGAACCCTATCCCGGGCAGCTAGGGTCAGAGGGATACCAGCCGGACGCGCTGCCCTTTTACCGCGAGGCCCATGGACCCGTTGCAGAGCTTTTCAGCATCCTCCCCGAACACCTCGCGCCGCCAACCGCGCAAAGCGGGAAGATCTCGCTCCCCAGCGGCGATTGCGTCAAGCTCTGCCACTGTCGCGATCAGCTTTTGCGCCACGTTCTTCTCATCGGCCTTGGCTTTGAGAAGAACCCGCAAAAGATCGGCAAGCGCTGGGTTTACCTGGAGCTTCTCACGGGACCGGTCGACCTCCGGATAATCTTCAGGCGCTGTTTTCGATGCCCGCTCCACCGCCGCCAGGATGCCGTCGGCGATGTCGCCTTTCCGCGCCTCCCGCAGCAAAAGCCGCGAACGACCGAGATCTTTCATGCTCTTGGGCTTCGTGGAGGCCAGCTCTACGAGCGCATCATCCTTGAACACCCGGCTGCGCGGCACATTGCGCGACTGGGCAAATTCCTCGCGGAACTCTGCGAGCTCCTTCACGAAGGCCATGAACTTGCCCGAGTTGGTGCGCGTCTTCACACGCTTCCAAGCCTCCGAAGGCGCGATTTCGTAGGTGGCCGGATCTGTCAGGATCGAAAGCTCCTCCTCCACCCAGCGGGTCCGGCTCGTTCGATCCAGCTCGGCTGCCAAATGCTCATAAATCCGCCGTAGATGCGTCACATCGGCCAGAGCATAGGTTTTCTGCGCATCAGTGAGCGGTCGCCGCGACCAATCGGTAAAGCGAGACGATTTATCTACTCCCTCATTCGCAATCCTGCGCACGAGGGTCTCGTAACCCACTTGCTCTCCGAATCCGCAAACCATCGCGGCGACCTGCGTGTCAAAGAGCGGCAATGGAAAGACCCCGAATTCGAGCCAGAAGATCTCTAGATCCTGCCGTGCGGCGTGGAACACCTTCACCACGCTCGTGTTGCGGAAGAGATCAAGAAGCGGCTCCAGATCAAGCCCCTCCACAAGGGGATCTATAAGGATCGCAGCATCTTCCGCGCCAGGATGGGCCACCTGCACGAGACATAGCTTTGAATAGTAGGTCCGTTCCCTCAGGAACTCCGTATCGACGGTGATGTAGGGCTGGCTCTTAGCCTCCTCGCAGAAGGCGGCGAGCGCCTCCGTCGTGGTGATTGTTTTCATGTTGGTCTGCTTCGTTGCCCAAGTTGGCTGCTTTTAGGAGGGAGATTCGCGAATGGAAAGAGGGCGTCACGCCGCGCTCAGCCTTCCCGTGCGTCGATGTCGATGCGGTCTCGAGAACCAGATGCAAACCGCTCTAGGACAGCCGGGTAAAGAATGTGTTCTTGCTGAAGGACGCGCGCCGCGAGCGTGTCTGGTGTGTCGTCTGCAGCCACTGTCACCCGGGCCTGACCGAGGATCGGACCCGCATCGAGTTCCGCCACAACCTCATGTACTGTGCAACCGTGCTCCGCATCGCCAGCTTCCAGCGCGCGAGCATGGGTATTGAGGCCGCGATACTTCGGCAAAAGCGACGGATGGATATTGAGCATGCGGCCTGCCCAAGCCCGCGTGAACTCAGGCGTCAAAACACGCATAAAGCCCGCGAGGCACAGAATGTCAGCATCATACGGCGCGATGAGGCGCTGGATCTCAGCCTCAAAAGCGACGCGGTCGCCTTTGAAGGGGCGGTGATTCAATGCTTCTGTCGCGACACCCCGGGCGTTTGCTTTGGCAAGGACGCCCGAATTTGGGTCGTTGGTAAAGATCACGCAAGGCCGCGCCGGGTGATCGCCAGTCATCGACGCCAGCAGCGCTTCCGCATTTGATCCGCCGCCCGAGGCGAAGATCGCAACGCGCTTCACGGGCGAAGAGCACCTGAATATCGCACGCCTGATCCTTGCACTATATGCCCGATCTCAAACACGGTTTCGCCTGCGGCCTCGAGCGCTGCCCGGACGCCTTCGGCATCAGGCGTGGCTATGACCATGCCAATCCCGGCATTGAAGGTCTTCAATAGCTCCGCTTCCGCGATGCCACCTTCGTTTGCCAGCCAGTCAAAGACCGGCGGTAGCGTCCACGCATCGAGATTGATCTCTGCGCCTAGCCCGTCTGGCAGCACGCGCGGGATGTTTTCAGTCAATCCGCCTCCGGTGATATGGGCCAGCGCGTGGATTTCAGCGGCCTCCATGGCTGCAAGGAGCGGTTTGACATAGAGCCGCGTTGGCGTGAGCAGGGCCTCGCCCACCGTCCCCTCGCCGAAAGGGCATTCGTCGGACCAACCGAGGCCCGATATCTCCACGACCTTCCGTACGAGAGAGTAACCATTTGAATGCACTCCGTCGGAGGCGATACCAAGCAACGTGTCCCCCGCTTCTACCCCCGCGGGCAGCGCTTCACCGCGTTCGATTGCACCTACGGCGAAGCCCGCAAGATCGTAGTCACCAGCGCCGTACATGCCGGGCATCTCGGCGGTCTCACCGCCGATCAGTGCACATCCGGCCCGGGTGCAGCCCTCTGCAATTCCCTCAATCACCGTAGCAGCCGCTTCGACGTCGAGTGCGCCAGTGGCGAAGTAATCAAGGAAGAAAAGCGGCTCCGCCCCCTGACAGACAAGATCGTTCACGCACATGGCCACAAGGTCGATCCCGACCGTGCCGTGGAGCCCTGTATCAATGGCAAGCTTGAGCTTTGTTCCGACACCATCGGTGGCCGCAACGAGCACGGGATCGTTGAACCCTGCGGCCTTCAGATCAAAAAGAGCGCCAAACCCGCCGAGCCCTGCCATTACGCCGTCCCGCGCTGTGCGTTTGGCGGCGGGCTTGATCCGCTCCACCAAAGCGTTGCCTGCGTCAATGTCCACGCCCGCGTCGGCATAGGTGATGGAATTCTTGTGCATGCCTCGTCTCCCTCGCAGTGCCGCCTAGCAGGCAGAGCGGAGGAGGCCAAGCACCGCTGCCCTGCTCAAAACCCCATGCGTGAGCCGAACCAGATCATTGCCCGGATTGTCACCAACCAGATGACAGCAAAGACCGCCAGGGGACGCGCCAAAGTGGCGATCAGGCCAAGCACCCAAGGTAGCTCTCCCGCGCTCAGCGCGCCTCCGAAAAGTAGGATCGCCATCACCCCGACATTTGCCGCGAAAAAGGCCAGTGTCAGGCGCAACCCATCAGCCATTCCTGGCGACTTCTCCATGTGCAGGACGTATCGCCGGCCAGCGTCAATGCTGGGAACGGCCATGGGTAGCGCCAAGAGAACCGGAGGCGGCGGTGCTCCCGTGAGCCCCAAAAACACCAGTCCGAGTGCCGCCCTCACGACCATGGTCGCCAGCATGACCCGGAAAAAGCGCGTGATGATCGGCCGCAGATGCGCCATCGCCTCAATCCTTGTCTTGATGCCCTCTTGCGAGGCCCGCTCGATTTCCCGAACGCTAGCAGGCCCGAGCGCTTGACGCTACTCGCCTTGCGGCCTACCCCAGACCCGCTGGGCCTGTAGCTCAATTGGTTAGAGCAGAGCGCTCATAACGCTTTGGTTGCGGGTTCAAGTCCTGCCGGGCCTACCAGCTCACACCTTGAATGATTGCCGTTGGACGCACAGGGGATCGCGACCTGTGAAGCCCCTAAACCGCGAGAACGAGATCAGCGCAAAGGCCACCGAGCTCATCGCTATCCGTGAGGCGCAGTGTCCCCCCGTGGCGGCGCGCGGTGTCGGAAGCGATGGCGAGGCCGAGACCCACTGAGCCCCCCCGATTCTGATCGCGGGCCTTGTCCAGGCGTGTAAACGGTCGCGTGACGGTATCGCGATCTTTAGGGGCAATGCCCGGCCCGTTGTCCTCCACCCGGATCCGTACAGAGCGGTCGAGTATTTCGCAGGTCAGGCGGACCTGGGTGCCATAGCGTCCGGCATTAGAAAGCAGGTTCGCCACCGAGCGTTTAAGCGATATCTGCCGAAGTTCCAGCGTTGCATCTGGCAGCCTGCCCGCGACCTCGACGGGAGTGCCCGCTCGCCGCGCATCCTCTACGCAGGCCTTGAGAAGCTGGCCAAGGTGCGTACTTGACGGCTCTTCTCCCGCACCGGCGCGGGCGAAATCAAGGAAGGCATCGATCATTTGACCCATGTCGTCGACATCGTGGCGCAGGTCGCGGACGTCGTCCGTCTCTTCCATCATAGAGAGACCCAGGCGCATCCGCGTCAGAGGCGTGCGGAGATCGTGACTCACCCCACTCAAAAGCAGCGTACGCTGCTCAATCTGCCGTTCAATCCGGGCGCGCATATCGAGAAAGGCAGAGCCTGCCGCCCGCACTTCACTCGCGCCAGAGATATGGTAGCGCTCTGACCTTCCCCGCCCGAATGCCTCAGCTGCTTGCGCGAGACGTCGGATTGGCCGCATCTGGTTTCGCAGAAAAATGAAAGATATCGCGATCATGAAGAGCCCTACGACCGTCATCAACACGAGGAGCTGATGCGGATTTCGTGCCGAGACCCGCGACCGTGCAAAGCCGAGCTCATAGACTTGTCCGCCTTGGTCGATCCACACCCGCACGCGACGACTATTGGAGAGATCTACGCCCTCAACTGAGAAAAGCTCATCCAACC
The DNA here is from genome assembly GCA_039024825.1 of Pseudomonadota bacterium. GTDB lineage: Bacteria > Pseudomonadota > Alphaproteobacteria > Rhodobacterales > Rhodobacteraceae > Shimia_B. The sequence goes on from JBCCPQ010000056.1 coordinate 11,470, forward strand.
GCGCGATGATGGTAAAACCGGAGATGTCGTACCAAAGCTTGGGATTGCCCACCGGACGGTCAGTGGCCGTCAAAAGCTCAATGCCGAGCGGTCCTGCAACGTCAGCTCTGGCGGCCTCAATTCCCCGGTCAGCCGCTTCGTCCAGAACGTGGCGCAGAACGATGGCTTGCGCATCGACCATCTGCCGGGTCA
>JBCCPQ010000057.1:0-11650 GCA_039024825.1 Pseudomonadota bacterium
GGCGGCGCCCGCCCGCCCCTCGGTCCTCGCGCCGGCCTGGCCCCGCCCCGACTCAGCCGGCGACTCCCTCGGTCACCCCCAAGCCGGCGCCGAAGGGACAGAACGCTGGGAGAACTTCGTCTACACGGAGGACGGCTCGCCCACGACGCTCCTCGTTCCGGCAGAACCCGGTGACTATGAGATCACGTATTTCATGCGGCAAGATCGCACGCCGGTGACGTCTGTGGCCCTCACAGTGACAGAACTTTCAACCTCGATCACAGCACCGGAGACAGCCGTCATCGGGTCCGAGATCGAAGTGGCTTGGACGGGCCCGGACTACGAGGACGACTACATCGGCATCGGCAAAGTCGGCGCCACGTCTTCGGGCCAGTGGGAGAGCTTCGCATACACCGCAGCCGGTTCACCCGCCACGCTGCGGATGCCCGTTGAACCGGGGGAGTACGTTGTCACCTATTTCGTCGCGCAGGACCGCACGGCCCTCGCCTCCGCTCCCATAACGCTGACGGCGCTGACGACCTCTGTGACCGGTCCTGCCACCGCCGTCGCGGGACAGAGTATCGAAGTGGCGTGGACAGGCCCTGACTATGAAGGTGACTACATCGGGATCGGGCTTGTCGGGGCCACGTCTTCCGGCCAATGGGACAACTTCGCCTATACCGAGGACGGATCCCCGCTCACGCTTCTGACCCCGCCCAGAGCTGGCGAGTATGAGATCAGCTATTTCGTCGCGCAGGGCCGAAAGAAGGAAGCCGTGACCCAGATCACGCTGAGCGCGCCGACTGCCACCATCTCTGCCCCGTCGGAGGCCGTGCAGGGCTCCACCATTGAAATCGCATGGGACGGCCCGGCCTATGACGGCGACTACATCGGGATCGGTCGGGTGGGTGCCACCTCATCAGGCCAGTGGGAGAACTTCATCTACATGGAAGACGGAAGCCCCGCGAAGATCGTCATTCCACCCACCAGCGGCGATTTCGAGCTGAGCTACTTCATCGGCCAAGACCGCACCAAGGTCATGAGCGTGCCGATCTCCGTAACCCAGGTGGAGGTGAGCATGAGCCCCCCCGCCACCGTGGCCGCCGGATCTCTCATGGAAGTCGCGTGGACCGGCCCGGACTACGACGGTGATTACCTCGGCCTCGGCGTGGAAGGGGCGACATCCTCAGGCCAATGGCAGAGCTTTGCCTACACGGAAGACGGCTCCCCCGCGAAGATTCAGGTCCCTGAGGTGCCAGGCCGCTACGTGCTCAAATACTTCATCGCGCAAGACCGCACGGCGGTCAGCGAAGTGGTGATCGAAGTCCAGTAACGGCGCAGGGGCGGTGCGTCCCGCGCACCGCCTCGCTTAGAAGTGGATGGCTCGGTCCCAGGCGTCGAGAACGCTTTCGTGCATCATCTCTGACAGCGTGGGATGGGGGAAGACGGTCTTCATGAGATCTTCTTCCGTCGTCTCCAGTTTCTGGCCCACGACGTAGCCCTGGATCATCTCCGTCACTTCGGCGCCCACCATGTGCGCCCCGAGAAACTCCCCCGTCTTCGCGTCAAAGACCGTCTTAACCAGTCCCTCGGGCTCCCCCAATGCGATGGCTTTGCCGTTTCCAATAAATGGGAATCGACCGACCTTGATCTCGCGGCCTGTCTCTTTGGCCTTCGCCTCTGTCAGGCCAACGGATGCCACCTGCGGGTGGCAGTAGTTGCAGCCCGCGATGGCCTCGGGTTTCACCGGATGGACGTTGTTCTTGCCCGCGATAAGCTCCGCCACCATCACGCCCTCGTGGGAGGCCTTGTGAGCGAGCCAAGGCCCATTCGTGGCGTCGCCGATGACGTAGAGACCCTCCACCCCGGTGCGGCAGTACTCGTCAGTCACCACGAAGGAACGGTCGATTTTCGCGCCAGCTTCCTCAAGGCCGATCCCGCCCGTATTGGCCACGATACCCACCGCAGAGATGACCGTGTCGAACTCCTCCTTGGAGACTTTGCCGCCCTCTTCGATATGGGCTGTGACCCTCCCCTTCGCACGGTCAAGCTGCTTGACCATGGCCTTCGCGCGGATCTTCATCCCTTGCTTCTCGAACGCCTTCTTCGCGAAGGTCGAAATCTCCTCATCCTCCACCGGCAGGATGCGGTCCATGACCTCCACGACGGTCGTGTCGGTACCAAGCGTGTTGTAAAAGCTCGCAAATTCAATGCCGATGGCGCCCGACCCGATCACCAGAAGCTTCTTGGGCATCCTCGGCGGCACAAGCGCGTGCTTGTAGGTCCATACGAGATCGCCGTCGGCCTCCAGCCCCGGAAGTTCCCGCGCGCGGGCGCCGGTCGCCACGATGATGTTCTTAGCAGTCAGTTCCTCGGTGCCTTTGTCGGTCTTGACGCTGACCTTGCCTTTTCCGGCAAGCTTCGCCTCGCCCATGATCGCGGTCACCTTGTTCTTCTTCAGCAGGTGCCCCACCCCGCCGTTAAGCTGCTTTGCCACGGCGCGTGAGCGCGCAACGACGGCGTCGAGGTCGTAATCGATCCCCTCCGCTTTCAAGCCGAATTCCTTGGCGCGGTGCATCAGGTGAAAGACCTCGGAGCTGCGCAACATGGCCTTCGTCGGGATGCAGCCCCAGTTAAGGCAGATCCCGCCCATGTGCTCGCGCTCCACGACCGCGACCTTGAGGCCAAGCTGCGCGCCCCGGATGGCGCAGACATAGCCCCCTGGCCCGGCTCCGATGACGATCATGTCGAAAGACTGTGCGGCCATATCTCTGTCCTCGCGGCTATTTGTTTAACGTTAAACAAAAATCGGGGCAGCAAACCAGTGGCCACAGGCGCACACCTGCCATGCCGCTCCTGCATGGAAAACGGCCTCAGACCTTTTCGAGTTCCCTCAGCACCGTGCCGTAGCCGCCGAGGTCGAGGTACTCGCGCTCCGGTCCCGTCAAGCGCCGACCGAGGGCTGCGTTGCGTGTGGGAAAGCGACCGTAGCGGCGGATGATCTCGCGGTGGGCTTTGGCATGGGGCAGGTTCTTGGCGCCAGCCTGCGGCATCCGCGTCGCGAAAAGGCGCACGGCCCGGTCCTGATCGCTCAGGTTCTCGGCGTGCATGAGGGGCATGTAGAAGAACTGCCGCGCGGGCTCGTCAATCTTCATGTCCCAGCCCTTCTCGATGGCGGCTTTGGCTGCGGCGAGGGCAAAGGGGTCGCTCGCGAACGCGTCTTCGGTGTCGCGGAACATGTTCCGCGGGAACTGATCCGTCAGCAGGATGTAAGCCAGCGAACCTGACGGATAGGTGAGCCAGAGGCCTCTCTCGCCCTCCATCGCGCCCCTCCAGGCGCGCTCAAAGCGGTCGCGGACATCGGCGTCCAGCTCCGCTCCCCCACGATACCAATCCTCCGGGCCGAGTTCATCGAGCCAGTAGGCGAGGACATCCTCAGGGGTGATTTCGAAAGGGAGAGTGTGGCGTTCCATGCCCCGCACAACAATGCCGCGCTGCGGCAATGTCAAGGTCGGGCCGCACCGTGTCAGGTCGCGCGGTCAGGCTCCCCATCTCCCTCACTCTCCTCAGTGGCATCCGCGTAGTATTCCTGCGCGGCAGTGAAGGAGACCGGCGACGCCACCGGTGAAACCGGGGCGTAGGTGACGGCCTCATAGTCTTCCTCACCGTAAAGCGACGCGCGCCGCGTCATGCGGTAAAGGGCATAAACCGCCATCCCGAGCATCAGAAAGGCAATGAACGCGAAGTAGCCGCTGGGACCGAGGGCGCCCATGGCCCAACCGGTAATCAGCGGTCCGGCAATCGCCCCGAGGCCATTGATGAAGACAAGCCCACCCGAAGCCGACGCCATGTCCTCGTAGTCCAGGAAATCATTCGTGTACGCCACGAGCAGGGAGTAAAGCGGGTTCGACGTGCCACCCACGATGAACCCCGCCACAAGGATCACCGGGAAGGAGAGCGGCAGCAGGAACGCCGCCAGCGACACCGCGCCACCAAGCGCCGCGCAGACAAGGATCAGGCGGCGGCGGTCCATGCGGTCAGAGAACCAGCCGATGGGGTACTGCAGGACGAGCGCGCCGACATAGATGGCGGCCACAAAGATCGAAATCTGCTGCACGGTGAGGCCTGCCAGCGTCCCAAAGACCGCCGACATGCCGAAATTCGCCGCGAACACCCCGCCCAGCAGGAACATCCCCATGCATCCCAGCGGCGAGGCTTTCATGAGCTGGGGCAACGTCATCGGCTTGGTGCGTTCAAACGCCGGTGTCGGGGCGATGCTCAGCAGGATTGGCGCGAAGGCGAGGCTGATGAGAACCGACTGGATGATGAAAAGGACGTACCCAGACGGGTCCCCAAAGCCGATGATGCCCTGCGCGGCAACGATGCCGCCCATCTGCACGATCATGTAAAGCGACAGGGCCTGGCCGCGGTTCTCCTTCGTAGTGGCGTTGTTGAGCCAGCTTTCAGCGGTGACGTAGACCCCGGAAAAGCAGAACCCGATGATCACCCGGCCCAGCGCCCAGGCGATGGGATCGGTGAGCACGGGATAAAGGATCAGGATCGCGGAGATCATGGATCCCAAAGCCGCAAACACGCGGACATGGCCGACGCGCCGGATCAGCTCCGGCGTGGCCCGGGACCCGCCGAGGAAGCCCAGGAAGTACGCGGACATGACGATGGACATCTCCAGCGTCGAAAAGCCCTCGAGATCGCCGCGCACGCCCAGAAGCGTGCCCTGCAGGCCATTGCCAACCATGAGAAGACCCATGCCAAGTAGCAGGGCCCAGGCACTTGCTATCACGCCACGCATCGCTCATGTCCTTTGCTGAGGTCTTGGTGCGCCGGTACGCCTGATTCCGCCCGCCGTCCACACCTCCACGACCTGAGATGTTCTGTTTTCGACGCGTCCGGACCCGAGACACAGGCCGCCTACGGCCAAAGGAGAGAGGCGTCACCATAGCTGAAGAAGCGATAGTCATGCGCGATGGCGTGGGCATAGACGGCATCTATCCGCTCTTTTCCAGCCAGCGCGCTCACGAGCATCATGAGCGTGCTCCTGGGCAGATGAAAATTTGTCATCAACCCGTCCGCCACCTGAAACTCGAAGCCGGGCGTGATGAAGATATCCGTCTCCCCCACCCAGCGCGTCACCGCGCCACCTCGCCCGGCGGTCTCCAGCAGGCGCAGCGCTGTGGTGCCCACCGGGATCACGCGCCCGCCATCCGCCTTCGTTTCCACGATCTCGGCGGCAGCCGCTTCGGTCACCTCACCCCATTCAGCGTGCATCTTGTGCTCTGAGATGTCGTCCACCTTCACAGGCAGGAAGGTGCCCGCCCCGACGTGGAGCGTGACAAAGCTGTGCTCCACACCCCGGCGATGGAGGGAGGCCATGACCCCATCGTCAAAGTGAAGCGATGCCGTCGGCGCAGCCACGGCGCCCTGCCGCTCCGCAAAGATCGGCTGGTAGTCGATCCGGTCCTGATCATCGGCAGGCCGTTTGGCCGCAATGTACGGCGGCAACGGCATCTGGCCTGCCTCAGAAAGCGCGGCATCGAAATCGTCCCCCAGCACGGCAAACTCCAGCAGCGCCTGCCCATCAGCCTTGCTCACCAGCCGCGCAGTCAGGTCCTTGGAGAAAACGATCTCCTCCCCCTCCGCCACCTTCTTCAGCGGCTTCAGCAAGGCCTGCCAACGGCCGTCCGCCGTGGGCGCGAGTAGCGTCACCGCGATCTTCGCGGCGACCTCGCCCTGGGCGCTTTGGCGATGACGCAGGCCGAATAGCCGCGCGGGGATCACCTTGGTATTGTTGAACACGAGCCGGTCTCCCGGCCGCAAATGGTCAGCCAGATCACGGACGATGGCGTCCCGAATACCGTCACAGCTCGACACCAGCAGCCGCGCCGAGGAGCGTGGTTTCGCAGGCCGCGTGGCAATCAGCGCCTCGGGCAGCTCAAAGTCGAAATCGGAGAGTTTCACGCGGCTACTGGCTCACTTGCGGCGGTGGACGGCGGAAAATCTCTCTGAACATTCCCGGCGTCAAGGCCGACAGCGGGTTCACGGCCACATCAGGCGACGCGGCCGGTCCCCTCAGCGTGAAATTGAACCCGATAAGCCCCTCCCCGCGCCGGGTCAGGAAACTGCCGATACCGTTGATGAGGTAAAGCGGGGAAACGACGCCCTGAAAGTCCATTCGCCGTGCGCGGGTATCAAAGATCCCGTCGAGCGAGAGCCCCAGGGACGCGCCCACCGCGCTGGCTTCGGTGATAATCACTTGCTGCGGGGTGATCCGGAACTGCGCATCCACCTCGTTGAAAACAAGGCCCTGACCGTCGAGCTGCTCCAGAAGGCCCACGACAGAAATGGCCGACAAAAGCTCTGCCATGGAAGGTGCGTCTTCCACGCGGATATCGGCGAGATCAAGCGTCCCGTCATAGATCCCTTGCCCGGGCTGGGGCACGAGCGTGAGGGCCAACTGCCCACCCCGCACCTGCCGGAAGATACCCGCGTCCCGGATAACGCCGCCTCCGTCCTGGGACTGGATCGTCACCATCGGCCCGTTCGCCGTGGGCTGAAGACTACCGGAGAGCGGTGCCCCGCCCCCCATGCGCGCCTGAAACACGCCGAGCAGCCCGCCGGTAGTCGTAAGTTGCGCGCTTAGACCTGTCAGGACGATATCGTCAGATACGATCAGGCGATCAAGGACGACGTCCAGGGGTGGCCCTTCGGCACCGGGGTTGCTTTGGCCAAACTGCGCGCTCCGCAGATCAAGCGCCGCACGGCGCAGTTCCACGGCGGGCGGCACCCCTGCCCCACGCCCCCTGAGCGTCAACGCCCCGGTGAGCCAATTCCCGATGTTGAAATCGTCCAGCTCCATCCGGTCGAGGCCTTGCCCGCCCGGCGTAAGAAACAGGCGCCCTTCGGCATCGAGACCCGGACCGGCCAAGGCCAGCCGCCGCACGACCGGGTTTGGCCCAAGACTGCCCGACACGATCAGCGACCCGCTCGCAACCGGCTGTTTGACCCAGCCCACAGGCGCGATCGCCACCCGAAGGCCCCGCAAATCAGAGGTGAGCGTGAATTCCGGCGGCGCGCCTGGCGGAAGCGCAAGGGCGAGTTCTGCGCGCCCCTCGCCCTGCACGGACCCCGGCGGAAGCGCGATCCGAAACTCGTCGAGCGCTGCGGGAGACAGCTCCACCTCGCCGCGAAGTTCTGAGCCCACCGGCCCCTGCCCCAGCACCTGCGCCCAAGCGCCATCGAAAGCAACCTGGCCCAGCGTCCCGCGGCCGCCGATTGTGAGCGCCTCGTTCGTGACCCGCGCCTCAGCCCGCGCCATGGAAAGAACCTTGCCGTCCACCAAAGTCTCAGACCGAACATTGGAAAGCGCCGCCGCCATGTCGAGGGTCACGTCACCGCCGGTAATCTTGGGCTGAAGCGGAAAGGACAACGTACCCGACACCCGGGCACGGCCGTCCGCCAATGTCACCGGCTGGTTCGCCTTGGTCAGGAATTCGAAGGGCTCCAGATCAAGCGTGGACAAAAGCGCCGTGATGGTTCCGTCCGCGGCCAGACGGACGTCCGCCGTGGCGGGCTTCAGGCGGGTATCGGCCACGTGAAAGACCGTCCCCGACGCATCAAGATCGCCGCCCTCGGGCGCCCGGACGCGACCCTCCTCGATGAGGACCGTGAGCCGCGCATCCACAAGCTCCACAGAGCCCACGGCATCGCGCACCGGCGGCAGGCTGCGAAGGATGCGGACCTGCCCCTCTTCAAAGTGCTTCGTGAAGGAAATCTGAGGCTTGGCATCCGGCTTTGCGCGAACCGCCCAGCGTGCCTCGCGGATTGTGCCACCCTCCACATTGCTGGCAAACCACGTTCGCAGGCCGGGCCGCACCGAAACGGGCCAGAGCTCCATCGCCCGGATCGCCTCCACCTCGTTTATCGCGATGTCGACCCCGACATCCCAGCCGTCCCCCGTGGCGAGGACCTGCCCGGACGCCAGCGCAGTCGTCGCGCCGTCCACAGCCACCGCCTGCCCGATGTCGAGGGTGAATGGATCCAGGCGCAGCCGGAAGTCGAGCGCCACACGATCAAGGCGCCGCTCGCTGTCATAGAGCCCGCCGGGGTTGGCACTGATGTCGTTTATCTGAAACTGCCCCACGATCTCGCCGGGAAGCGCACCCGACATCTGGGAGAGTTGGGCGGTGCCCTCCGCGCTGGCCCGACCCCAGGCACTGTCTATCCAGAACTCCTGAAAGCTCAGCCGCTGGGTCGCGGGATCAAACCCGAGGGCGATGCGCGCCTCAGAGAACGGAATGGGCCGCGTGGACGCGTTGGGCCGGAGCGACCCCGTGCCCAGCTCCAGTGACCCCGCCAACTCGCCCAACTCGCCGTCTTCAATCTCCACCTTGAGCGCGCCCGAGACAGAGGCGTCGAGCACGGAGAGCCAGCTCAGCGCGCTGGACTGGCTGGCGATGTCCTGCGCCGCCGCATCCTCCAGAACGACGGAGACATCCGCGTCCCCCGCTTCATCCCGGTTCAGCGTCAATGACAGCGTCGCAAGCTCCTGACGCCCGGTGAGAAGCGCCGCCTCCGCCGTTAGAAGCAAGCTCTTGCCCTCTCGGAAAAAGCGGACCTGTCCACCATCGCCGGTCCAGGCTCGGCCCGACACGGTGTCGGAGTAATTGACGGTGATACCCTCTGCGAAGACTTCGCTCAGCGACTGCAGCGCCGTGCGCTCGAAAAGCTCGTCGATAACTTCAAGCACGTCACCCGGATCAGAAACGCCCGTCAGTTCGCCCCCGCCGCCTGAGACCGAAAAATCAAAGCTGCCGTCCCGGCTCCGGTCGACAAAAAGAACGGCTCCGGAGAGCTCTAGCCGCCTGAGCTGCACGTCGCCCCCAAGTAGCCCCCGCACCCCGACGTCCCCTTGAACGGAGCGAAGATCAACCAGCGGCACGCCGTCAGCGCGGGTCAGACGCACATCGTCGAGGTAGATCTGCGGATGATAATCGAGGTCCATCCCCACGCGGATCGTGCGAAACTCCAGCCTTGCGCCGGGAACGAGGCTGTCGACCTGCGCCTCCACCTGATCGGTGATCCACTGCCCGGCGTCGATGGGCTGCGCCTGCAGCCGCGCGAACAGGGCGAAAAGCGCGAGCGCCACCAACGCAAAACAGCCGATGACCACATAGGGCCAGCGCCGTCGCGTGGGTTTCACCGCCTCTTCGACCATGCCTGCTCTTTAACTCCGACCGTCGCCGCCTAGAACCATCATAGCACCAAGACGGAGACGACACATGCTTGCCATCGGCGACCCCGCCCCAGACTTCACCCTGCCCCGTGACGGCGGTGGCGAAGTCACCTTATCCGAGCTCGCCCCGAAAAAGGTCGTGCTTTACTTTTACCCGAAGGATGACACGCCCGGCTGCACCAAGGAAGCCATCGCGTTCTCCGGCGCGGTAGACGATTTCGACGCGGCGGGCGCGGTTATCATCGGCGTCTCCAAAGACCCGATCAAAAAGCACGACAAGTTCGTGGCCAAGCATGACCTGAAGGTCGCGCTGGTGAGCGATGAAGAAAGCGATGTCTGCGAAAAGTACGGCACATGGGTCGAAAAGAGCATGTACGGCAAGACATACATGGGCATCGAACGCGCCACCTATCTGATTGGAAGCGACGGCAAGATCGCCGAGATCTGGCGCAAAGTGAAAGTGCCCGGCCACTCTGACGCCGTTCTCGAGGCCGCTCGCGGGCTTTAAGGCCTATGTCATAGGCAAAAATTCGCCGCTTTTGAGGGGGTTGCCCCGCTTTGAAGGCAATCGAATGCGAGTTCATTGCGCGAAATCACGCGCGCGGGTAAGGGTTTTGCGGGCCTCGCAGGTCCGATCTTGGGAGGATCGCCTGCACCAAAAGGGGCAATTGGGAACGGGGACGAGAACACTTGCTAAGCAGGCTTACGCACAAACTGCACGTCGCGCTCGAACGGCGGCTTCCCGAGAAACGCTTATTCCTTCGCACCGATACGGAGACGCGGTTTGTCCGCCTCGGCCCCGGAACGCAGCTCGCGGGCTGGGTCGGATCCACGGCCATCGTGGCGTGGGCCATTGTGGCCACGGCCATCCTGTTGATGGATTCAATCGGGGCCGGGAACTTTCGCGAACAAGCCAAGCGTGAGCAAGCCGTCTACGAAGACAGGCTGAACGCCCTGTCCGACCAACGCGATGCGCGCGCAGCCGAAGCCGTCGCGGCTCAGGAGCGCTTCAACGCGGCACTGGCGCAGATCTCTGTCATGCAGGCAGAGCTTCTGGCCTCTGAAAGCCGCCGCAAGGAGCTCGAACAGGGGATCGAGGTGGTGCAAGCCACGCTCCGCCGGACCGCGAAGGAGCGGGACGCCGTTCGCGAAGAGATGACATCGCTCACCGCCAGCCTCGAAGCCAATGACGGGGCAGCACCCGAAGCTGCCCGCACCGATGAGGTTGAGCGCACCCTGGCCTTCCTCTCCGACGCACTGGAAGACACCGCGGTGGAGCGGGATACGACCGAAGCCGACGCCGCTCTTGCCCTGACCCTCGCCGCTGAGATGGAGGCAGAGCTCAAGCTGCTGGAGGCGCGGAACGACCAGATCTTCCGCCGCCTTGAGGAGGCGATGACGATCTCTGTGGAGCCGCTCGACAAGATGTTCCGCGCCGCGGGCCTGCCGACGGAAAGCCTGCTGGAGCAGGTGCGCCGCGGCTATTCCGGCCAGGGCGGCCCCCTGACACCGCTTTCGATCTCCACCAAGAGCCCGGCCGCAAACATCGACACGGAACGCGCAAATCGCATCCTGAACGATCTCGACCGCATGAACCTCTACCGGTTGGCGGCACAGAAAGCGCCGTTCGCGCTGCCCGTAAACCTGCGCGAAGTCCGCTCCACCTCCGGCTTTGGGCCGCGCTGGGGCCGGATGCACAATGGCCACGATTGGGCAGGGCCCATCGGCACAGACATCAAGGCCACCGCTGACGGGGTGGTGATCCATGCGGGCTGGTCATCCGGCTACGGGCGGCTCATCAAAATTCAGCATGAATTCGGGATCGAAACGCGGTATGCGCACCTATCGAAGATTCGGGTGAGCGTGGGTCAACGCGTGAGCCGCGGACAGCATATCGGTGACCTCGGCAATTCCGGGCGGTCGACAGGGCCGCACCTGCACTACGAAGTGCGTGTCGGGGGCAAGCCGGTGAACCCACTGATCTACATCAAGGCTGCGAGAGATGTTTTCTAAGAGCAAAATCAACGACCCCGCACCGGCAGGCGATACCGCACCGAAGGCGGACACCAAGCCCGAGCCGAAGCCGGAATTCAAATCCTCCGTCACCGCGGCGCCCAAGGCAAAGCCGCCGGCATCCGTGCTGTCCGCTGACCTGACGATTCAGGGCAACCTGCGCACCTCCGGCGACATCCAGATCGAGGGTCAGGTCGAAGGCGACATCCGCGCGCATCTGCTGACCGTTGGCGAAGGCGCGACGGTCAAGGGCGAATGCGTAGCCGACGACGTGGTCGTGAACGGCCGCATTATCGGCCGTGTCCGTGGCCTGAAAGTGCGTCTTACCTCCACCGCGCGCGTAGAAGGGGACATCATCCACAAGACCATCGCAATCGAGAGCGGCGCCCATTTCGAAGGCTCCGTGCA
>JBCCPQ010000058.1:0-11643 GCA_039024825.1 Pseudomonadota bacterium
CCGACGGAGGAGAACTGCAACTCCCGCTCCGCCGCTGCGGTCGCATCGCCATCCTTGGGCCACCATCGCAGCTCCACATGGGTGACACGGCGACCGGTCTTGATCGGCTCTATCGCCACCACGTAATCGCTGAGGGCGTTCACCTCCTCCACGGCCGGCTCTATCGCGCGCAGCTTCAGGTTCGACCAGGAGGTCAGCTTGCCCTTCGGTACCCCAAGGATCCCGCGCAGGTCATCCAGCGTGAACCTCTCCGAGGAGCGCCATTTCAGCTTTCCGCGCTTCTGGATCATCTCATAGAGCGTCAGCGCGTATTTGGAGCTGAGCGCGAACATCACTTCGCGCTGCAAACGGGCGAAAACGGTCGAATCCTTGATGATCTTCCTCAGACGCTGCGGGATCTCGTATTCAAGCAGCCCGTCCCGGCGCGCGGTCTCCACGTTGCCGCCGAGAAGCTGCACCCGTTCAATCGCCGCCTCCCCATCTTTCGTGACGCGCACTTTGACGATGGAGGCCATGAGCCTTTCGATACTCTCCCCCACCCGGTCGTTGGAATTGTGCGAGCCGCGCAAATCAGCCTTGGAAATCACATGCGTCACCGGCTTGTCGATGGCGTCCCACGCGTTTTCGAGCAACTGGTTATAGATGCGCCGGTCCGCGAGCGTCAGCGGCGTCACCTCCACAAGGTCGACAAGCTCACCCGGTTTGACGAGCGTCTCTGCATTGGGCCGGACATCCACCGTCCGCATCGTTGGTTTGGCCACTGCTCTTACCTGCTTATTCCTACTTTTGTAGGTTTACTGCTGTAAGATATCAGCGCTGCCCGAGTCGGGCAACTGGCGCTGGGTCACCCGATTTGTAAGCTTTTGACGAATCAAGATGCCGCCCCTGATTCGCAAATCCTTGAAACTATGGCATATTCAGACCCTGTTTTCACCCTGCAGCGCCGCACCCGAAACGTAAGCGTAGCGGGCCACCCAAGGCGTAAGGCAGCCCGTCCCGACCCGTAAGCACAGCCATCCCGATCCGTAGGCGAAGGCACCCCAGGATGTAAGGGCAGAGCAGGAAAACCGATCTTTGTCAGTGCGTTATGTGCGGTGAACTTGTGAATCCAGAATCCAGAACCTTCGGGGTGGTTTTCATTTGGATTCGGGAGGGGTGTTGCGCCAGCTGCCGCCTCAGCGCCCGGCATATCAGGCATTCGCTTACATTTCGGGTGAAAGCTCCCTCTCAGCGGAGCACCGAACCCATGATCGCCCTCAAAGTTCACTCAGACAGGCAAAAAGCGCCAACTTTCGCTTTTTCAGGCCACGCACGCCAAAATTCGCACTTTACGCGGGGCCGTGCGCCCTCCAAGATTCGCTCAAAACAAAAGCACGTGAGAGCAGTCATGGACAATCCCCTTCCGCCCGTGGGCCTCGACGATCTTGAGACGCTCGCGGGCCGCGCCGATACCGTTATCACGCGTCTGCGTGACAAGCTTTATGCGCCGGGGACGACCAAGACCCTCGATCTGCGCTTCCGCGTCAGCCAGGCGGCGGAGATGGTGAGGCGCTCCGAAAAGGCGATCCGTGACGCTGAGGCGAACGGACGCCTGCCGCCGCCGGAAAAGGACCCGGAGACCGGGCGACGGACGGGCTACAGTCTCGCCGCCGTCAATCGAATGCGGGAGCTTTTCGGCACCCTGCCCCACCGCGCCCCCGAGGATCGCGCGCTTGTCCTTGCTATCCAGAACTTCAAGGGCGGCGTCGGCAAATCCACGGTGACCTGCCACCTTGCGCAGTATCTTGCCCTTAAAGGCTACCGTGTCTGCGTAGTGGATTGCGATAGCCAGGCCTCAACGACGTCGATGTTCGGGCTGAACCCGGACGTGGACGTGGATGAAGATGAGGACACGCTCTATCCATTCTTCCGCCATGGCGGGCCCTCCACGCTGCATTATGCGCTCCGGGCAACGTACTGGCAGGGTATCGCTCTTCTTCCTGCCAACCTCGGTCTCTATGACGCGGAATACGAGTTTGCAGCCCGCATGGTGCGGGAGCAGGCCTTCGTTCTCGACCGGCTTCGGGCAGGTATAGACACAATCCGCGACCAGTTTGACGTCATCCTTATGGACCCGCCACCGGCGCTCGGGATGATCTCGCTGTCAGTGCTTCGGGCAGCGGACGCGCTCGTGATCCCGGCGCCGCCGAACAACATTGATTTCGGCTCTACGGCGCATTTTCTCAAGATGATGGGCGCGACCCTAGGGGAGCTGGCAGAGGCCGGTGGAGAGCGCAACTATGCCTTCCTCAAGATCCTCGCCACCAAGATGAACGACCAGAAAAGCGCCCATCAGGCCATCAAGAGGATGATGGATGCGGTCTTTCCCATGGATATGATGACTGCTGTTCTCAAGGATTCAGCTGAGATCGACAACGCCACTGCGAGCCTTGGAACCGTCTATGAACTCACCGGCGCGGCCACCCGCACGGAGACGCACAAGCGATGCCGCGCCTACCTCGACGCTGTGAATGCAGAGATTGAGCTTTTGATCCGCAAGACCTGGCCCAGCCACCACGCCGCCCTCAGAAAGGAAGGCAAGCTATGAGCAAGAAGCACGACGTCTATGACGACATTCTGGGCGGGTTAGAGACAAAATCCGCCGCACCTCGCAGCGCCCGCTTCCTCAAGCGGACGACAGCGCTGTCTGACGCGGTCTCCGGCGAGGTGGAGGAAAAGACTCTTCGTTGGGTCGATCCCGCCGACTGCGTCATGTGGGAGCGTCACAACCGCGCCTATGACCTGCTGACGGAAGAGAACTGCCGCGACCTCATCGACGGTATCCGCGCCCAGGGGCGCCAGGAGTTCCCGGCCATCGTGCGCCGGACCGAAGCGGGCTATGAGGTGATCTGCGGCGCCCGGCGGCACTTTGCGGTGAGCTGGCTCAACGCGAACAACTACCCGCAGTTCCGCTACCTCATCGAAGTGCGCGACCTCACCGACGAAGAGGCGTTCCGCCTCGCAGATATCGAGAACCGCGACCGTGAAGACATCTCAGACTATGAGCGCGCCGTGGATTATGCCGATGCCATCGAGCGCTACTATGGCGGCAAGCAAAAGGCGATGGCCGCCCGGCTCGAAGTGTCGCCGCCATGGCTCTCTCGCTATCTGGCCATGGTGGACCTGCCGCAGGACGTCATTCGCGCCTATGCCACCGTCCGCGACATCAAAGAGCGGCACGCGCGCGATCTCAAACCCCTTCTGGCCAAGCCAGAGTCGGCTCAAACCGTGCTGGAGGAAGCTCGCGCGCTGCAGCGAGAAAAGGCGCGCGGCCAGCTGCATGATGGCGCAACGGTCATAAAGCGCTTGAAGGCGGCGGTGCGGGTCAAGCCAGTCTCAAATCCGGCGGAAAGCCCGCGAGAGTTCCGCCGCACGTCGGCTGACCGCCCTATCCGCGTAACCCGTAAGGGCCGCAAGGTAACGATGGTCTTCGAAGCAAACATGTCTGACGGAAGTCTCCGCGGGGCGTTTGAGAGTTTTCTGGCCGATCGCAAGCGCGGCTGAAAAATTGCCCATGGGCAATTTGACGGCCAGAACTCCCACCTGACCCCGGAAAAATTGCCCATGGGCAACTTTTGGGATCCGTCAGCTTCCTGGCACGGTGTCGATGTCAAACTGCAGGATGGCAGGTGCGGGTCCGCTGTTGTCGTCGATGCTCACCGCGCCCCGGGTCACGGTCCCAAAGCCTGCGTTCCGAAGCTGTGCTGAGAAACTCTTCGCGCCCGGGTCCCCTGCCCCGCGGGTCACTTCTACGGCGGACTGCGCCAGAAAGCGCAGGTCCTCCACCGGAGTTTGAGGTTCCGCCGGGGTCAGGATGATCACCACACGGTCGCGCCCAAAGGACGTGTCCGTGATCCGGAAAAGGCCCTTCTTGAGCGTGTCACCCGGCTGCAAGCGCCCGTTGTAGAAATGCGAGATCGCGTAATCCGAGCCGATATGGAGGACGTTGGCATCCACCGGAAACGCCTCATCATTGCGCGCCAGAACGTGCACCTGATCGTCGGGCACCAACACGGGAACGGAGGTCAGGTCGAGATCCGTCAATTCGCGCTGTTGCCGGTTCCGGGTCTGCAGCCTAAGATCAACAGCAAGGTCGGTCTGGTCGTACTGCCCACCCATGCGCAGAAGGTTGATTGCCCGCGCCATTGAGCCGAGGCTGTCGTCAAGCAGAGCGGCAACTTCAGCCGCGTCCCGGCCGCCGAAGCCTACAGACGGCGTCTGGTCGGCCTTCTCAGGCGTGAAATAGCCCGTGCCAGGAAGGAGCCATAGCGCCTCCGGACGCGCGGAGTCTGGGATCACGGCGAGGCGCACGTCGGCCTCCGCCTCCGGCTCTACCAGGGCAATGCGGGCGCCGGCATCTTCGGCCAACTGGGCAAGCGCCGCTGCGACCGTGTCGGGCACCACCCCCTCGGGCCGCGCCACTTGGAGGGTGAAATCCACCCCCTGCTCTATCTTGCGAGCGAAGGTGCCTCGGGCCACGTCAAAGGGATCGACAGCCGCCATGCCGTCGCGCTCTATGGGCTCGACATCGGCCTCAAACGTGTCGAGGAACGTGACCTCCACAAAGCCGATTGCGTCCTCCACCGCGCTCGCGGCGGTTGGCAGGAGCGCGAGAACTTCGCCCTCCGCCAGCTGCTGGAGACGCCCGGCATCAATTCGTAGCCCGAACTCCCCCTCGCGCACCGGCCATTGGAAGATCGGCTCTCCCGCCTCGCCGGAGAACACGAACCCGTCGAGATCGCCTTCGAACATCGGCGTGGACAGGGCGAGGTTCTGCACCGCGTACTTGCGCAGCACTTCCTGGCCGAGCTGGCGGTAGGTGACGCCGGGGTTTTCGGCCAGAGTCTCAAAGATCGTGTAGGTGAAAACGCCCTGAGAGCGGCGGTCAGGCGCCCCGCGCGGCAGACGCTTCTCCGGCGTGACTTCGGTTGTTTGGGCGGCAAAGAATGCGACGAACGCGCCATCGCCCTCACCACCATCGAGAGGTGACGGCGGCCGCTGACGGGGCCCGGGAGCGGCGCGCGTCGTGGCGACTTCGGCATCGATCAGCGCGGCCTCGGGTACGCCGAGCGCGTCGGGAGAGAGCTTGCGCATCCGAACATCGTCACCCGCTGCCGGGGCCGCGCGGGTCACCGTGCCCGAATGGCAGGCGTCAAAGACGGCCCAGACGGTGGCGCCCGTGGCGCGCAGGCTTCCGATCAGCTCCCCGATTTCGTCGTCCACGAGGCCGTTTTCGACGGTGCCCACCGTGTCGTTCCAGGGGCCGATATCAATGGGTAGAAACATCTCATCGAGGCCGTCGATCTCCGTTTCCGGATTGATGGCCGGGGCCTGCGTCCCGTGGCCGGAAAAGTGCAAATAGACAAAATCGCCAGGACCGATGCGGCCCGCGAGCTCCGCAAAGCCGTCGCGGATCCCTTGGAGTGTCGGAAGGCCAGCGCCTTCCACACCATCGGCGAGCGCGATCACGTTTTCTTCGGCGAAGGGCACGGGCGCAGCGGTCGTGAGGTAGGTGCGAACAAGGTCGACGTCATTGGCCGGACCAGTGAGCCAGAACCGCTCCTCCAGATTGGTGTAAGTGCTCGCGCCCACGAGCAGCGCGAAATTGTCCGCCAAGGCGGGCAGGGGGGCGAGAAGGGCAAGGGTAGAGACGAGTGTTCGGAACATGGCGCGCCTCAATTCGTGATCATGGAGTAGTCGACGGCACTGGCGGAGGCGTTCTCCACCGCGATGGTAAAGTTGCCTTCTGATCGGGGCCGCCAGCCGCAATAGGCGATGGCGCTGGAATCGGTGTCAGAGCAGACAAGACGGTTACGGGAATCGAAGATCCGCAGGTTCAGGTCCGCATTGCCGCGCGCTTCCACGTAGATCTCTGCGTACTCACCACCGGCAAACGGGACGTCCGCGTAACGATCCGTGGCCCGAGCGCCCAGCCGGGCGATGTTGTAAACCGGGCCGATCACGACGCCCTTCGTTGTCTCCACCGCGACGTCCTCTATGAGGCCCAGCATCAGGTCGTCCCCGGTCGCGAGTTTGCGCGCCGTGGCGAGCATGTCATCGGCAAGGAGGGGTCCGTCCCCGGACGCACCCTCCTGCGGCTGCGGGTCGAGGGATTTGCGCATCTTCGCCGCTGCAAGCACGAGAAGCGGGTCCCGTGCCTCCACGCCCGCGTCATACATCACGCGGCTTGCCTGCATCTGCTCCAGCAGGGCAGGGCCCTCAGCCTGGGCAGGCAGGCCCGCCATAAGGAGGGCCGCGGCCCCCAAAGTCATTTTGAAATACGTCATCGCAATTGTCCTCGTGAACAGGTCTTGCACAGACGTTAGCGGCGCTTTCCCCGCCTGCCAACAAGGCCTTGAAACATGACAGGGTTTTTCACCTGACCTTCGGGATGCGGGTGCATAGGTTCGACCCATCAACGACGAAGGGCACATCATGCGATTGATTTACCTAGTTATTTTTGCCTGTCTCTGGGGGATCATCCCCCGGACCGGGGCAGAGGCGGCGGGGCTCGACCCTGCCGTGGCCAACCGTGTCATCGGTGCGACCCTCGTTTTGGAGAGCGCGGATGGCCGGGAGACCTTTCTTGGCTCTGGCTTCGTCTTTGGTCGCGGCGACAGGGTGGTGACGAATGCTCACGTAGTGGGTGCGCGCCGCTCTGTCGTCGTCGTTTCCTCCCTAGGCGACAAGGTCCGCGCAACAGTGGTGGCGGTGGATACCGCACGGGATCTTGCGGTGCTCGAACTCACCACCGAGCTTTCCCATGTGCTGCAACCCGCAGCCGGGTTTCTGGAGGTTGGCCAGGCTGTCTATGCCGCAGGGGCGCCGCTGGAAGCAGCCTTCACGCTGACTGCCGGTATCGTCTCTAACAAGAGCCGACAGGTGGTTTCGACGGAACCTGTAGAGTACATTCAGCATTCCGCGCCGGTCAATCCTGGGTCGAGCGGTGGGCCGCTGGTGGACGCTTCCGGGCGCGTCATTGGGGTCAACGCACGGATCGCGGACGGCTCCCGGTACTTTGTCGGTATCGCTTACGCGGTGCCGGTGTCCGATGTAAGCGATGTTATCCTGAGCGGCCCGCTTCCTGAGTTCGCGGCCCCCGGTTTTCATCTGCGCGCGCTCTCTGGCCAAATCGCCGAGGCGCTCGACCATGTGGGGCCGGGCGTGTTGGTGGAGGATGTCCTCCCCGGTTCGCCCGCCTCCCGCGCAGGGCTTGAAGCGGGCGACATCCTGATCCGCGCGGCAGGGCAGGGGGTCGCTGATCCGGGCGACATGGCGTTCGTCCTCGCCGATGCGGGGGTGGAGGTGACGCTCACCGTGATCCGGCGTGGTGAACGTCTCGACCTCAGCCTGAACCGGGCGCGGTCGGCCACGATGCTTGCGCTCCTGCAGCCTGAGGCATCCGCGAGATCGCGGGACACATACGCGCTCGGCGATATTGGCCTCACCATCGCCCCGGGTGGGGAGATCACAGCCGTCGCGGGAAATGGCGCTGGCTACTTCCTAGGCCTCTCCGCGGGCGATAGGATTGACGCAATAGACGGCATTCCAGTGACAGAGATGGCAGAGGGCTGGCACACCAACTTCACTTTCGAGAGGCCCGTTCTCCTGCGCATTGCTTTGGCGGGCGGGGGGCGGCGTCACTACGTCCTTGATCCCTGGGCGCCCCACGACGGGCTGCGCTTGCCCTCGGGCAGCAATATGCTCGACCCTGAGGTGGTGAACTTTGACTAATCCGGCCAAACCCCAGCGCGACACCATCCTCGTGGTGGAGGATGACGCGGAAATGGCGCAGGCCTTGCTTTCAGCCTGTGAAGAGCTGGGCTTTGCCACCGAACACCTGACCACCTGCGCCGAAGCGCTGGCAGCCGCCGAGGCGGGGACCTATCCCCTCGCGATCCTCGACCGGATGTTGCCGGACGGCGATAGCGTCGATCTGCTCGCCCGTCTTCGCGCGGAGGGGAGCGTGCAGGGCATCCTCATGGTCTCCGCGCTGGCGCATGCCGGGCATCGGACCCATGGCCTCGACCGGGGGGCCGATGACTACCTTGCCAAGCCGTTCTCCCCAGAGGAATTGCGCGCCCGCATCCGTGCGCTCATGCGCCGGGCAACTGCCGCGCAAGGAGAGCATGATTACCTTGTCTTCGAGGGGCTCGAAGTCCGTGTGAAGGCCCGAACGGTGCACTACGAGCAGGCCCATATCCCGATCTCGCCAAAGGAATTCGAACTGCTGCTGTATTTCGCGCGCCATGCCGGTGCGCCGCTCTCGCGGATGCAGCTCCTTGAGAACGTCTGGAACCTGCATTTCGACCCGCAGACGAATGTCGTCGACGTCCATGTAGGCCGTCTTCGCCGCAAGTTAGAGACGCAAACAGGGCGCCCCTGGATCCATACGGAGCGGGGCGCGGGCTACTGGTTTGGTCCTGCTGAAACCATCGAAGAGCCGTGACATCTACCTTCCGCACCGCGGCCCTTGTGGCCCTGATCCCGCTAATCTTTGCGGTGCTGGGAGTGGTCATCGTGCAGGGCCAGTTGCGTGATCGGTTGATGACCGAGGCGCAGACGCGGCTCGAGGCGGAGGTTCAGGGCTTTGAAGCGCTCTACGACCAGCGCCGGATCCCGGCCCTTCGCGAGGCGATAGAGTACCGTGCGCTGCGGGGTGACCCTGCGGGTTCGGTCTACTTGCTCACGGATCGGGATGGCGCAGCGCTTGCGGGAACGTATGAGAGCTGGCCCAAGGCCGCTCCCGCGCCGCCCTTTCGGGGGCAGGCGGACCTGTCGGGGCGGGCCTACCTCCTTGATACCCGGGAATTGCGAGGGGGATTTGACCTGTTGACCGGTGTGGCCCTTGCCCCGGTGGAGGCGACGCTTGCAGGCATGCGGGGCGTCTTTGCCGGCTTTGGCGCGCTCATGGTCGCGGCGGGCCTCGCTGCGGCGTGGATCGTGGCGCGTGGCGCACAGGCGCGCACGGCACGGCTCAACGCCGCTCTGGCAGATGTAGGCGGGGCAGGGGGTCTCAGCGTAACCATGCCGAGGGACGCGCCGGAAGGCTCTGAACATGCTGAACTCGCGCGCAACATCGACGCCATGCTCGCGCGGATCACGCACCTTTTTGAGGCGCATCAGCGGCTCGGCAATGCGGTGGCACATGAGATGCGCACGCCTCTCGCCCGGATCCGGGCACGGCTGAACACGCTCGATCTCGATGCGGCCTCCCGCGCGGGGCTCGATGAGGAGATCCGGACGACGATCCGCCTCTTTGACTCGCTTCTCGCCATCGCTCAGCTCGATGCCGACGCGGGCAACACGGCGGCCCTGTCGCCCGTTGACCTGTCGGAGATCGCCGCGACCCTGGGTGAGCTCTACGGCCCCGTGGCGGAGGAGGATGGGCGCGCGCTGACGCTCGATCTGCAGCCGGGCGCGCGGATGTTGGGCGACGCGCAGCTTCTGTCGCAGATGATCTCTAACCTCGTGGAGAATGCGCTGAAATATACTCGCCCGGGAGACGAGATCCGCCTGAGTGTCGCCGTACGGGGGGACCGTGTCGTCCTCACCGTCGCTGACACCGGGCCGGGCGCGGATCCGGGCCTGCGTGAGCGGCTCTTCACGCCGTTTGCCCGGGGGCAGGGCCACGGCAGCGTGCCTGGTCATGGCCTTGGCCTGTCTCTCGTGCAGGCTATCGCCGTCCGCCACGGCGCCAAGCCGCGCCTTCTGGAGACCGAAAAAGGATTTGCAATCGAAGTCAGCGCCTTGCACATTTCCGACCGTTGAGAACGCCGCCCGGAGAGCGGTTCTGACATTGAGGCCGGGAGACCTCGCCATGGGATTTCGAACGACATGCGGGGCGCTTGGTGCCTTGTCTTTGCTGGCGGGCTGCGCGGCCTGGAACGATCCGATCAACAGCTTTACGCCCGAGCCATCCACCGTCGCGGAGGCCCCCTTTGGCGGCGCTGACAAGGGCCGCGACGATATCTTTATCGGGCTCGCCTTCTCCGGGGGTGGCACGCGGGCGTCCTCGTTCTCCTACGGGATGCTCAAGACCCTGCGCGAGGCCACCCGGAGCGCAGAGAACCCCGATGGGCTGTTGTCGCATGTGCGGCTGGTCTCCGGCGTGTCGGGCGGGTCTGTTACGGCGGCTTACTACGGCCTCCGGGGGCCGCAAGGCCTCGATACCTACCGCGAGTACCTCGTCCAGGACGGCGAAAAGTACATGGCCACCGGTGTCTTCAATCCGTTCACGCTGGCGCGCGGCCTGTCCGGCGGCGTGAATGGCCGCAACACGTTCGCGCGCTTCCTCGATGAGACGATCCTTGGCGGCGAGACTTTCGCGGACCTCTGGGCGGCGGGGCACGCAACGACGTGGATCAACGCGGCAGACGTGGCTAATTCGACGCCGTTCCTCTTTAGTCAGGAGAGCTTTGACGCCCTGTGTTCCGACCTCTCAGATCTGCCGATCTCGGAGGCGGTGGCGGCTTCGGCGGCCTTCCCGCTCGTCTTCTCTCCCATCGTGCTGACCGCGCATCAGGAAGGATGCAATTACGAGGAGCCGGACTGGCTCACCTCCGCCCGCAACAACCCGGAGGCCACCTCGGCCCTGCGCGCCTATGGCGCCACGCTGGAGACCTACCGCGACCCCGAAAAGGTGAAATACGTGAAGCTGCTTGACGGCGGGATCACGGACAACTTTGGGACCACGGGATTAAGCGTCGCGCGGGCAAAGGCGCAGAACCCCTACGGCCCGATGACTGAGGAACAGGCCGTCAAAGTCTCCCGCGTCTTGTTCCTCGTGGCAAATGCAGGGACGTCGTCGGATTACGACTGGAACCAGAGCGTGTCGGGACCGGGTGGGATCGGCTTGGGGCTGGCGATTGCCAATAGCTCCATGGGCTCGGCGACGCGAGTGGGATATGACGTGCTGCGTCTGTCGCTCGATGACTACGCGGCGGATCTGATCCAGTGGCGCTGCGAGCTGCCCCGGTCGCGGGTGCGCCAGCTTCGCGGGACGCTCGCGGGCTGGCAGTGCGACGACCTCAAGCTTTTTGTGGGCGAGGTTGCCTTTGGGGTGCTCGATGCCGAGGAACGGGCGCTGCTCGATGAGATTCCCACGCGGCTGGCGCTGGAGACCGAGCAGGTGGATCGCGCGATCCGCGCGGGAGAGGTCGCCACGCGCCGAAACCCCGAATTCAACGGCTTCCTGCGGTCCATCGATGCGGTAACGATCCCCGAGGGCGCCACCCGGATCGGCGCCACGCGCATTGCGCCCAGCGGTGGTTAGGGTGCGCCGAAGTCTTGCAAAGAAACCGGCGCGCACGGGGCGGACATGGGCGATGACAAATGCCGTTAGCCTGTTCTGGTGGCCTAGCAGGGTCCAGGTCTGCGGGTTAGCTTAACGCCATGCTCAAGCACGTCTTTGCTCTTTGCCTTTCCTGCGCGCCTGTTCTGGCCGCTGCAGAGACGCGCGCCGTGCTTGTTGGCGTGGGCGATTACCTCTACCTCGACGCAGATCTCGAGGGCCCCGTGAATGATATTGGCCTCATGGCGCAAACGCTCATGCGGCGCGGTGTGGCAGCCGGTGCCATCACGGCGCTGGCTGATGAGGCTGCA
>JBCCPQ010000059.1:0-11448 GCA_039024825.1 Pseudomonadota bacterium
CTTCACGTCCTTCGAGCGATTGATGAGGGAGAAAGTGACCGTTGTGTTGGGTCGATTACGGAACACCGACTGGCACATGAGGAGCTTATAGAAATCGGTGTCGATGAGCGACCGAACGATCGGGTCGATCTTCCATTTGTGGTTCCAGACTCGCGTCGCGATATCGACCATTGCGTCCTCCCAAACCGGTGCGCGTCGGCATCCGATTTTCGCTAACATTCCATTAATGCGCCGGAATTCGTCCACATTCCAGCACTACACGCTGAGGTGGAGTAACCGTGTGGAAACGCGCCATGCAGCTGAACTATGACATTGACATCCTGCCCGCAGATCGGGGTCAGACCACCGTCGGAGGGGCCGCGCCGACACACGTGCATTATGCGGCTTTTCGGGATCCTATGACGGCCCAAGCTGCACGCAGGGCGAGCGCCCAGACCATCTCCATCCTATCTGACGCGGGGATCGCGCTTGAGAGCTACTCCAGCGGTGCGCCGGACGGGCATTTCCCACTCTGTGACGAAGAGACACGAGACTACCTCATGGCTTGCATGACGGATGCTGTGCGTGGGCGCAGTGCCGAAGACCAAGACGTGCCGGAAGGGGAATTTGACCTCACTGCCTGCATAACAGCGATGGAAAAGGCGCGCGTTTTTGGTCCGCCTGTTAAGGTCGATGACGCGATGAATGAGAAGGCAAGCCCGCCAGTCCTCCTGGCGTTCTCCGTACTCGCGATTGCAGGTTATATGGCTGGGTTTGCTGTCCTATCGTAGCGAAACGCCCGCGGCGCGCATGCCTTCGGTCGCTGCTTTTAGCGATCCGTTAAAATCGATTGCGCGAGTGAGATTTACCCGGACATCCACCTGAAAGCCAGCGTTCGCCGCATCGACTGCAGAGAAGTTCACGCAGAAATCTGTGGCCAGGCCCACGAGGGTCAGTGCGTCGATCTCGCGAGAGCGCAAGTAGCCTTCAAGGCCAGTGGGCGTCGTATGATCATTCTCGAACAGTGCAGAATAGCTGTCGATGGCGGGATTGTAGCCTTTGCGGATAATAAGGTCCGCCCTGTCAGTAATAAGGTCTGCGTGGAATGCTGCTCCGCTGCTTCCCTGGATACAGTGATCAGGCCATAAGACCTGAGGGCCGTAGGGCATTTCAGTTAGGCTCATCGGCTCTGCATTGTGGGACGATGCGAAAGAGGAATGGCCGGGAGGATGCCAGTCCTGAGTGAGGATGACAGTCTCAAACTCAGCCATGAGCGCGTTAATTCCGGGAACGATGCTGTCACCCTCTGGCACGGCGAGGGCTCCGCCGGGACAGAAATCGTTCTGCACGTCAATCACGAGAAGGGCGTCTTTCATGCGTCTAGTCCTGACTTAAGTTGGCGCGCTTCTGCTCCTTGAGGAGCTCTGCAGGACGGTGGCGTGCAGATTTCAGCGCATCATCAAGGGGCACGCCGTCCACGGCAGCCTCCGCCACGCGCCGCAATGAATAGGTGGGCGCGCGACCGGGGCCAAGAGCAGCGCGGGCGAGCGTGTGCACGGAAAGATATGTGCCGTAAGCAGCGCGCGTACCGGTACCCTCCGCAGGGCGCCCTTCCGCGATCTCCTGACAGGCGGCCAGGTCACGGCTAATATAGCTTCGACAGATCATCGGGCGCGCCTCATAGGCCCGACATAGTCGCGTTTCCGGGTCGAGGGACGGGCATGCACTGGGATGCCATTCGCGACCGTCGGGCTCCCCGGCCTTTGATGCAAGAGCAGTATGGAGTGCTTTCGCCTCAACCCCCGTGATGACGCCGCCATCCTCCCCGCTCAGGATGCAGCAGAAGGCGCAGCCTGCCGCGCATGCGAGGCCCTCCGGCTCGGCGGTCGTTGCGAGCCCGATCTGGCCAATACGGGTGGCGGCGGTGCCGGTGTGTAGTTCCTTCTCAAGCACAGGCTCAGGCACGCGCTGGGCCTGAATGTAGGCAGCCAATTGTGCGCGACCGCGTTCGGCACCCTTCACTTTGGCCTTATCGAGCTTCTTGAGGATCATGGCGGAAGGGTAGGGATTGAGCGGGCGAAGGCAAATGCGTATCTCGCGCCTATGTTCACTGTTGCAGCGCTTTATCACTTCACCGGCTTTGAAGACCCCGCCAGGCTTAAGCCGGGGCTCGTCGAGGTATGTGAGAGGAACGGCGTGCGAGGCACGCTTCTACTGGCGTCGGAGGGGATCAATGGCACGATCGCCGGGCCGCGGGACGGCGTGCTTGAAGTGATCAAAGCGATACGCGACCTTCCGGGGTGCTGGGACCTGACATGGAAGGAAAGCGCGGCCCGCAACGCACCATTCAAAAAGCTGAAGGTGCGGCTGAAACGCGAGATCGTCACCATGGGCCAACCCCATGTCCGCCCGGCGGAAGGGGTAGGAACGTACGTGGATCCGGCTGACTGGAACGCCCTCATCATGGCGCCCGATGTGGTGACCATCGATACCCGCAACGACTATGAGGTGGCCATCGGCAGCTTTGAAGGCGCCGTAGATCCCGAGACGCGCAGCTTTGGCGAGTTTCCCGCGTGGTGGGCCGCAAACAAAGCGCGGTTTGAAGGAAAGCGGATTGCCATGTTTTGCACTGGCGGCATCCGTTGTGAGAAATCTACTAACTTCCTCAGAGGGGAGGGGGTGGACGAGGTGTACCACCTCAAAGGCGGCATTCTGAAGTATCTTGAGGACATCCCGGAGGCCCAGTCACGCTGGAATGGTGCCTGTTTCGTCTTCGACAAGCGGGTGAGCGTGACGCATGGACTGGCCGAAGGAGATCATGTGCTTTGCCACGCCTGCCGTAGGCCGCTCGAGCCTGCGGACACGGAGCGTGCTGAGTATGAAGAAGGCGCGCGCTGCCATCTTTGCGTGGACGAATACAGCGAAGCGGATCGGGACCGCTTTCGCGAGCGGAGACGCCAGCGTGCACTGGGTGGACATGATTGACGCCGTTCAGAACAGCTGACGTTCTTCCGGCAAGCCGCAGACCTATTCACCAAACAAGCCTGGAAAGCGCAGAGGATGCCGAACGCGCCTTGTGGAGAACATCGCTCAGATACGCGCATGCCTTGAACGAGCGGCCATCGTCTTGCCGATCCCACCGAAACACGGGCGGGAGGGTTGAGCGAATCTGCGATTGCGCGCCTACTGTCGACGAAAGGGGGACCGCACATGCCCAAATTTCTATTGATCTACCACGGCGGCAAAACGCCAGACACACCTGAAGAAGGGGCCGAGGCCATGGCTGCATGGGGCCGTTGGTACGAAGAACTTGGCGAGGCAACTGTCGACCCGGGAAACCCTGTCATGCAAAGCCACACCGTGAGCGCGGCCGGCCGTGTCGAGCATGGCGGCGCAAACCCGGCCTCAGGCTACACCATTCTGGCCGCAGACAGTCATAGCGCGGCCTGCGATATGGCCTCCCGCAACCCTCTTGTTCTTGATGGCAGCGGATCTGTCGAAGTGGCAGAGATCCACGAAATATGAACTTGGCTCAGCGCTGAGGTGCGAAGAATGGTCTGGCTCTTGGTGGCGCTTTTGGCGTTGCCCTTTGTTCTATTGGGCTGCGAACACGTTCGATTGTCACCGTCGCAAACCTTGCCAAAGAAGGAAACGAGCAACATCCGCTTTGCCACCTGGAACGTCCATTACATCTGGCTAGAGCAGCAAGAGGGGCGTTGGGGCCTGAGCGGCTGGGAGGAACGCAAGGCTCCGATGGACGCGACACTGAAGGCACTCGGCGCGGACATTATCGGCTTTCAGGAGATGGAGAGCTTTGCACGCGGGGGTGACGGCAACATCAACCTCAAACGGGATTTTCTATTGGCGCAGAATCCGGAATACGCGGCCGCCGCCACCGGAGATGCACGTGTACTTCCGCCAACGCAGCCGATCTTCTATCGCCGCGATATGTTCGACTTGGTCGAAGAAGGCTGGTTTCATTTTTCGACGACACCCGACGTCCTCTACTCGCGCGGCTTTGACGGAGCTTCCCCCAGCTTTGCGAGTTGGGCTGTGTTCGAGACCTCCGGGAAGCACTTTCGCGTGGTGAATATTCACCCAGACGCGTTTTCCCGGACAAATCGCCAAGCTTCCATGACGCTGGTCGCGGACAGAATTGGCCCATGGTTAGCCGCCGGTGAGACGCTCGTCCTTCTTGGCGACTTCAACGCACGGCACGGCTCTATTTTCCACAATAAGTTCGAGGCGCTCGGTCTCTCATTCCCGAAGCCGCGCGGAGCGAGCTTCCATTTCGACCGTGGCCTTCACCTGTTTGGAGCCATCGACCATCTCGGGGTCAGCCCGGACATTCGCCCGGGACAACCTGTCGTGTTCAACACCAAAATGGGCGACGTCTGGCCGTCAGATCACCATCCGGTTCTGCTTGACGTGGCCTTGCCTTAAAGACGGTCAGCCCGGTTTGTAAACGCGGTTAGCCTCCGGGTCCGCGCGGTCCACGGGCAGGGCCTCGACTGCCTTCCAGAGCGCATCGGGGATGTCTGCCTCAGCCCATTCAAGAGTCTGCGCAACCCGCTCCGGCTTGCTTACGCCAATAATTGTAGAGGCGATAAGAGAGGCACGCAGTGAGAATTGCAGCGCGAGCGCGCCCGGGGCGACGCCGTGTTCAGCGCAGAGCCTTTCGATTTCGCGAACTGGATTGAGTTGCGTATCGTCCGTAACTTCCTGATAAGTAATGCGTCCGTACCCCGCCCCCTTGGCCAGCACGCCACCTGCGTAAGGAGCTGCGTTGTAGATCGTCATGCCTTTGGCCTGTGCGGCCTCGAACACTGGCTCTGACGCGCGATTCAGCAAAGTATAGCGATTGTGGTTCAGAACGATATCGAACGGGAAATCCCGGACCAGCGGCGCGAGGATGTCCGTTCGGCCCATTGCGATGCCAGTGGCATCGCACAGCCCTTCATCTTTCAGCTTGAACAGTTCCTCAATGGCACCCCCGGTTTTCGTAATCTCGTCCATGTCGCGCGCATGTTCCGGATCATGAAAATGGAGAATCTGGACGCGGTCGAGACCGAGGCGCGTGAGGCTTTCCTCCAAAGACCGACGAACGCGATCGGCGTCAAAACGTCCTGCGTCCATGTCACGGTCGAGCTTCGTGGCGAGGACGAAGCCCTCTGGAAGCCCACCGCGCGCCCGGATCGCATCCCCAATGCGCTGCTCCGAGCGACCCATGCCGTAGTTGTTCGAGGTGTCCAGGTGGTTGACCGGGCTTTCAAATATCGCCTCCAGCGTGTCCCGCGCCTGCGCTTCGCTCACATCGTGTCCGTAAGTGTCCGGCATCCCGCCAAGGGCAGAGCCGCCAAACGCGAGAGGCGTGACAGATGGGGCAGATCTTCCCAGAGGCGCCATCAGAAATCGAGGTTGGCGACGCTCAGGGCGTTGTCCTGGATGAACTCTCGGCGCGGTTCGACAACGTCTCCCATGAGCTTTGTAAAGAGGTCGTCGGCCTCGGCCACGTCGTCGATCTTTACTTGCAGGAAGGTGCGGGCGTCAGGGTCTAGCGTGGTTTCCCAAAGCTGGTCCGGGTTCATCTCCCCGAGGCCCTTGTAGCGCTGTAGCTGGTTGCCTTTCTCGCCTTCCTCAAGAATGGCGTTGAGTAAGGTAAGTGGGCCGAGGATGAGCTGGTGACGCTCCTTCCGGTGGAGTGTCGCGGGCTGGGCGTAGACGTCTTGCAGCGATGCAGTGAAAGACCCTGTACGAGCGGCCTCGCCGGAGCGGAGCATCTTGCCGTCCAAAGTTCGCACCTCTTCGACGCCGCGCAAGATGCGCGCGAGGCGGATACCGCGATCTTGGGTGATACGGCCCTGCCAACCGCGCTCGTACTCCAGCGCGATGAGGTCGAGCCTTGCGGCTACGCGATCCGCTACGCCCTGAAGGTCTGCGTCTACTGCGCCGGGCACGAAAGCGCCTGCGATGGCGGCCTGTTCGAGTATGTGGCGGGGATAATGCGTTGGAAACGCATCGAGAAGACGCTTGAGGCTCCGTGCCTCCTGAACAACGCGCGCAAGGTCCTGGCCGATAATTTCTTCGCCGGACGAGAGGCGTAGGGCCGCACCCTCCACACCTTGTTCTATGAGATAGTCATCGAGAGCGGCTTGGTCTTTGAGGTACACCTCTGAGCGACCGCGCGAGACCTTGTAGAGCGGTGGTTGCGCGATGTAGAGGTACCCACCCTCAATGAGCTCCGGCATCTGGCGGAAAAAGAACGTCAAAAGGAGCGTACGGATGTGAGCGCCATCCACGTCGGCATCCGTCATGATGACGATCTTGTGGTAGCGCAGCTTTTCGATGTTGAACTCATCCCGGCCGATCCCGGTGCCAAGCGCCATGACAAGGTTGCCGATCTCTTGGGAACTCAGCATCCGGTCAAAGCGCGCGCGCTCCACGTTCAGGATCTTCCCGCGCAGAGGGAGAACTGCCTGAGTACGACGGTCTCTTCCAGTCTGGGCAGACCCGCCTGCGCTGTCACCCTCCACTAGGAAAAGCTCCGTCTTCGAAGGGTCTTTTTCGGAACAGTCTTTCAGCTTCCCAGCCAAGAAATTCACGTCCATCGCTGTCTTGCGACGCGTAAGCTCCCGCGCCTTGCGGGCGGCCTCCCGTGCCAAAGCCGCCTCAATGATTTTACCGACGATCTGCTTGGCTTCGTTCGGGTTCTCTTCAAACCACTCGGAGAGCTTTTCGCCCACAAGATTCTCCACAGCCGGCCGAACTTCGGACGAAACGAGTTTGTCCTTGGTTTGGCTGGAGAATTTCGGGTCCGGAACCTTCACGGACAGGACGCAGGTGAGGCCTTCCCTTGCGTCATCCCCAGTGAAGCTAACCTTCTCCCGCTTCGCGATCCCGGTGTCGGTGGCGTACTTCTGGATCGTCCGCGTCAAGGCGCCTCGGAAGCCCGCAAGGTGCGTACCGCCGTCCCGCTGCGGGATGTTATTGGTGAAGGGAAGCACCATTTCATTGAAGCTATCGTTCCACCACATGGCGACTTCCACGCCGATGTCATCGCGGTCGCCTTCGACATAGATCGGCTCCGTCATGATGGAGGTCTTGGACCTGTCGAGGTATTTGACGAACTCCTTCACCCCGCCCTCGTAGAAAAGCTCAGTCTTGAGCGGTTCCGCAGGGCGTTCATCCTCCAGAATGATCCGCACACCAGAGTTCAGGAAAGCCAGCTCGCGCAGGCGCTTTTCTAGAGTCTCGAAAGAGTACTCCAGATTGGAGAAGGTATTCGTGGACGCGAGGAAGCGCACTTCGGTTCCTGTGCGCCCTTCAGCATCCCCTACAATCTCTAGGTGCTTTACTGTCTCGCCATGCTCGAAGCGGGCCACGTGCTCCTTCCCGTCGCGCCAGATGCGTAACTCGAGCCAGACGGAGAGCGCATTCACAACAGAGACGCCCACGCCGTGAAGACCGCCAGAGACCTTATAGGAGTTCGAGTCAAACTTACCGCCAGCATGGAGCTGGGTCATGATGACCTCGGCGGCGGAGACGCCTTCCTCCTCATGGATACCCACCGGGATGCCCCGGCCATTATCCGCCACGGAAACACTGCTGTCGGCGTGGATTTTGACGCTCACGTAGTCTGCGTGACCAGCTAAAGCTTCATCAATTCCGTTGTCGACGACCTCGTAGACCATGTGGTGCAGACCCGAACCGTCGTCGGTGTCCCCGATGTACATGCCCGGGCGCTTGCGAACCGCCTCCAACCCTTTGAGAACCTTGATGGAATCCGCACCGTATTCCGGCTGGTTCGATGCCTCGTCGGCCATGCCCGCGCCCTTCTTCTTTTCCTGTGGATTTATACGAGGTCTAGAGGGCTTTGTCACGCGATTGCCCAATATTTAGCGTAACTTAGGCCGTTTCGGCACCAGCATTAGAAGAGTGAAGTTTCACCCTGTTTGCTGCAGGTCATCCACATACTCATCCACAAAGGACACATAACCGTCAGACGTGGTTCTGAGGTGTGCCCGTGCATGGGCGTGGAACCTAGGAAGCTGATGGAACGGCACAGCTGGGTAAGCGTGATGTTCGGCGTGGTAGGGCATATTCCAGGCCAGAAAGCGCACCGCACGATTGGTGAAGGTTGTGCGGGAGTTTTCGAGCATGTTCGCGACTTGGGGGCAACGACCGTGCTCAGCCAGAAGATAGAGCCTGAGGAAAGGCTGTCCGAGGAGAACCGGAATAATCCAGAGCCAGAGAGCCAGAGGGCTGACAAAGAGCGACACTCCTACGAGCGCATAAACGACGAGGTAGGCACGAGACTCGCGCCGGATCTCATGTTCGGCCCTCTTGGCAACGTACGGAGCCGATGGAGCACCACTGGCATTCTCCCAGAGCACCTTTGACATGGCCCACCAATAAGGCAGGCCGCTTACATGAAGTGCAAAAGCTGGCCACGTGTCCGGTTTGGGTCCAATGAGTTCAGGGTCCCTGTCCGGATCATTGGTGTGTCGGTGATGGGCCATATGGAAGTAGTGAAACCAGCGGAAAGGCAGAAGCAAAACCACGCCAGCCATATGACCCGCAACAGTGTTCATCCAGCTAGTTGCGAAGGGCGTCTTGTGCGTCGCCTCATGCTCCAACGTGAAGAGAAGAACGAGGGCGATCCCGTAAGGCACGATCAGCGCCCACCAAAGCGGCAGCGCGAGACCCACCCAAAGCGCTCCCGCTGCGATGAGGCCGAGGTGGCCCGCGAGGTGCAAGAGCCCGCGAAGATCGCTGCGGCGCGTCAGGACCAAGCGTTCTTCTTTGGTGAGGGAGGCTATGAGGCGGGCATGGTCCATCATGCGAATGGTATGACGAGACCGACGCAGATCAAAAGCATCCCGGAAGCGACATTAAGCCGCTTGAGCGCTGCAGGCGACTGCAGCAGGCGCCTGGCACGGTCGATGAAGAGACCGAGTGCAAGATTGCCAACCATCGGCACGACGATGGACGCGGCAACGATAACCGCAATGTCAGGGATGGTGACGCGTGTCAGGTCGAAGAAGCCCGGCAAAACGCCCATGTAAAAGAGGATTGCTTTCGGGTTGCCGAGGATCACGAGCACCCCCGCTACAAACCCCGCCCACATACCCGGCCTTGTTAGGCGCGAGTCAGAGCCCAGTGGCTTTCCCGCGTTACGAAGCAGGAGGACGCCCATAACGAGAAACATAACGGCGGCCACCCAACGCAAGACAGCGAGGATACCGTCAACCTCCGCGACGAGCCAAGAGACACCGAGGATGGCGAGAAACGGCCAAACCGCGTCACCGATAGCCACACCCAGAGCAAGGGGCCATACACCAGAAAATCCCGACGACATACCCCGTGCCAGCAGGGCCACCCAGACAGGCCCCGGTGTGAGAAACAGCAGGAGCAGTGCAAAGGCGTAAAGCCCGATATCAGAGGGGCTCAGAGTCAAAGCGCGCTCACCTTCGATTGACCGCCGATCTCGGACACCTCGAAAGACTGCGCGCGCTCGCCAAGCGCTGCGAAAAGCTCCGCTCCGGTGCCGGTCATCCAGGCTTGCGCGCCCAGCGCGCAGATTTCATCGTAAAGCGCCGCCTGGCGTCCTGAATCGAGATGCGCGGCCACCTCGTCGAGCAGAAGGAGCGGCGGCGTCCCGATATCAGCGGCGAGCGCACGCGCATTGGCCAGAATCAGGGACACGAGTAGGGCCTTCTGCTCACCGGTGGAAGACGCTTTCGCAGCGACCCCTTTGGCACGGTAGGTGCCCTCAAGGTCCACACGATGCGGCCCAATGAGCGTGCGCCCCGCCGCGATATCACGATGGCGCGTGTCAGCCCAAGCAGCCGCAAGATCCTCTGCATCTCGCGGAAGGGTGATATCCGGGTGGGTCAGCGCAAGGTCAGCTGTTGGAAATGCGGTCTCCGCGTCTTCTTGGGCGGCCATCAGCGCCGCGAGTGCTGAGGTTCGAGCGGCAATGATAGCCTCACCTGCGTCGGCCATCTGCCCCTCTAGTGCGCGATACCATGCTGGATCTCTCACCTGGTCTTTCAAAAGCCGGTTACGCTCGCGCATGGCCTTCTCATAGGCAAGAGACTTTTCCCCATGAGTGGGGTGAAAACTCAGCGTCATCCGGTCAAGGAAGCGTCGCCGCCCATCCGCGCCCTCGATCCAGAGACGGTCCATGGCAGGGATCAGCCAGAGAACCCTCACGAGGGAACCAAGCGCTGACTGTGTTGCGGCCTTGTCGTCCACCCGGACCTGGCGAGGGCTCCCAGCTTCAGACCAGGTTTGCACCTCGTGGCCGCCCAAAGTCGCCAAGACCTTCCATCCGATCGCATCCGGCTGGCGCGTGATGTCTTCGGCTGCGGCCCGCCGTAGCCCACGCCCCGGAGATAGCAGCGAGACAGCCTCGAGCACGTTGGTCTTGCCCGCGCCATTCGCCCCAAAAAGCACCACCGGACGCCCGTCGAGCTCCAACCGCGCCACCTTGTGCGATCGAAAATGGGACAGCATCAGATGCTCAACGAAAAGCACTGCTCCGTCCCTTCATCTTTCCGGAAATACCTCCGCCGGAGGCAATCCGGCAGGCGCAACACATACGAGGATCAGACCCTCATGGGCATAACGACGTAAACAGCGCTTTCGTCAGTGCCTTCACGCATGAGGGTCGGGTCACCGGCAGAGTTGAAAAGAAACACCGCGTTTTCGCGGTCGACCTGACTGGCGATCTCAAGGAGGTATTTTGCGTTGAACCCAATCTCAAGCTTGTCGTCGCCATAAGCAACGCCGAGCTCTTCTTCCGCCGCCCCGCTATCTGGTGCATTCACGGACAAAACCAACCGATCTTCGTCCAACTGGAGCTTCACCGCGCGGGAGCGTTCGGACGAGACCGTCGCCACGCGGTCCACGGCCTGTGCAAACTCCGACGCATCGACCTCCAGCTTGCGCGTGTTGGCGGTTGGAATCACGCGCATGTAGTCTGGGAAAGTTCCGTCGATGACCTTTGAGGTGAGCGTCACTTTTTCCGTCGCAAAGCGCACCTTCGTCTCTGACACGCTCACGGCGATCTGCGCGTCATCATCATCCAGGAGCTTTCGCAGCTCGCCTACGGTCTTTCTCGGCACGATCACACCAGGCATCTCGGCAGCATCGTCTGGAAGCTCGGCGTCGATGCGGGCTAGGCGATGTCCGTCGGTGGCCACGCAACGCAAGACGTGACCACTGTCACCATCGGCCACATGCATATAGACGCCGTTGAGGTAGTAGCGCGTTTCTTCCGTCGAGATCGCGAATTTCGACTTATCGAAAAGACGCCGAAGGGTCGGCGCGGGACAACTGAAGTTGGCGCTGTATTCCGAAGACGTCATGACCGGGAAGTCTTCCTTCGGTAGCGTCGCGAGATTGAAGTTGGAGCGCCCGGCCTCCACCGTCAGCCGCCCCTTCGTCCCATCATCAGACAACGAC
>JBCCPQ010000060.1:0-11345 GCA_039024825.1 Pseudomonadota bacterium
CCCCCCTCCCCGGCGTCCCCGGCCCCCCCCCCCCCCACCCCCCAACCCCACCCCGGCGCGCGCCGGCGCCCTCCCCCCCCCCCAGATCTACATCATACCCCCCCCGCGCGCGGGGCGGCCCCCCCCCCCCCCCCCCCCCCCTAACCGCGTCCCTACTTGCGACCGCGCCCGAAATCGGGCGCGTCGGTATCCTGCCCTGCTTCCACGATGCCGCGCCGGATGGCGCGCGTACGGGTGAAGTAGTCAAAGAGCTCATCTCCATTACCCACACGGATCGCCCGTTGGAGGGCAAAGAGCTCCTCGGTGAACCTTCCAAGGATCTCGAGGGTGGCGTCTTTATTCGTCAGAAAGACGTCGCGCCACATGGTCGGGTCGGACGCCGCGATGCGTGTGAAGTCCCTGAAGCCCGCCGCGGAATAGTTCACAACCTCGCTGTCGGTGACGCGCTTTAAATCGTCGGCCACGCCCACCATCGTATAGGCAATGAGGTGGGGAGTATGAGACGTCACCGCGAGGACGAGGTCATGATGATCGGGCTCCATTTCATCGACTTTCGCGCCCATCGCTTCCCAGAGCGCGCGAAGCCGCGCCACCGCCGACGGGTCAGCGTCGCCCGGTGTGAGAATGTGCCATCGGCCCTCAAAGAGCTCCGCAAATCCTGATCGTGGCCCGCTATGCTCCGTGCCTGCCAAGGGGTGCCCGGGCACAAAGTGGACCCCGGCAGGCAGATGCGGGCCCACGGCATTCACCACGGCCCGTTTTACGGATCCGACATCCGTGACCGTAGCGCCGGGCTTCAAATGCGGCGCCATGAGCTTTGCCACCGCTTCCATGGCCCCGATTGGCACAGCAAGAACGATCAGATCGGCGCCACTAACCGCCTCGGCGAGCGTGTCGTGGACGCTATCGCACAGCCCGATGTCCCGCGCTGTCTCTCGCGTCTCATGCGACCGCGCATAACCCGCCACATGGCCTGCCAGCCCGTCGCGCCTCATCGCCCAATACATTGACCCGGCAATGAGCCCAAGGCCAACGAGCGCCACACGATCATAGAGGGGTGCTGGCATCACG
The DNA here is from genome assembly GCA_039024825.1 of Pseudomonadota bacterium. GTDB lineage: Bacteria > Pseudomonadota > Alphaproteobacteria > Rhodobacterales > Rhodobacteraceae > Shimia_B. The sequence goes on from JBCCPQ010000060.1 coordinate 1,072, forward strand.
CACTGACCCCTGCGAAGGCACGGATCGCGCCAAGGACACGGGCTGTCCCATGTTCATCGCCCACTGTGATGCGGAGGCCTTCTGCGAAACCGTAGCCTTTGACCTTGCGGACGAGGATACCTGCCTCGCGAAGCGCCGCTTCGCAGGCCACCGCCTCAGCCTCACTGGCGAACCGAGCAAGGACAAAGTTCGCAGCGCTCTCATCACACGCGATCCCGAGGGTGATCAGCCCTGCGCGCAATTCATCCCTCAGCCGCGCATTGTCCATGATGCAGGTACGGGCAAAATCCCGGTCGAGCATGGCCGCTTCCGCTGCAGCAAGCGCTGGAGCCGAAAGGTTGAACGGACCGCGCACACGGTTGAGCACGTCAATGATGCCTTGGCACGCGTAGCCCCAGCCAACACGAAGTCCCCCAAGCCCATAGAGCTTGGAGAACGTGCGCGTCATCACGACATTATCTCGCGCGCCCGCGAGGGCCGCACCGCCATCAAAGCCAGAGCCATATCCGGGGGCATATTCCGCATAGGCGCCGTCGATAACGATGATGACCTCGCCAGGAAGCGCGTCCGCGAGGCGTGCAATCTCCTCCATCGGGATGACTGTACCCGTCGGGTTGCCCGGGTTCGTGAGGAAAACGAGCTTCGTCCGAGGCGTCACTGCAGTCAGGATTGCGTCAACATCCACGCACCGCTCACGCTCTGCCACACAAACGGGCGTCGCGCCGGCGGCCCGCGCAAGGATCGGGTACATCGAGAACCCGTGCTCGGTATGGATCACCTCATCGCCGACGCCCGCGTAGGCCTGGCAGAGGAAGGTCAGCACCTCATCAGAGCCCACACCGCAGATGATCTGCGCGGGGTCGAGGCCGTGGACGTCGCCGATGGCTTTACGCAACGGCCCATGATCCACCGACGGATAAAGGTGCATCTTCGCAGCGGCCTCAGCCAAGGCGGCCTGCGCAGCGGGAGGCGGCCCGACCGGGTTCTCGTTGGACGACAGTTTCAGCACGTCCGAACGCCCGGCAATATGGCTCTCGCCGCCCTGATAGAGCGCGATGTCAAGAATGCCGGGCTGTGGTCTCGGGCCGCTCACGCGAAAGTCCTCCTCTTGTTAACGCGCTCATTAGCGCGGGCTTAGGGCGGAGGCTAGGCTTCGCTTTCGTCAGGACCATCAAAGGCTTGCCGTGCGCCAAGAACCGCGTCCATATGCGCCACACCCCAGGCCGCCATGGCCCCCAACGGTGCCTGCAATGTTTGGCCCAAAGCCGTTAGCCGATAGGTCACCTGACGCGGGAAACCCCCTTTGTCCTGCCGCTCCAATAGCCCGTCCCGCTCAAGACTTCGGAGCGTTTGCGTGAGCATCTTCTTCGACACATCCGGGATCCGCCTTTGGAGGGCGCTGAACCGGTAAGGCTCCTGCCCCAAAGCAAATATCACGAGTATGCTCCACTTATCTCCAAGCGGGTCTAAGATGTCGCGTATCGGGCAAGTATCTGGGCGTAGTGGCTCGTCGGTCTGCATGGCGCCTCCCTTAGGTTACCTAAAAGTGCCTTATTTCCAGCGTTGGTCTCCGATGGTTACCTATTCGCACCTTGCAGATAGGGAAAGGGAATTTCATGCTTCTTCTCGACCGCCGCACCGTATTGAAAGCCGGGGCCGCCACTGCCCTCCTTCCGGCCATGGGCCAAGCCGCGGGCCACGGAGGAATTGACACCTATACGGCCTCCCCAGTTGGAGCTTTTGTCCACTCAACCATGGTTGTGGGCGACGAAAGCCTCCTCGTTGTCGACGCGCAGCTCACGCAAGCCGATGCCACAAGGCTCGCAGACCAGATCGAGGCTACGGGCAAACGATTGGAAACGGTTTTCATCACCCATATCCATCCTGACCACCTCATGGGCATTGCGGTGCTAAGCGCGCGCTTTCCCGCAGCGACGTTCACAGCGCACCCCGGCGTCGTGGAGATCCTGGGCCAGATGGGTCAGGGCATGTTCGATGCGCTCAAGGGGAATCTGGGCTTCGCGGCGGGCGATACCTGGGTGCTGCCAAGCGCGCTTGACGGCGATCTCATGTTCGAGGGCGAGCGGTTCGAGGTGCTCGGTCCCATGGCGGGCGACACTGGCGTGATCACTCCGATCCACATGCCGCTGTTTGATGCCCTCGTCGCCTCAGACGTCGCCTACGCCGGACTTGGCCTCTACGTGGCAGAGACGACGACCGAAGAGGCCTTCGCGGCATGGCGGAGCTCTCTCGACACGCTGGAAGCCGTGGGAGCCGGGCGCGTTATCGCAGGCCATGAAGGCCCGGCATCCGGTGACGGGGACGCATTCGCCTTCACCCGAACCTACCTGAGCGGCTGGGAACAAGCGTTGGCCGAAGCGTCCGACCGCGATAGCCTGCGCGACGCGATGGTGCGCATTCTGGGCGCGGACCCCGAGGCTTTCTTCACGACTGAAGCGCTGAACGCTGTCTATCCGGAATAAATGAAAAGGGCGGGCCAAGGAGGCCCGCCCTTTGAAGACGCAGCGCAGCGAAGTTAATTCTGCGCGTAAAATTCGATGACGAGGTTGGGTTCCATCATCACTGGGTAGGGCACATCGCTGAGACCTGGGGTGCGCGTGAACGTGGCCGTCATTTTGGAGTGATCGACCTCCATGTAGTCCGGCACATCGCGCTCTGGCAGACCCACGGCTTCAAGCACGACAGCGAGCTGCTTGGAGCGGTCGCGTACCTCGATTACGTCGCCTTCCTTCACACGGTAAGAGGGGATGTTCACCCGCTTGCCGTTCACCTTGACGTGGGCGTGGTTCACGAACTGACGCGCAGCGAAGATCGTTGGCACGAACTTGGCGCGGTAGACCACGGCGTCGAGACGGCGCTCTAGCAGGCCGATGAGGTTTTCACCGGTATCACCCTTCAGCCGCTCTGCGTCGGCGTAGATACGGCGGAACTGCTTCTCCGTCAGATCTCCGTAGTAGCCCTTAAGCTTCTGCTTGGCGCGCAGTTGCGTGCCAAAGTCGGACATCTTGCCCTTGCGACGCTGACCATGCTGGCCGGGGCCGTATTCGCGGCGGTTGACGGGGGATTTCGGGCGACCCCAGATGTTCTCACCCATCCGGCGATCAATTTTGTACTTGGCAGACGTGCGTTTGGTCACGATCTGATCTCCTTCGTTCGAGTTTCGAAGGGCGTTGTCCTCTCCACGGATTTGGCCGTGGCGACAGGGTCCCTCTTGCGAGGACCACCAACACCAATGAGCGGCGCGTATGCGCGCGGCGGCCTGGGGTGTCAACTCCCTGCGCAGTAATGCTGAGCGAAAAAGGAGCGACAAGCGTCACTGAACATGATCACCTTGGCACGGATCCTGCAAGGAGATGCCCAATGCTACGCACATCGCCTCTCACTCACACATTCGGGATGGAGGTTCACGACCTCGACCTCCGTGACGTGAAAAGCGAAGAGGACTTCGCCCCGATCCGAGACCTCTTTGAGCGTCACTCCGCCCTGCTCTTCCGGGGACAGCACATTACCGATGATGATCACCGTCGCCTTGCAGGCTTCTTCGGAGAGATCGAGGACCGCCTAAAGGACGAGCGGAAAGAGGGGGCACCTGCAGCAATCCCGCTTGTATCGAATGAAACAAAGGACGGTGTGACAAAGGAAGACGACCTTCACAGCCTTAATCTTCGGGCAAACCAGCAATGGCATATCGACAGCACGTTTCTACCAACACCCGCGCTGTGCAATATTCTGACCGCGCGCGTGGTTCCATCCAGCGGTGGTCAGACAGAGCTTGCCTCGACCCGTGCCGCATGGGCAGAGATGCCCGCGGCGCTTAAGTCCAAGGCCCGCGGACGCATGCTGCGCCATCACTACCGCACATCAAGGGCGCGCCTATCCGAGGACCTCGCGAACCTGCCGATGTTCAACAAGTGGCCTGCTCAGACCTGGCCCGCCGTTTGGGCGAACCCGGTCACGGGAGACGAAGCGTTGTACATTGCCTCTCATGTCTTTGCTGTGGAGGGGCTAGGAGATGAGGACGGTCGGGCGCTGATCGACCAACTGACCGCTTTCTGCACGCAGCCGCGCTTCTGCTACAGTCATGAATGGTCTGTCGGGGATGTAATGCTCTGGGATCAACGTGCCGTCCTGCATCGCGGGAGGCCCTGGCCGATGGAAGAACCAAGGACCCTGGCGAGCTTGTGCGTCTCGCTTTCCGACAGCGACGGCCTCGCCACCGCCCGTGAGGCGGTGACGAGAAAGGTATCAGGCGACGTGGCTTAAAATCGCGGCTTCGGTGCGGGACAAGACGCGGCGGGCGTAAGCCGCATCGGTTGCCTCCGGCAAGGCTGCTTGCACTTCTTCTAGTTGGAGCGCCGTGAGGGCGGCGTGTGCGGGATGGAAGCTCTCTGTCTCGAGTCCGTTGGCAAAGACAATCTCATGATGCTCAAAGAGAACGTGGACATACGTGACCTCACGCACCATCCGGTCAATCCAGACTGACTTACCGTTCACAAGATCACGGGCAGAGACGAGGATCTCATCGCAGTTGAAGAGGTCGCGCGCGGCAGGGCCTTTCACGAGCATCCGGTGCTCTGCCGAGACGAGTAACTCTTCTTCCGGGCGGCCCGAGCCAAGCGCGCTGGCAAGGAAGCGGACGGGAGCAAGGTTGGGCATGACGTGGAGCCGAGCACCTGAAATGCGACGGCTGCCGGACCAAAGGACCTCTTGGAGACCATTGTCCTTCGTCTGGACTTTGTCCCCAGGTTGCAGATGGGCGACGTCCATTGTCCCTTCCGCCAACCGAATTTGCGTGCCTGGCGTAAAGCAAATCATCCGGCCCGGATCGGGCGTCGGCTGCGCTTGGCCTGTGATCTGGGTATTGGCATCAACGACCCAAAGGTCACGCCCTGCCGGTGGCACCGCATCCACGAACATTGCAAGCGAGGAACTGCCTGGGACGTCAATCACGGTGACCAGATAGGCCTCGTGCCCGTCTGTGACCGCAAAGCACCCGTCCCATAGCGGCTCCGGAAGATCCGACCCCTCTGGCACACCATCACTTAGTTCAGCGCGTGCTGCGCCGACAAGCTTGCGAACCCTGTCCGCTGCCCGCCGGCGCAACTCCGCTTCTCCGTTTGCACCGTCCAGTCGCAGTAACGCGCCCGGCCCGTCTATGCGGACCACCTCTCCATCCCAACGCCAGGTCTTACCCGCTGCCAGCGTCGTTGGTGTCGCGGCGTTTTCGCCGTCTGTTTGCGTCTGCGACCAGGAGATGACGAACGTGCCTCGACAGCCCGTTTCCATGCCTGACCCACCTACCTCAGAGTGTCTTTTTGTTGTCTACGCAACTTTCGCACTCGTATTGGCAGGCAGACTAGCAGGCGTGATTCGCCCTGTGAATCCCTAAAGTGATTCGCCCGTGGACTTTTCAGGTGCGCGGCGGGCGCTTTGTTTCAGCCACACTTTGAGAAGCCGCAATTGGCGCAGGTCATGCAGCCTTCGATCATACGCATTTCATAGCTGCCACAGGAGCTACAGGCCGGTCCCTTCGGCGCGTTCATTTGCGTCACTTCCGCACGCGGATCGCTCTTGAGGCCCATGCCTTCGCCCGCGATGAAGCCGATTTCGATGAGATGCTGTTCTATGACGCCGCCAATCGCCGCGAGAATGGAGGGGACGTACTTGCCCTTCATCCAGGCCCCGCCGCGCGGATCGAATACGGCCTTGAGCTCTTCCACCACGAACGACACGTCGCCACCCCGTCGGAACACGGCAGAGATCATCCGGGTCAGTGCAACCGTCCAGGCGAAGTGCTCCATGTTCTTTGAGTTCACGAAGATCTCGAACGGGCGACGTTGGCTGCCTTGCACGATGTCGTTGATCGTAATGTAGAGCGCGTGCTCGCTGTCGGGCCATTTCAGCTTGTAGGTATTCCCTTCGAGCGCCGTGGGCCTGTCAAGCGGCTCAGATAGATGGACAATGTCTGCACCTGAGCTTGCGAGGGCTGAAAACGCGACACTCTGCTCGGAGGGCTGTCCCAGACCGCGGGTGGGGGCACTGCCCCCGCCCGGGGGGGCGGTCGGGGTCAGCCCGGCGTTGCCGCCGGGCGCATCCTCGCCAAACAGAAGCCAGCCAGCCTTGACCCTTAAAGCACTTGCTAGAGCCTCGGCATCATTGCGCGACATCTTCCTCTTGTTGTTCGAATACTGGCTTATGAGGCTTTGATTTACTCCTGAAGCCGTGGCCAACTCACCCTGAGTTTCAAAAGCCGAGTCCGACATTGCCGCCACCAAGCGCGCTCCCTGAGAATGCTCTTCACTGGGCGTCTCCTCCGCCACACTCAACACAGACCCCGTCACATCATTCGGGCGATACGTCGTGCAGCCCTTACAGCCTTGATCCCACGCGGCCATGTAAACGTCCTTGAAATCTTCGAAGGAGATATCTGCCGGGCAGTTGATGGTCTTCGAGATGGACGAATCCACCCAGCGTTGCGCCGCCGCTTGCATCCGTACATGTTCGAGCGGCGGCAGGGTCTGGGCGTTAACGAAATAGTCCGGCAAAGGCGCGTCGCCCTTCAACTCGCGCCACATCTGCACCGCGTAATCCACGACCTCCTCTTCGGTCTTCGACCCGTCGGGCTGCAGGACCTTTCGGGTGTACGCATAGGCAAAGACCGGCTCGATGCCGCTCGACACGTTGCCGGCATAAAGAGAGATGGTCCCCGTGGGCGCAATCGAGGTCACAAGCGCGTTCCGGATCCCGTGTTCCGCCACGGCAGCGCGGACGTCCTCATCCATCCCCTGCATGGTCTCGGAGGCGAGAAAGGCGTCGCGGTCAAAGAGCGGAAAGGGCCCCTTCTCTTTCGCCAAGTTTGCTGAGGCCAGATACGCGGCGCGGGCGATCTGGTGCAGCCAGCGATCTGTGAGACGCGCCGCCTCCTCAGAGCCGTAGCGCGAGCCCACCATCAAAAGGGCATCTGCAAGACCGGTGACACCGAGGCCAATCCGGCGCTTCGCCTGCGCCTCGCGCTCTTGCGCCTCAAGCGGGAATCGCGACGCATCGACGACGTTGTCCATCATCCGCACGGCTGTCGCCACGAGCTCTTCGAGTTCAGCCTCGTTGAGCTTGGCCGTCTCCGAGAACGGCTCCGACACAAGCCGCGCCAGATTGATCGACCCAAGCAGGCAGGCACCATAAGGCGGAAGCGGCTGCTCCCCGCACGGGTTGGTGGCCGCGATCGTTTCGCAATAATTCAGGTTGTTAGAACGATTGATACGGTCAATGAAAATGACGCCGGGTTCTGCGTAGTCGAAGGTCGACTGCATGATTTTGTCCCAGAGCGCGCGAGCCCGCACAGTACGGTAGGTCTTGCCCTCGAAAACGAGGTCCCACTCCGCATCCGCTTTCACGGCTTCCATGAACGGATCGGTGACGAGGACCGAAACGTTGAACATCCGCAACCGCGCAGGGTCGGATTTGGCCTCTATGAAGGCTTCGATATCGGGGTGGTCACAGCGCAAGACTGCCATCATCGCGCCCCGGCGGGAACCGGCGGACATGATCGTGCGGCACATGGCGTCCCACACATCCATGAAGCTCAACGGTCCCGACGCATCCGCGGCGACCCCTGCCACGGCTGCGCCTTTCGGGCGGATCGTGGAGAAGTCATAGCCAATCCCGCCGCCCTGCTGCATGGTCAGTGCGGCCTCCTTCAGCATCTCAAAAATGCCGCCCATGTCGTCCGGGATCGTGCCCATCACGAAGCAGTTGAAGAGGGTCACCTTCCGCCCTGTCCCCGCTCCGGCCGTGATCCGACCAGCAGGCAAAAACCGAAAATCGCTGAGCGCGTCGAAGAAGCGGTCCTCAAAAACTGCCGCATCCGCCTCCACGCTAGAGAGGTCCCGGGCGACCCTGCGCCAGGTATCCTCAACCGTTTCATCCAGGGGCGTTCCATCCGCCTCTTTAAGGCGATACTTCATGTCCCAGATCTGTTCGGCGATGGGCGCGGTGAAGCGTGACATGTAAAACCTCAATATCTTGTGTTGAGCGGCTCACTTAGGGCAGCCCCACCGCGTCGCCACCATATCTAGATGTAGCTTCCGCCGCGAGGGGAATCACAATATAATGTGCGCACACAAGATGTGGTAGGGAAATGATCCATCTCATCAAACTCTCCGTCGGAACCGAAAGCGTTGGCGACCTTGAAGATTGGCAGAAACTCCGCCGCGCACAGATGCCCGATGGCCTCGCGCGGCACGTCACGCGGATGTGGCCAAAGCGTGAAGCAGAGGTGCTCGACGGCGGATCAATCTACTGGGTGATAAAGGGCGTGATCTTGTGTCGACAACGGATCCTTCGGCTCGACGAGGTGACGGGAGAAGACGGGATCAGGCGATGCGCCATCGTCCTCGATCCAGAAATCGTCCGGACGGCACCTGCTCCACGACGCGCGTTTCAAGGCTGGCGCTATCTAAAACCCGGCGATGCGCCCCCTGATCTGTCCAACGAAAAGCAAAATATGGAGCTCCCGCCAAAGCTCGAGCTCGCCCTGAGCGAGATCGGCGTCCTCTAAGTCTGGATTTCCTGACTTCGTTAACGTGAACGCCGTTCATAGATTGCCTGGGAGAGACAGGAGACCCCCATGCATGTCATCGCCGACACCACACGCCTAAAAGAAGACGGCATCATCGACGCATCGCAAGCCCGCGAGATCGAAACGCGCGGACGCGAGGCCATGGTTCGTCTTGCGATCAACACGCTGATCTGCGGGGGTATCCTGGCGGCCACTGGCGGCTTGATCTGGCTTCTGGCGACACCCATCGCAGTGGCCCTCGCAGGCCTGCTCTTCATTGGTGGAGGCGTGCTCATCCTGCGCCAAAGCGAGACCTTAGCCATTTTCGGACAAGCGGCAACTCTCATCGGGGCGGGGCTGTTGACCGGCGGAGCCTCTGCGGAGCTGCTCCTGAGCTATCCAAACGCAGCCGCCCTCGCGCTCGCCGTCCTCGGTGGTGTTTTACTTGCCATAATGGCGTGGGCCACGGCGCGGTGGCCGGGCTTTGTCTCGGGAGCGATCCTTCTCATGGGCCTTGCCATGCATCTGGGGGGCCTCGGATACTGGCTTGAGGACAGCGACGCTACTGGCATTGCGTTACCTCTCACCTACGGCTACGCCGCTCTTGCTCTGGCCGTCTCAGGGTGGTGGATCGACGTCCGTTTTGTCACCGCTATGGCGCTTGTTCCGTTTGCCCAGATGCTGTCGACGAGCACCGCTTACTGGAAAGCGACGTACGCGTTCTACTCGCCCGAAAGCACACTTTCGATCCTGCAGATGACCGCTCTCATGGCCGCGGGCCTGTTTATCGCGGCACGTACCTCTGAGCGCACCGGGCGCCATGCGATGACCCTTGCCATCATGGCCTTCATCATCGCCAACATGTGCGCCCTCGTCGGGAGCCTGTGGGGGGACATTGTCGGGGAGAGCATCTGGGGCCCTGGATTTTCGTGGGAATATGCAGGCACCTATGAGGAGTGGCGCGAGGCGCGCACGGCCTTCCGGGAAACCGCGCTGCAAATTTCTGAGAGCGTTTACGCTATCGTCTGGGCGCTTGCCCTCGCCGCAACCGTGGCATGGAGTGCACTCCGCCCCCGCCGCGGCGTATTTAACGTGGCGCTCACCTTCGCGGGCATCCACGCGTACACCCAGCTCTTCGAGACCTTCGGGGATGAACCCCTGGCCTACGTTGTCGGCGGTCTCGGCGCGATCCCAGTGGCGTGGGGTTTATGGCGCGCAAACCGCTGGCTCGCGGCGGCCTGAAAGGGCCGCACGATGCGCGACATTCTGCGCCCCTGGTGGCCCGACAGTCGCGCCCTAGCTCGCTAGGCAAGCAACTGAAAGGGCTAACAAATGCTGGATATTCGCATCGTCATGGGTGTCGTCGTCATCCTCTTCGCCATCGCGGCGTTCTCGGGTTCGGGCGATCATTCGATCAACCTGTTCGACAAGGTCGACGCAGTTTTCGGTGGCGACAGCTAAGCCACACGCGCGGTGAGCGCGGCGAGGGTCTCTTCCTCCGCCGCGCTGACCGGTGCCGACAGCGAGCGCCAAAGGCACGCTTGGCTCTGATGGATCAGCCCGTCTTCCAGCACGCGCAGGTGATTGGCGCGCAGCGTAGAGCCCGTGCTGGTGATATCAGCAATGGCCTCTGCCGTCTCATTCTTCACCGTTCCCTCGGTTGCGCCCTGGCTGTCGACAAGCTGATAGTCGGCAA
>JBCCPQ010000061.1:0-11322 GCA_039024825.1 Pseudomonadota bacterium
ATCACGTCATAGGATGCCATGGGGTGTTTCCTCGTCGTTAAGAGGTCGATGGGAGTGTGAAATCAGGGAGCCAGAAACCGTATGGAAAGCGTATGGAAACCGTATGGCTCCGTTCCATATCTGGGCCGTTAACCATTTGCTTGAAAGGCCCCGGGTCGCTTCAGGATGGCTTAACGGATGAACGCTCATATCAGCGCCATCACGAGCATCAGCGTCACTGCCGTGAACGCCGCAAACCAGATGAGTGAGCGCCACGGCACCCATCCGAAGTAGTAAGCCGGGACGTAGACCGCGCGGGCGGCGAGGTAGGTCCAGGCGCAGGCAGCGGTAAAGGCGGTGCCCTTGTCCGAGAGCGTGAGTACGACGCACGCGATGGCGAACAGGAGCAGGCTCTCGAAGTGATTGTTGAACGCGCGGAAGAGCCGGGCAGGCTTGTCGGATAGTTGGGACTCGAGCCCGCCGCCAAGGCGCGACTGATCGCGCGGTGACAGCGTTTTGCCGGGCCCGAGATCGAGGTTGGCGCTGACGGACATCAGGCCGAATTGAAGCACCTGGAGGAGCGCGGCGAGGGTGAGGGCTGTGAGTTCAGGTGTCATTGCCCATGATCTTTACGACATTGCCGTCGGGGTCGGTGAATTCGAGGCTCCGGGAGCCGTCGGCATTGGCATGGATGGAGGCGTCCGGGGCGACCGCCGCCGCCCGTTCCAAGAGCGCGTCCAGGCTGTCGCTTGCGAGGTGAAAATCGAGGCTGCCCCCGGGCGCGCGGTCGCCCCCGCCCTTGCCCGGAACGTAGAGAGCGAGGCCGGGGCCCGGCCCGTCGAACTGGGTCCAGCCGTATTCCACCGAAGTAAAGACCGCCTCGAGCCCGAGGGCCTCACTGTAGAACGACGTCGCGCGGCTCAGGTCGGTGACAGGGATTTTCAAGAGGCTGAGGGTGAGCGTCATGGCCGGCCTCCTATGGATGCCACACCATTCTTGCCCTCTGCCGTGCCTTGACCAGAGGGAAAAGCAGCGTGGCGCTGACGAATGCCAGCCACACGCCGAGCCGCGCGCTGACGGAGAGTGTCGGCGGCAGCACGATCATCGCGAGCATGACACTCGCATATAGCGCGGCCCACCGAGCGAAGGCGGGCAGATTGCGCGGAAACGGGTTCCGGGGCGAGAACGCGACGAAGTAGTACCGCATGGCCGGAGCGTCGCGGCAGAGGACGAACAGTCCGAGTAAGGCGGGCAAGAGAGTGATGGGACTCATGGCGATGAGCCACAAAGATAATGCGGTAAAGGGCACCGCCAGACACGCCCGGGTGAGCCGCTCTGCATCGCGGCTGTTGGCGCCGGTCAGCCCGGATTTGGCTGCCGTGAGGCCCATCCCCTCGGCCCTCTGTTGGGCTTCTTCCGGTGTCAACGCGGCTCCTCATACGGCCCTCAGCGCCTCCGCGATCTGCTCGGCGCGTGCGTCAAAGGATAGTCCCCGCGCGGAGGGGTGGCATGTGGCGATGTGCTCCACGTTGAAATGGCTGAGTGTTCGCTGTGCATCCGTGCCTGCGGCGACGGGGCGGCGGTTGTTCAGTTCAAGGCGGGTGACGTTTTCGAAGCTCGCACGGGCATGGGCCTGCGGCAGCGGGTGCGAGCGGCGTGGGGGCAGGAGGCAGAAGACGGGGGCGATGTAGATGTCCGCGCGTTGCAGGCCGATAAGGGCAAGTGCGAGATCGAGGACGCGGTTGAAGGGGATGTGCGGCAGGTATCCGGTGCGGCTCAGCTCCGCGTGGTGCTTCCGGGCAGAGGGGGCGTCGAGCCAGTCTTTGGACATCAGCATCGGCCCGTCCGGGTTGCCGGAGGTGAGTTGGATCGGAGAGACATAATCGCCATCAAACCCCGCCTCCGCGAGGGTCGTGTAGCCGGGCAGTGCGAAGGCGCGGCGGGCGGAGATGGCGCGGGGGAACGTCATGGCGGTGTCAATCCACCAAGCAGATCGGTTGGTGGGTCCGCAACGCTTAGCATCGAACGATCCGCCCTCTGGGAAGGGTGACCTGCTGGGTGCCGAGCCCCAGAAATGTCAACAGGCCGAGGTAGAGGAGGAATGGGGTAAACATGGCCCCCCAAACCAAGATCATTCCTGCGAGGTTAGGTTCGAGGCCACGGCGAGCACTGTGGAAGTACTGAAGCTCCGGCACTGTATTGACCCAGGCCCCGACCGCGACAGTCAAATAGAACGTCGCTGGGAAAACGGGTAGAAAGGCGAGGCCGGATATCGTCTTTGTCACCCAGTTGTCTCGTCCCAAGGGCTTGGCCTGCAAGAGATTTCCGCAACCAGAACATTCATGAGCTGCATAGCGATGTATGGGCTCCATCGTCCGGATTATCCGCCACGCCGGTTGGCGGGCCCCGCAGCGCGGACATTTCAGTCGCAAAACGGCAGAAAGCACGCCGAGCCTTGGGGCATAGCCAAGGCTCGAGACGCGGTGCTTTCTTCCTAAGAGCAAACTTAGAGATCCATCAGGAGGCGGCGGGGGTCCTCGAGTGCCTCTTTCACGCGCACGAGGAACGTGACGGCGCCTTTGCCGTCGACGATGCGGTGGTCGTAGCTGAGGGCGAGGTACATCATCGGGCGGATTTTCATCTCGCCGCCGACGACCATCACGCGGTCCTGGATTTTGTGCATGCCGAGGATACCCGATTGCGGCGGGTTGAGGATCGGCGAGGACATCAGCGAGCCGTAGACGCCGCCGTTCGAGATCGTGAACGTGCCGCCCTGCATCTCTGCCATGGAGAGCTTGCCGTCCCGGGCGCGGGCGCCTTTTTCGCCGATGGCTTTTTCGATGTCGGCGAAGCTCATGGCGTCGGCGTCGCGGATCACGGGGACGACGAGGCCCTGGGGCGTGCCCGCGGCGATGCCCATGTGGACGAAGTTCTTGTAGACGATGTCGGTGCCGTCGATCTCTGCGTTGACCTCGGGCACTTCTTTCAGGGCGTGGCAGCAGGCCTTGGTGAAGAAGGACATGAAGCCCAGTTTGACGCCGTGTTTCTTGAGGAAGAGGTCCTTGTACTCGTTCCGGAGCGCCATGACCTCCGTCATGTCCACCTCGTTGTAGGTGGTGAGCATCGCCGCCGTATTCTGGCTGTCCTTGAGGCGCCGCGCGATCGTCTGGCGGAGCTTTGTCATTTTGACGCGCTCTTCACGGGCGGCGTCGTCGGCGGGGACCGGCGCGCGGGGCGCCGGGGCAGGGGCGGGCGCTTTGGGGGCGGCCGCAGTGCGCTGGACGTCCTCCTTCATGATCCGGCCGTCGCGACCCGTGCCTTGCACGTCCGACGGAGAGAGACCCTTGTCGGCCATCATCTTCTTGGCGCTGGGCGCGTCTTCGACGTCCGAGTGACCCCCGCCCGGAGGCGCGGTGACAATGGCGGCGGGCGCGGCGGCCGGAGCCGCGACCTGTGCGGCACCGCCGGATGTGGACATGACGCCCAGCTTTCCGCCGGCCTCCACCGTGGCGCCTTCCTCCGCGAGAAGTTCTGTCAGTGTCCCGGATGCCGGGGCGGGAACCTCGACGCTGACCTTGTCGGTTTCGAGCTCGCAGAGCATTTCGTCGGCGGTCACGCTGTCGCCCACCTTTTTGTACCAAGTGGATACGGTGGCCTCGGTGACGCTTTCGCCGAGCGTGGGAACCATGATGTCCACCGCTGCGCCATCGCCCGCTTTTTCCGGTGCAGCCTGGGCCGTGGGCTCGGCTGACTTGGCAGGGGCCGCAGCAGCCTCCCCGCCCTCAGAGATCTGCGCGAGGAGCGCGTCGACCCCGACAGTTGCGCCTTCAGCGGCGACGATTTCTGCGAGGGTGCCGGCTGCAGGTGAGGGCACTTCTACCGTCACTTTGTCGGTCTCCAGCTCACAGAGCATTTCATCCACTGCGACGGTGTCGCCCGGTTTCTTGAACCAAGTGGCGACGGTGGCCTCGGAGACACTTTCGCCCAACGTGGGCACGCGAACTTCGGTAGACATGGTTGGCTAGTCCTTAATGGTAAGGGCCTCGTTTACGAGGTCGGCTTGCTGTTTCTTATGGGCGGAAGCGAGGCCCGTGGCGGGCGAGGCGGACGTGGCACGGCCAGCGTAGACCGGGCGGCCATGCTTGGCCTTGATGCGACCCAGAACCCATTCGAGGTTGGGTTCTACGTGGAGCCATGCGCCCTGGTTCTTGGGCTCTTCCTGGCACCAGACGATCTCTGCGTCGATGAAGCGAGACAACTCCTTCACCGCTGATTGCGCGGGGAATGGATAGAATTGCTCAAGGCGCATCAGATAGATGTCGTCGATCCCGCGCGCGTCTCTTTCTTCCAGCAGGTCGTAGTAGACTTTGCCCGAGCACATTACGACGCGCTTGATCTTGCTGTCCGGCTTCAGCTTGGTGTCTGAGTTCCCGTATTGCGCATCGTCCCAGAGGACACGGTGGAAGCTTGAGCCTTCCGTAAAGTCCTCCTTCCGGCTCACGGCGAGCTTGTGACGCAGGAGCGACTTCGGCGTCATGAGCATGAGCGGCTTGCGGTAATCGCGGTGCAATTGGCGGCGCAGGATGTGGAAGTAGTTCGCGGGTGTTGTGCAGTTCGCCACGATCCAGTTGTCCTGACCGCACATCTGCAGGAAGCGCTCCAGGCGGGCGGAGGAGTGCTCCGGCCCCTGGCCCTCGTAGCCGTGGGGTAAGAGGCACACGAGACCTGACATGCGAAGCCACTTCGATTCCCCCGAGGAGATGAACTGGTCGAACATGATCTGCGCGCCGTTGGCAAAGTCGCCAAACTGCGCTTCCCAGAGCGTGAGCGCATTCGGTTCAGCGAGCGAGTAACCATATTCAAACCCGAGGACCGCGTATTCGGAGAGCATCGAGTCAATGACCTCGTACTGAGCTTGCCCGGCGCGGATGTTGTTGAGCGGGAAATATCGTTCCTCGGTTTCCTGATTCACGATCCCAGAGTGGCGTTGGGAGAATGTGCCACGCGTGGAATCCTGCCCGGCGAGGCGAACGCCATATCCCTCGGTCAGAAGGGACCCGAAGGCTAATGCCTCTCCCGTTGCCCAGTCGATGCCTTCGCCGCTTTCAATGGCCTTGCCCTTGTTTTCCAGCATGCGCGCGACGGTCTTGTGCATCGGGTAGCCGTCGGGCGTGCGAGTGAGCGCTCCTCCCACTTCTGAGAAGGTCTCTTCGCTGATAGCGGTCGCCCCGCGCTGGTATTCCTCGCCGCGGCGGTCGAGATGCGACCAGCGCCCGTCGAGCCAGTCGGCCTTGTTCGGTTTGTAGTCCTTCCCGGCTTCAAATTCCTCATTGAGGTGGGCCTGAAAGGCGGTCTTCATGTCCTCGATTTCGCCCTCAGGGATAAGGCCGTCACGTACGAGGCGCTCCGTGTAAAGCGTGAGCGACGTCTTCTGCTGTTTGATCTTCTTGTACATCAAGGGGTTTGTGAACATGGGTTCATCCCCCTCGTTGTGGCCGAAGCGGCGGTAGCAGATGATGTCGATGACCACGTCTTTCTTGAACTTCTGGCGGAACTCCGTGGCCACCTTTGCAGCATGGGTTACCGCCTCCGGGTCGTCGCCATTCACGTGGAAGATCGGGGCCTCCACGACGAGGGCGATGTCCGTGCAATAGGGCGAGGATCTGCTGAATGCAGGCGACGTGGTAAAGCCGATCTGGTTGTTGACGACGATGTGCATCGTGCCGCCGGTCTTGTGGCCTTTGATGCCCCCCATCTGGAAACACTCCGCCACTACGCCCTGGCCTGCGAAGGCCGCGTCGCCGTGGAGAAGCACGGGCAAGCAGGAGGTCCGGTCTTCGTCATGAAGTTGGTCTTGCTTGGCGCGTGACTTGCCCAGGACGACCGGGTTCACGGCCTCAAGGTGCGATGGGTTTGCCGTCAGCGAAAGATGCACGGTGTTGCCGTCGAATTCCCGGTCCGAGGACGCGCCGAGGTGGTATTTCACGTCGCCGGAACCATCCACGTCCTCGGGCTTGAAGCTGCCGCCCTGGAACTCGTTGAAGATCGCGCGGTAGGGCTTGCCCATGACGTTGGCGAGCACGCTCAGCCGTCCGCGGTGGGGCATCCCGATGACGATGTCTTTGACACCCAGAGCCCCGCCGCGCTTGATGATCTGCTCCATGGCTGGGATGAGCGCTTCGCCGCCGTCGAGGCCGAAGCGCTTGGTGCCCATGTACTTCACGTGGAGGAACTTCTCGAAGCCCTCGGCCTCCACCATCTTGTTCAGGATCGCTTTGCGGCCTTCACGGGTGAAGGTGACCTCTTTGCCAAAGCCCTCAATGCGTTCCTTGAGCCACTGCGACTGCTCCGGGTCGGAGATGTGCATGTACTGGAGCGCAAAGGTCCCGCAATACGTGCGCCGCACGATCTCAAGGATCTGGCGCATGGAGCCCACCGGCAACCCGAGCACGTTATCGAGGAAGATCGGGCGGTCCATGTCGGCATCGGTGAAGCCATAGGACGCCGGGTTCAGCTCTGGCCGGTCCGGCATCTCGCGCATTCCCAGCGGATCGAGATTAGCGGCAAGGTGACCGCGGATCCGGTAGGCGCGGATGAGCATGAGCGCCCGCATGGAATCGAGCACGGCGCGCTTGATCTGATCGTCCGAGACCTCGACCTTGGCCTCTTTTGCCTTGGCGACGATCTTTTCGCCTGCGGCCTTTGCCTCCTCCACGGGCCAGTCGCCAGTGAGCGCGCTGGTCAGGTCATCTGCGGGGGCCGGGGGCCAGTCGGAACGGGCCCAGGACGGGCCTTCCGCCTCGGCTTTAACCTCTATCTCAGCGTCACCAAGACCGGCGAAGAACTCCGCCCATGCCGCATCCACAGCGGACGGGTCGTTGGCGTAACGCGCGTAGAGTTGTTCCAGATATTCGGCGTTATGCCCCTGCATGAAGGAGGAGGCGTGGAACTGATCGTTGGGAGAATGTTCGGTCATTCTACTCACCTTGAGCTGGAGAGACGGGACAGGTCTTGGATGGCGAAAGGAGGGTCAGCACAGTCATTCGAAGATCTCCTCGAGGGACGTACCGGGATCGTCGTTTGGATGGGCGCCGTAGGCATTCATGCCGGGCGTGGAGCTGCGGCAGAGGAGGTAAATATTGATGGGGTACATCGCAAAACCAGCCAGAAACGCCAGAATTCCAACAATCAAGGCCGCGCCTGCCGCGTCTCCGGTGGTCGCGGCAGCTATGCCGCCTGCAGCGAAGAGCAGGACAAAGACGCCCAAAGTGCACCCTGCCCAGACCACAAAGGGCCAGTAGCCCGCGAGCCCGCTGTCGTGCATCCGCCGCCACGTTACGGCGAGCCAAGGACACACGCACGCAAGCATGAAGAGACCCGGGATAATCCCGTTTGATTCATACTGGCCAGTGAACTGATTAACTTGGCCAAAAAGGGTGATGTCGATCACGGACAAGAGAAGCGAGACGAGGAAGAGAAACAGGATGAAGTACCAAAACTCCGCCCGTGCGGCGCGGCCCGAGAAAGTGATGTACTTTCTGAAGCATGTTTGAACGGCGGCGATCATTGTTCGCCCCCGTTTGGTTCGGGCCCAAATGCGTTGTCGCCCGGACTGGGCGGGGCGGCGAGGAACGCCAAAACGGGCAGCGAGGCCGCCAGCATCACCACAGTGGCAATGAGGAAATAGATGTCGTCGTCGAGCGGGTCGTCGCGCACTGCCAGTGCCGAAGCTGCTGACGCGATGAACACGAAGAGCCATGCCGGAAAAGCAAGGCCGGGCAGGAGCATCCAATAGCCGCTTCGATCGCTGTCATGAAGGCGCCGGACGGCCAAAGCCGTGCCGGGCACGAACGTGGCCAGAAGAAAGATCAGTCCGAGCATCGGCACAATGAAGAGCAGCGCAAAGAAGGAGAGGGCAGCGAAAGCGGCAAAGCTCCAGTACTCGGTACGGGTCGCACGGCCGGAAAAGGTGGCATAGGCGGCGTAGGGCCCGGTGATGCGGTCGAGCGCTCTCATGCGCATGCCTCCGCGTCCGCTTTGCCGAGTTCGAATGCGTGGCTGCAACCGTCTGCGCCAGGAGAGGGACCCGGTCGCATGCTCTTTCTTCTGAGCGGGGACCAGAAGGCCGGGACGGAAGAACTGATCGAGACGTCCACGGAGCGAGACGCCATCAGCGGCGGCCGTCCGAAAGACCGGGCGGCATTTCCAATGTCCGCTGGACCCACGATAACGCTCATCGCGGGCCCTCCAGGTCAGCAAAGGTCACCACTTTGACTGCGCCGCCCACAACCGCGCCCGTGGTCTTGATCGCCGTACCCGCCACATTGCCCGCAGCATTCACGGCCATCCGCGCAGGACATCCCGTCAGCGCCATGAACGCTGCGACGAGACTTGCGGTGCGGATGATTGCGGACATCTGACCTACTTTCTCTTGATCCGGGCCTATGACGCGGGCGGCTACCCGATCGCCTCCAGAACCGCTTCACCAAGGGATGCAGGGCTCTCTGCCACTACGATGCCGGCGGATTTCATGGCTTCGATCTTGTCTTCTGCACCGCCCTTGCCGCCAGCGACGATAGCGCCCGCGTGGCCCATGCGGCGGCCCGGAGGGGCCGTTCGACCGGCAATGAAGCCCGCGCAAGGCTTGGAGCGGCCCTTTTTGGCCTCGTCTTTCAGGAACTGCGCGGCCTCTTCCTCGGCGCTGCCGCCGATTTCGCCGATCATGATGATGCTGGTCGTTTCGTCGTCCGCCAGGAACCACTCCAGGACGTCGATGTGCTCTGTCCCCTTGATGGGGTCGCCGCCGATACCCACGCAGGTGGATTGGCCGAGGCCCACATCCGTGGTCTGCTTTACCGCCTCATAGGTGAGCGTGCCGGAACGGCTGACCACGCCCACAGAGCCGCGGCGGTGGATGTGGCCGGGCATGATTCCGATCTTGCAGGCATCGGGCGTGATGACGCCCGGACAGTTCGGCCCGATAAGCTTGGATGTGCTATCCACCAGCGCCCGCTTCACACGCATCATGTCGAGGACGGGGATGCCTTCGGTGATGGCCACGATGACCTCCATCTCCGCGTCGATGGCTTCGAGGATCGAGTCCGCGGCGAAGGGCGGCGGCACGTAGATGACCGTCGCGTTGGCCTCGGTTGCGTGCTTCGCTTCGTGCACAGAGTCAAAGACGGGGAGCCCCAGATGTTCGATGCCGCCTTTACCGGGCGTGACGCCACCCACCATTTGCGTGCCGTAGGCGATTGCCTGTTCAGAGTGGAATGTTCCTTGGGAGCCGGTAAGCCCCTGGCAGATCACCTTGGTATGTTTGTCGATGAGTACGGACATCGTAGTTCCTTGACTTGAGAATGGTCAGGGGAGGGGCGTGAGCCTCTCCACGTTTAGAAAGGTTTCCACGCCGTTAGGGCCCGGTCGTGTGCCGACCTGTACGACGGCGATGCGTTGGGGGTTGAGCAGCCGCGCCGCAGCGAACTGCGTCCCGGGTTGGAGGGCGAAGTCCTCGGGGACGTCGACCTTGCTGGTTATTCCTTCGCTGGCCAATGCGCCTGCGATTGCGTCAATCCCGGCATCCACGGCGCGGCCGTCAAAGGCGACTTCGCAGCGCCGGTCGGTCCCCGGTGTGATGGCCCTGCCCTGCGCAGGGGAGACTGCGTTCGATGCGCTGAAGGGGCGGAGGTCGTAGAAATCGTGGCGCGCTGGCAGGCGTTCAGATGCCAAGCGCGCCGTCATGAAGGGCGAAAAGCAGTTCTCTGCAAAAGCGCTGAGGGCAACCGTAGTGCTGTCGGCTGCACCTGCTCCGGGGAGAGCGGCTATGACCATCGCGAGGGCGCAAGCCGTTGCTTTGAAGGTGACGCCTGACATCACGCGTCCTCCACCTTCATAAGAAAGATGAAACGGGGCTTCATTGCCGAACCAGCCACGACCCCAAGCGCCACGCTGAGGGCAGGCGGCGCTTTCAAGTGGGGAAATGCTGGGTATGTCATGGGTTAGCCTAGAAGGTCCTCACCGAGGGTAACGTCTTCGGAGCTACCGCTTGGTGTCGTCGCGGCTTCCTCCGCAGAGATCACGCGGAAACCGGAGGACGGATCTTCCACCTGCGGCCCGTCCCGTACCGGCAGGTCACCCTGTTCCTGAACACGGGTGCAGCCCGCGACGGCGATGGCGCCGATGGCGGCAAAGGCTAGAATGCGTGTCATTGGTCGTCTCCTCTTGTGGGGATCTTCGGTCGGGCAATTTCGGCCAAGCTTTTCAGGACAGTGGAAAGGTCAGCCTTGAAGGGCTCTTGATCGAGTGGCCCCGCGCAGCTGTGCGAGAGTTGATCACCTGTCTTCCCGTGTTCCATCCCGTCCTCCCGGGCTTGCCGTCCTGACACCTGCGGCGTCCTGCCGAGAGGTGCTACCCCTTCACGGCCTTCACGATCTTTTCGGCACCGTCTTTGAGATCGTCGGCGGCGATCACGTCCACGTCGCTATCGTTGATGATCTTCTTACCTTCCTCGACGTTCGTGCCTTCGAGGCGCACGACGAGGGGGACCTTGAGGCCAACCTCCCTGACGGCGGCGACGACGCCCTCAGCGATGACGTCGCATCGCATGATCCCGCCGAAGATATTCACGAGGATGCCTTTGACGTTCGGGTCAGAGGTGATGATCTTGAATGCTTCGGTGACTTTTTCCTTGGTGGCGCCACCGCCCACGTCGAGGAAGTTCGCGGGCTCCGCACCGTAGAGCTTGATGATGTCCATCGTCGCCATGGCGAGGCCCGCGCCGTTCACCATGCAGCCGATTTCACCGTCCAGCGCGATGTAGTTGAGGTCGTATTTGGAGGCTTCAAGCTCTTTTGGATCTTCTTCGGTCGTGTCGCGCAGTTCGGCGATATCGGCATGGCGGTAGACGGCGTTGCCGTCAAAGCCGAGCTTGGCGTCGAGCACCTTGAGCGATCCCGTGTCGGTCACGATGAGGGGGTTGATCTCCAGCATCTCCATGTCTTTTTCCATGAAGGCTTTGAAGAGAAGGCCCATGAGCCCCACGCATTCCTTGACCTGCTTGCCTTCGAGGCCAAGCGCGAAGGCGATGCGCCGACCGTGGAAAGGTTGGTAGCCCGTGGCAGGGTCGACTGAGAAAGAGAGGATCTTTTCGGGCGTGGAGGCCGCGACCTCTTCGATGTCCATGCCGCCCTCGGTGGAGCAGACGAAAGAGACGCGGGAGGTGACGCGGTCAACGAGAAGCGCGAGATACAGCTCCTTCTCGATGCCTGATCCGTCTTCGATGTAGATGCGATTGACCTGCTTGCCGGCCGGGCCTGTCTGATGCGTGACCGGCGTGCGGCCGAG
>JBCCPQ010000062.1:0-11301 GCA_039024825.1 Pseudomonadota bacterium
AGGGCATACGTCTTCGCGCCTAGTCTTCATCTTTCTGAAAATACCTCGGGGAGCGTGAGGGGCTGGCCCCTCACTTCCGCCCATCAAATCCGCCCGGCCGCATGAAGTCGTGCTCGCAACGTCGCGGCACTGCTATCCCCGCACTCCAAGGCGAAAATGTAGGCGTGAGTCAGAAAGAACATCTCTTCATCCATGTCACCCGCAGTATCGGCAGCCTGGGTGTAGAGTGCCACCATCGCTGATCCGTCACCTGACTTGTGCGCATCTAAGAGAGCGGCATGCAGCCGATTCACGCTCCTTGCATCCGCCGTGCAATCCAGTCGTGGAAGCAATGCGTGGGGCCATCCATGGCAGGCGAAAAGCGCCCGCCGTCAAAATCCGGCGCGGCGCGACCCTTTTGCATGCCTTCGACCACGAAAATGTCTTCCTCGAACACCTCTTTCCACATGACAGCGTTCTTTTCGCGGTTTGCGTGCTTCGTGTCCTCGGAGGCATAGTAAAGGTGGATGTGTTCGCGTGTGCGATTATGGGCGACCGGCTCCAGAACGATGGCAAAGGCGTGGTCTCGCTGTGCACCCAGAAGAACGTTAGGATAGACGGCGATGTACTCCGCTCCCGTGCTCCATTTGTCACTAAGGCCAAGGAAATCGGGAAACGCCGCCGCACCTTCATCCTCGAACTGCCTGTAGACTAGTGTGCCTTGCCCTGAGTAGAGCCCCGGCTCCACGATGTTGTAGTGATCCTCAAGACGCGAGTAGGAGTTCAGCCCGGGGTGGACCCACGGCAGGTGGTAGCTTTCGCAGTAATTCTCAACCGCGAGCTTCCAGTTCGTCGCCACGTCGAGTGTAAACTGGCTTTCCTCTCCGCCGTGATAGTGGGGCTGATCAAATTCTGCCCAACGTGCCATGAGGTCTGCATGGACCTTTTCGAACGGTGGCGCGTCGCCTAAGACATTCACGAAGACCACGTCCCGCCAGAGGTGCGAACGGACTTCGATGAGACCAAGGGTCGATGGCTCGATATCATCATGGGTGTTGTGTCCCGGCCCGCCAACGTGGGGCGTGCTCAGAAGCTCGCCCTTCGTGGAATAACACCACGAATGATAGGGGCAGCGGATCGCGCCCTTAATCCGCTTTGGCTCGCTCACCAGGATCATGCCCCGATGGCGGCAGATGTTCTGAAAAACTCGCACTTCACCGTCCCTGTCGCGCAGCAGAAGGAGCGGAATACCCAAGAACTCGATGGGTTTGGCATCGCCCTTGCGTGGCACATCGGCCCCCACAGCCAGGCCCGCCCATGTCGCAAGGAGTGTGGCCCGCGCTTCAGCCTCAAAGACGTCTTTGTCAGTGTAATGCGCGTTGGGAAGCCCATTGGCCTGCGCAATCGGTCGCCTCACGGCGTCAAGGGCGTTCGGATCAAGGTCGCGGGCCATGGCTAGCGTCTCCATCTCAGCGTGCCCGGAGGATAACCGACGAGGAGGCGATGGCGGCGGTCCCGCAGCGACATGCTCTTGTCGCCTTGAGGAAAGGACAGGCGGAAGGCTGCGCGCTGTCGTCTTGTCCATAAGCGGGCTTCAGCGTGCAGGATCCTGAGGCGCTTGGAGCGGCGGAAATCCGGCGATACGCGCCCCCAAAGCTCGCGGTGCCCCGCCCGTTTGGAAGATGGATCTCCATTCACGATGCGCGTGCTGGGCGTTCCCGCCAAGTCTTGTCTTACCGGGCATCCAGCCCGTTCAAGTACAGGAGAACCCCATGTTCCGAACGCTTTTCTTCCTCGCTGCCGCGGCGCTTGGCACGGCTGCGATTGCGCTCACCATAGATGCTGACAGCGATGCAAACGCTGACGGCCTTCTCAGCTTCGAGGAGATGCAAACTGTAATGCCCGAACTCACGGAAGAGCTCTTTATCCTCATCGATCGGACAGAAGACGGTCTTGTGGATGCGGATGAGCTCGCCGAGGCACAAGAAGCCGCGCTGCTGCCCATTACTGACGGCTAGGGGCGGTTGGGGCGGCGGGGTACACTCCCATCCTCAACCCGCCGTCCCAGATTAGCGCGCTTCGGAGCTAGGCTGATCCACGTGCCAGCGCAGCAACCCCTGTCCGCGCGATTTCTTCCAGGCCAAGCGGCCGCATCAGATCAGCGAAAGCGTCAATTTTCTCTGGTGCACCAGTCACTTCAAAGACAAAGCTCTCTAAGGTCGAGTCCACGACCGAGGCCCTGAAGATATCAGCGAGCCGCAGCGCCTCGACCCGTTTGTCCCCCTGACCTGACACCTTAAATAAGGCCAGTTCACGTTCCACGGCCGGGCCTTCCACGGTCAAATCATGTACACCGTGCACTGAAACGATGCGCCCAAGCTGTGCGATAATCTGAGTGATGATCTGCGGCGTCCCCGCCGTGACAATCGTAATCCGCGAACGATGCCCGGTGTGATCCACCTCCGCTACCGTAAGGCTTTCGATATTGTATCCCCGCCCGGAAAAGAGCCCGATCACCCGCGCCAATACCCCGGGCTCATTCTCAACGATGACCGCCAGAGTATGCCGCTCCTCCACATCCGAAAACGTGGGCCTGAGATTGTAGGCGCTATGGGACGTAGCGCCTTTCTTGATCTTGAGTGGGGACATCGTCGGTTTCCGGTTCTCTTTTCTCTTAGATAACTACTGCACAGCCGCTAAGCTCGCCGCATTAGATAGAGCATTTGGGGGACATCGGTCATGCGTTTGAATAGTATTTTCACCGCCATCTTTGTGCTGGTCTTCGCAACCCAGGCCCATGCACAAGTTACATTGAACACGCAGCAAGAAACGGTTCGCTTTTCCAACCATCAGCTTGGAGCACGCCAACAGCTCGGCTGGCAGAGTTTCATTGATGAGCGTTACGAGTACTTTGCGGCGTTTGCCATTGATCGGAATGATGATCGGTTTTTCGGTTTCTACGGAATGGCCAGCATGGACGACGCACGACGCATCGCTTTGGAGGGATGCAGAACAGTGTCCGAAGCTGCTGTTCCCGATTGCATCGTTTACGACGGCGTCCGTCCCAAAGGCGGTGGCCCTGCTTCCTCCTTCGGCGATGGACCCCAGTTTCTGGTCTGGGAAGTGGCCGAGAATGAACAGTCGTTTCTCGACGCACTTCGTCCTGCGCAACCCGAAGACCGCTTTTTCTTTGGGGTCGCATTCTCGCCCTTGGGCGGCTACGGCCTGACCGAAGCCCGTCAGTCGCAGCGCTTGGCACGGGATCAAGCCTTGGAAGATTGCGAACTTGCTCATTCAACAACAGACCAAGACAGCTTCGTCTTTGAATTGGACCGCATCGTGTTTAACCGTCTTGCTGAACTTGGCTTCATGAGGTGCAGCACTGTGCTTGTTCTGAGCCTTCCCTAAGGGAGAGTTAGGCGCCTCACACAAGCACACTTCCTTTTGCATCGATGGCGCCTTCGGTGGAGGCCTCGCCGAGGAGCATCTCATTGTGTGCCTTGCCCGACGGGATCATCGGGAAGCAGTTTTCGTGCTTTTCCACGAGACAGTCGAAGATGACCGGACCGTCATGATTGACCATCTCCATGATCGCGTCATCGAGGTCGGCGGGGTCGGAGCATAGGATGCCCTTCGCGCCAAAGGCGTCGGCCAGCTTCACGAAGTCAGGGAGTGCCTCTGACCATGAATGGCTAAACCTTCCGCCATGCAGCAAATCCTGCCACTGGCGGACCATGCCCAAGCGTTCGTTATTCAGGATGAACTGCTTTACTGGCAGGCGGTACTGCACGGCAGTGCCCATCTCCTGCATGTTCATCAGCCAGCTTGCTTCACCTGCCACGTTGATGACGAGTGCCTCGGGATGCGCAATCTGCACACCGATTGAGGCCGGGAAGCCATAGCCCATTGTGCCAAGACCGCCGGAGGTCATCCACTGGTTCGGGTTCTCAAACCCGATGTACTGCGCCGCCCACATCTGGTGCTGACCCACCTCGGTACAGACAAAACGGTCCTTGCGATCCTTGGTGAGCGCTTCGAGACGCTCCAGTGCATGTTGGGGCTTGATCGTCTTTTTCGAGGCTGTGTAATCGAGGCAGCGTACCTCGCGCCACGTCTCGATCTTCGCCCACCAAGACTTGAGGCCCTCGGCATTCGTTTTGCGCCCGCGGGACTTCCAGACCTTTAGGACGTCTTCCAGAACGTGGCCCACATCGCCCAGGATCGGGATATCGACCTTGATCACCTTGTTGATGGAGGAGGGGTCGATGTCGATATGCGCCTTTTTCGACTTCGGGCTAAACGCGTCGATGCGGCCCGTGATGCGATCGTCAAAGCGCGCTCCGATGTTGATCATCAGGTCGCAGTCATGCATGGCCAGGTTGGCCTCGTAGAGACCGTGCATCCCCAGCATTCCCAGCCAATTGTCGCCAGAGGCCGGATACGATCCCAGCCCCATGAGCGTCGACGTGATCGGGAACCCCGTTGCCTCTACCAATTCGCGCAGAAGCTGCGAGGCGGCTGGGCCAGAATTGATGACGCCGCCACCCGTGTAGAATATCGGACGCTCCGCCTTTTCGATGGCTGCAACAAGGTCTGTTATTCCCTCTATGTCGCCTTTTACCTGCGGCGAGTAGTGCGACTGAACTTTCTGTGGCGGGGTGTAGGTGCCGCTCGCGAACTGAACGTCCTTGGGGATATCGATGAGCACCGGCCCCGGTCGCCCCGACGTCGCCACATGGAACGCCTCATGGAGAACCTTGGGTAGCGTATCGGTTTCCTTCACCAGCCAGTTGTGCTTGGTGCAGGGCCGCGTGATACCTACAGTATCGGCTTCTTGAAAGGCGTCTGAGCCGATCATGAAAGTGGGCACCTGACCCGTGAGGACCACGATCGGGATGGAATCCATCAATGCGTCCGTGAGGCCCGTTACCGCGTTCGTCGCGCCCGGTCCGGACGTAACCAGCACCACACCCGGCTTCCCGGTAGAACGTGCATACCCTTCCGCGGCATGCACAGCGCCTTGCTCATGGCGGACAAGAATATGCTGGATGTCATTTTGCTGAAAGACTTCGTCATAGATCGGAAGGACAGCACCGCCAGGATATCCAAATACGACGTCCACGCCCTGATCCTTCAAGGCCTGAACCACCATCTTCGCTCCGGTCATCTGTGCCATTGTCTCTCTCCGCTCTGGCAATCAGCCACAAAAAAGCCCCCGGGGGTAAGTCGGGGGCGCATGGGATCGTTATGGTCTACCGTTACCGGCCCATGCGCCATTTTCCTACAAGTACGACGAGGATATCCATCGTTCTCTCCCGTTGGTGGCGCAGGTTTGTCATGGGGGGGCAGAGCCGTCAACAGCGATCTGGAGGAAATTTCGTTAAAGCTGCGCGGTGAGCAACTTTCTTTCACGCATGATAAATGTGCGACGACAAGAAAGAACGCACAACTATGTCTTGGGACAACTTGAGATGTCATTTTTTGCGCTATCTCTAGTGTCAGATGTTTTGGACATTCGAGGCGGCGTTACTGTGATGATGACGCGAACAGCCATGTTGGTCTTCTTGCTGTCCCCAGCAGTGCTGCCCGTTTGCTTGAGCGCTGCAGAAGCGGGGAAGGCCGCGATAGGAAAGAGCCTCGTCCTGGAAAGCCGGTACGGCACCGCCTTCGCGACGGTATACTCGGACGGCCGTGTACAGGTCACATCCGCCGGTGGAGAATGGAGCGGCTTTTGGCCTGAAACGGCCAAGCGCTACTGCGTGTTTCCAAGCCGTGCTGCCAATGTGTGCGTCCAACTCGAACGTGACGACGCGGGCGCGTTCTACGTCGCAGGCAAGCTTAAGACCCCTGATGCGAGTGTGCTGGTCTTTTAGCTCTGCGCTGACGCACAGCACTGTGTTTGCCCTGTGAGTTAGACGTTCTAACATCGATGTGTTAGAGTTACTAACATCAGCTATCGAATGGAGGCTGGCATGATCCGTGGAATGACAAAGCTAAACGTTGGCCCCGCTGCGAGCACGGCCTGCCGCGTCCCGCTGCTTGCTGCCTTGCTGATACTGGGCGCTGGACTTGCAAAGGCTGACCCAAAGCCGCTCTCGGTGGAAGAGTTCACAACAGAGATCTCAGGCCTTGGCCTTCAGGTGGAAACCGCGCCATTCCCAACCACTGTAATAGTGCATGAGGATGGCCGGGCTGAGATTCGGTCCGCTCTAGGTGAATGGCACGGCACGTGGGCCGGACAGGGCACCACCTTATGCCTTTTCTTCGAAACCGGCCCGCTTAACGGTCAGACCTGTGCGGAAATTTCACGGGTGGCCAAGGGACAGTATTCAACGTCCTTGGGCACCCGCCTTAGAACGGTCGCCCGGGCACAGAGCCTTTAGCGACGCTTGGGCATCGTGGCGAGGATCGCCCGAAGGTCATCAAGCGTGCCCATGCCTTTGATCACGACACCCCAGTTGTAGGACGGCTGAACGTAAATGTGCCAAAGCTGAATGCTGTCACTTGAGAGCATCGCCGCGGGGTCAACGTTGTTTCGCTGGTTATAGAAGCCCAGGCGGTAGCCTTCGAAATCCACTGCTTCACCACGTGGATATTGCGGATTGTTGAGCTGACGCATGAAGCGAGCTTCGATGCTTTCCTGATCCTCGCGGCTTAGCGGGCCGTCCTTCGTGGATAGCACTCCCGGGAAATCGCGGATCCGGATGTTGAACACCGTGCCTTCCGGCGACATCAACATCGCTTTCGGTTCAAACATCGTCACGAGACGATGGGTCGTGTGCTCTGCGGTGAACTTCTCGATCATTTGAAGGAGAAAGTCCTGCGCTGCGGGCGTTCCGAACTCGCCCATCTCAATCGAATGATAAACGAGCTGGAGTGGGATAACTTTCTTTACATCCTCGTCAGTGACAGCAGCCCACCCAGCTGGAAGCGGGAGATTGGCGTAACGTGCGGCGTCGAGCTTTTTCTCCATCAAGCCGCTCAGGCCACGTTTCTTCTCCGGCGGGAGGCGAAACATGATCGGGGTGTCCGGTTTGATGTCCTCATTTGCGACAGCGTTCTGGATCGTGAACGGCAACTCCGGGGCCGGCTCTGATCCAAGGATCCCGGCAAGGAACCCTGACTGACCCCCGGCCTTTGTAGACGTGCCATTGAGATAAAGCGCTCCCGCGCACAGCAGGAGAAGCCCGCCGAAAAGCGCCATGAAACGTGCATTTGCCAAACGTTGATGTGCTGACATGTGATTTGCCCCTTGGTCCACTGGGGTCAATTGACCCCGTTGGTTGAGACAGTTCCATGCAACTAGGGCGAGAATTAGGCCACTATCGGCCCGTTCCTTGCAAAACGCCGTGCTCCATCGCGTATCGCGTGAGCCCGGCGGTGGAGCTGATCCCGAGCTTGCGCTTGATGTTCTTTCGATGGGTTTCGACAGTCCGAACAGAGATGCCCAGTGTCCCCGCCACACCCTTATTTGACTTTCCTTGCGCCAGTTCGAGTAGGATCGTTTGTTCGCGGCTCGTGAGCGGTTCGCGCCCGTCTGCGGTATCGGGCGCCATGGCACCTTCGGCCCCGGTGCAAAGGTATTGTCCACCTGCCATAACCGTGTCGATGGCGGTCTTGATCTCTTCCGTTGGCACGTCTTTCAAGACATAGCCGCGCGCCCCGTGGTTGAGCGCGGTTGAGATGTATTCTGGGCTGTCATGCATGCTAAGAATAAGGATGCGGATCTGTGGGCTTTCTTCGAGGATTAGCTCCGTCGCCGCGAGCCCGCTGAGTTCCGGCATGTTGAGATCCATCAGAATGACATCGGGCGCCAGATCTGCGGCTTGATCGACGGCAGCTTGTCCAGTTCCGAGAACGCCCACGATCTCCAGATCGTCATAACCTTCAAGTATCGCTTCCACCCCTTCAGCGACCATGGGGTGGTCGTCTACAATCAACACTCTTACTGTCACGCAGCGCCCCGCTTGTCTGTGGATGTTCCGCCTGAGTTCGATGTGGGCCGTAGCATGTGAGTGAGAGGAACGTCAGCCTCGATCACTGTTCCGCGACGTGAGCTAAGCACACGAAGTGTCCCGTCGAGCTTTTCAACCCGCTCTTGCATGTTTCGCAGTCCAAGCCCGGCCCGTGGGTTGCCTGACTGCCGCGCCTCAAGCCCTTTGCCATTGTCGGAAATCCGCATGATCGCACCTCGGCGGTTGCCGCGGAGCTCAAGGGTGACGCGGCTTGCTGCAGCATGACGTTCCACATTTGTCAGTGCCTCTTGCGCGACGCGGTAAAGCGCGATCTTGGATTCTTCGTCGAGCCTGTTCCGGAACACCACTGTAGAGAACTCGACCTCAATTCCATTCCGCTGGCCGAAATCCTCCATCAGAGCCTTCAGCGCGGGGCCGAGGCCCAGGTCATCAAGCACGCCGGGTCGCAGGTCTCGCGAGATCCGGCGTACCTCCTGAATAGCGCCGCCCAAGGCCTCAATGCCGCGATCAATGTTTTGCGACGCCCTCGCATCTCCGCGCTTGAGCCGCATTTGCGCAGCCTCAAGCGTG
Organism: Pseudomonadota bacterium; assembly: GCA_039024825.1. GTDB lineage: Bacteria > Pseudomonadota > Alphaproteobacteria > Rhodobacterales > Rhodobacteraceae > Shimia_B. The sequence continues at coordinate 8,526 of JBCCPQ010000062.1, forward strand.
TAGCGCACCGAAACGAGGATTTGGCTGATCCCGTCATGCAGCTCGCGCGCCACCCGCCCGCGTTCCTCTTCTTGCGTGTCGAAAATGCGCTGCGTGAGGTCCTTGAGCTTCACGTCCGCGCGCCTGCGCTCTCGGATCGTGATGTAAAGCCCACTCAGAAAGACCAACAAAAGGGCTAGCGCGGTTATACCACCGATCTGCAAAAAGGTGCGATCGATCCGCTCCTCCATATCCGCCCGGGACACGGCTACGGTCTCAAGGACGTCGTCGATGAAGATCCCTGTGCCCATGACCCACTGCCAGGAGGGCAGGGCTGTCACATAGGCGATCATCTCTGCCTCTTCCCCGGTCGACGGCTTCGGCCACAGAAATGTATGATATCCCGCTCCAGTCCGCCCCACGTCTATGAGCTTGTCTGTAATTGGCGTCCCAGCGCTGTCTCTCTGGCCGCTCAGATCCTGACCAATAAAGGCGGTCTGCCTAGGGGAAACGATCATCGTGCCGTCGTAATCGTAAACAAAGTAGAAGCCTTCATCGCCATAGATCATGGCGCTCAGGATCTGGGTCACACGGGTCTTTGCCTCCGCATCGTCAGGCGCACGGTTGCCATAGGTCCAGAAGAAGGAGTTCCGCGCCAAGGTCACATAGTTGCGCAGCTCCGCCTTTTTCGCCTCCAGAAGCTCTTCTTCAAGGGCTTGGATCTCACGCTCCGCGAGCTGTCGCGACTGATCAGTAACAAGCAGCCCCATCAACGCCACCGCCAGCACGAGAGGCGCTGCCGCCAGAAACACGAGTTTCTGCGCGTAAGACAGCTGAAATGCGGCGTTAAACGCTCCCATGGGACAGTTGTGCATGAATGCGTCGGACCAAGCAACGCTATGACGATGCTGCGATTTCGATCTGATTGATGGCATTCATGTCTAATTCAGCAGCGATCTACGTAGTGCTGGGTATTGTGGCAGAGACGCGCATCGCTAGGGTCGCGCCACCTGAAACGATCTTGCGCGGAGTGACTCGCTTTGCGCTTCTACGGGAGGAAATCTATGGATCGTCGTTCATTTCTAAAAACATCTGCCCTCGGCGGCGCCACAGCCGCACTGGCTGCGCCTGCGATCGCCGCGGGCCACGCGCGCACGCTAACGATGGTTACGTCCTGGCCGCGCGGCTTTGCCGTGCTGGATGACGCAGCCACCTATTTCAATGAAGCCGTGGACGCGATGTCCGGCGGCGAGCTGCTCATCGAGAAGAAAGCACCTGGAGAGCTCGTTGGCGCATTCGAGGTGTTTGACGCTGTGTCCTCGGGCCAGGCAGACCTCTACCACTCCGCCGACTACTACTTCCTCGGTCAGCACCCCGGGTACGCGTTCTTCACGGCCGTGCCATTCGGCGCCACCGCGCAGGAACTCACCAACTGGTACTACAACGATGGCGGCCAGGAGCTTCATGACGAGCTCGGCTCCATCTTCGGCCTCAAGTCGTTCCTCTGCGGTAACTCCGGTTCCCAGTCTGGCGGTTGGTTCCGCAACGAAATCAACTCCGCCGATGACCTCGCCGGTCTTCGTTTCCGTATGCCGGGCCTTGGCGGCCAGGTCCTCGGCAAGTTGGGCGTGTCCGTCCAGAACATCCCGGGCGGCGAACTCTACCAGGCCCTGTCCTCGGGCGCACTCGACGGCCTCGAGTGGGTCGGCCCCTTCGCGGACGAACGCGCGGGTTTCCAGGAAGTCGCCAAGGTCTACTACACCGCTGGTTTCCACGAGCCAGGCTCCGGTCTTGCCTGCGGCATGAACCTCGACGTGTGGGAAAGCCTCGAGCCGAAGCACCAGGCGATCATCGACAACGCCACAAAGGCCACGACGCACTGGCAGCTATCGAACACGCTCGCCAACAATGGCGGCGCGCTAGCGCGTCTTCAGGCGCAAGGCGTGCAAACGCTGCAGTTCTCCGACGACGTCTGGGATGCCTTCGGTGCGGCCTCCAAGGAAGTGCTGGACGAAAACATGGGCGACGAGCTCTATGCGAAGATCCGCAACTCGTTTGACGCGTCGCTCGCCAAGAGCTCCGACTGGATCCTCAAGTCTGACGGTGAGTTCGTGGCACAGCGCAACCGCGTATTGGCCAGCCAGTAACGACATCCTTGGTCCCGGGCGCTTGTCGTCCGGGACCTCACCTCGACGTGCAAGCGCTTTCGAAAGGCTCCCAGAGCGTGCTTTTCGCAAACGTTTGACGGGACGACCCGCAGCGGGCCAAATTCCTTTCGAAGGAATTTGTTAAAACTCTTTTAAAGAGTTTTGTCCTTTGGCGGGCATGGGGAGGCATTAGATGGACGCACTGAGCTGGTTCTTCACGAACTTGGCACTCGGCTTCTACAACCTGGCCTATGCGATCACTCACCCTCTGACCTGGCTAAATTGGTCTGACCCCAAGGCGGTCATGCGGTTCATTTACTATGGCGGCTCTACGGAGTTTTTCTTTGCCATGCTGGCAATCTTCCTTGTCGTGACCGGCGTCGGGCTTTGGAAGAACAGCTTCCTGTGGGGTTTTGTGCGCGGGGCTGAAGCGATCGCGAACACGGTGGGGCGTTTTGCTGCTTGGGCAGGCCTTTTGATGGTCCTTCAGCAGGTTGTCATCGTGGTGATCCAGCGGATCTTTCTTGAAGCGCAAATCACCTTTGGGTTTGGCGTGCAATTTTCCAAGGATATCAGCTGGTACGCCGAGGAACTTAAACTCTTTAACGCGATCATTGTCTGTCTCTGCTGCACATACACTTTCGTGCAGG
>JBCCPQ010000063.1:0-11131 GCA_039024825.1 Pseudomonadota bacterium
CGTGACTGTCGGCATTTGCGGGACGGAACGCGAATTGGAGCACTTGGCGGAGGACCCTTTCGGAGGGTTAGAAGCGCCTCGGTGGATCACTTACGTGTTCACCGCTGCAGGGCCGTACAAAAAACTGCCAGCCCCGCGGAAGAAGCTAATTCTCACCAATGATGGCAGCAACATACTGGCGGACCCTTGGGAGTACCTGCTTCCGATTACCGCCAAGGGGCGCGTCTGGCGCAGTCTCGAGCGCGAGGACAGACGGTTGAAGAAATCCTATGCGAGAGAAGAAGGCATCGGCACCGGCCCCTACAGCAGATATGAGATGGATTTCACGCCCGAAATCCCCTTCCTCGACGCCCGCCGCGCGGCAGAGCTTGCCCGCCTCCACGACAAGTACGGCTAGGCCCGGTTTACCTGCGCGCGGGCTTTGGTAAAAACGGGGCCAGCTTGCCAGGAGAGCGCCAATGCCCACGCCGAAACCCGTTGTCCTGTGCATCCTTGATGGCTGGGGCGACGATCCGCGGACGGACGCAAACGCACCGGCGCTTGCGCAGACGCCGAACTTTGATCGCCTACGCGCCACCTGCCCGAGCGCGCAGCTAATCACCCACGGTCCGGACGCCGGTCTGCCATCCGGCCAGATGGGCAATTCGGAAGTGGGCCATACCAACATCGGCGCGGGCCGCGTGGTGGCCATGGATCTCGGCCAGATCGACTTGGCCATCGAAGAAGGCTCCTTCTTCGAGAACAGCGCGATCCTCGCCTTTGGGGAGGCTTTGCAAGAAACCGGGGGGACCGCGCATCTGATAGGCGTGGCCTCCGACGGTGGGGTTCACGGGCACCTCGAACACATCGTCGCCGCGGCTCAAATCCTGACGTCCATGGGCTTGCCCGTGGCGATCCACGCCATTACCGACGGGCGCGACGTCGGGCCCAGAACGGCCGATGGGTTCCTCCCGCTGCTGGAACGCAAGCTGCCGGACAAGGCAAAGGTCGTGACCGTCATCGGGCGTTATTACGCCATGGATCGCGACAACCGCTGGGACCGGGTGGCGAAGGCGTATGCCTGCATGACGCGCGGCACGGGTGAAATCGCAAACAGCGCCGCGGAGGCGGTCGGCCAAAGCTACGCCGCCGATACCGGGGACGAGTTCATCCTGCCCACCCGCATCGCCGATTACGGTGGCATGGAGGACGGCGACGGCCTCTTCTGCCTCAACTTCCGTGCAGACCGGGCGCGAGAGATTCTCGCCGCCCTCTGTGCACCCACCTTTGACGCCTTTGATTTGGGGGAGCGGCCGCATTTCGCGGCCCAGCTCGGGATGGTCGAGTACTCAGACGCCCACAGTGCCTACCTCGACACCGCTTTCCCAAAGCGGGAGATCGCAAACACCCTGGGCGAGTGGGTGTCCAAGCAGGGCAAGACGCAGTTCCGGCTGGCCGAGACAGAGAAGTACCCCCATGTGACCTTTTTCCTGAACGGGGGCGCGGAGGCGCCTTACGCCGGAGAGGACCGTTTCATGCCGCCCTCGCCCAAAGTCGCAACCTACGACCTGCAGCCGGAGATGTCGGCGGCGGAGGTGACGTCGAAGTTCGTGGAAGCGGTTCATAAAGGCTATGACCTCATCGTCACCAACTACGCCAACCCGGACATGGTGGGCCATACGGGGGACCTTGATGCCGCGATCCGCGCCTGCGAAGCGGTCGATCGCGGGCTAGGCCAGGTGGTGGAGGCGCTGGAGGCCGTGGGGGGCGCAATGATCGTCACGGCAGATCACGGCAATTGCGAGGTCATGGTCGATCCCGAAACCGGCGGACCCCACACAGCACATACCCTGAACCCCGTGCCGGTGATCCTCTTTGGCGGCCCGGCACATGCCCGCATCCGCGACGGACGTCTCGCTGACCTGGCTCCGACGCTTCTGGAGCTCATGGGCCTAGGCAAACCCCCAGAAATGGCGGGCTCCAGCCTCTTGCACAAAAGCGCCTGATACGCACCTTACGGATCCATGAAACGGCTACTGATTATCCTGACCCTTCTGGCCGCGCCCGCAGCCGCCGATCCCGCCGCAGAGGCCCGCGCCGCCATGGCGGACATTGAGACCGCGTGGACCGCTCTGTCAGAGGCGGAGAGCGCCCGCGACCGCGTAAGCGCCCTCACCGACGTGGTGCATGGATTTGAGGATGGCCTGACAGCTATCCGCGGCAGCCTGCGAAAGGCTATCCAGGCGGAAGAACGCCTTGCATTTGGCCTTGCGGCGAAAGAAGCCGAGGTCGCGCGCCTCATCGGCGTTCTGCAAGTGATCGGACACCGGCCCACGCCGCAGCTTTTGCTGCATCCTGAAGGTCCCGAAGGCGCTGCGCGTTCGGGCATTATGCTCGCGGATGTCACACCGGCCCTCCAGGCAGAGGTCATCGCACTGCGCTCCGACCTTGAGACGGTGGCAAAGCTTCGCCAGCTGCAGGAAGACGCCGCCGAACGGCTGCGCTCGGGCCTGACGGGCGTGCAGGAGGCGCGGACCGCGCTCGCAACTGCCATAGCCGACCGGGAACCGCTGCCGCAGCGGTTTACCGAGGACCCCGTGAAAACAGCCGTGCTGATCGCCGCGTCCGAAACGCTCGATGCATTCGCAAGCGGCCTCACGGACATCGCCGTGGCAGAGGCGGAGGCAGAGCTTCCGACCGCCGCGCGGCTTCGCGGTGCCCTTGCACTGCCCGCGCGCGGCACGGTTCTGCGCAGGTATAACGAGGCCGACGCCGCCGGGATCGCCCGTCCAGGGCTCATCCTCGCCACGCGGCCCGAGGCGCTCGTTACCGCACCAGCTGCAGGCACCGTGCGCTTTCAGGGCCCGCTCCTCGACTACGGAAATGTGATTATCCTTGAGCCCGCCCGCGACGTTTTGGTGGTTTTGGCTGGCCTTGCGGAGGTCTACGTTCCGATCGGCGCGGTGATCAACACAGGCGCACCTGTCGGCCTCATGGGGGAAACGGAGAGCACAGAGGCCGGAACGTCTTCGACAAACCGGTCCGAGACGCTCTATATCGAAGTCCGACATAACGAAGAAACCGCGAACCCGGAGGAATGGTTTGCGATGGAGAGGAACTGACGATGCGGAAATTCATCCTTGCTGCCGGGATCGGAGTGCTCGCGGGCGGTCTGACGACCACTCAGGTCGCCGGGCCCCTTCTTGCCCAGCAGGCCGAGGAGCAATCGAGCGTCTACGAACAGCTCGACCTCTTTGGCGACATCTTTCAGCGCATTCGTGCGCAGTATGTGGAAGAGGTCGAAGCCGAAGAGCTGATCGAGGCCGCCATCGACGGCATGCTCACCTCGCTTGACCCGCATTCCTCCTACCTCTCGCCCGACGATGCTGCGGCCATGCGGATCCAGACGCGCGGCGAATTCGGCGGCCTGGGCATCGAAGTGACGCAAGAAGAAGGCTTCGTTAAAGTCGTGGCCCCCATGGATGGGACGCCTGCGGATCAGGCCGGCGTCGAGGCTGGCGACTTTATCACCCACGTGGATGGCGAGGGCCTGCTTGGCCTGACCCTCGATGAAGCGGTGGAATTGATGCGCGGGCCCGTGGGCTCCGAGATCATCATCACGGTTGTTCGCGAGGGCGAGGACGAGCCCTTCGACATCACGATTATCCGCGACACCATCCGCCTGACGGCTGTGCGCACGCGCCGGGAAGGGGAGGCGGTCGTCCTCCGCGTCTCGACATTTAACGACCAGACATACCCCAACCTGCGGGAAGGTCTCATCGATCAGTTCGAGGATGCAGGCGGGAAGGAAAACGTCTCCGGCGTCGTGATCGACCTGCGCAATAACCCGGGCGGCCTGCTGACGGCTGCCGTGCGCGTTTCAGACGCGTTCCTGACGGCTGGGGAGATCGTGAGCACCCGTGGCCGCGAACCACAGGATGCGGAGCGCTTCAACGCGACACCCGATGATCTGGCCGAGGGTCTGCCGATTGTCGTTCTGATCAACGGTGGTTCTGCGTCGGCATCTGAGATTGTCGCAGGAGCGCTCCAGGATCATCAGCGCGCCATCGTTGTTGGAACAAAGAGCTTCGGTAAAGGGTCGGTGCAGTCGATCATGCCACTGCGCGGGTCCGGGGCCATGCGCCTGACGACAGCACGCTACTACACGCCGTCCGGCCGCTCGATCCAGGCTCTGGGCATCTCTCCCGACATCATAGTGGAACAGCCCCGCCGTGCAGCGGCGACGGACGAGGAGGAGGCCGCACGCGGGACCCGCTCCGAGGCGGACCTCCGCGGATCGCTCGACAACGACAGCCTCACGGAGGACCAGCGCCGCCAGATCGAGGAAGAGCGCGCCATTGCAGAAGCGACGGCGGAGCTACGCGAAGAAGACTACCAACTGGCCTACGCGATCGACATCCTCAAAGGCCTGAACGCGTTGCAGCAATAGAGCGGCAGGCGGGCTTTGCACTCCTCTTTCGACAGGGGGCCCGCCCGCCTCCCCCCTGCGCGCGACGCGCTTGGGCCATCGGTGGCGCGCTGCGCGCGGGGGCTAAACGCGCTTAGGGAAGCCAAGTGTGACACCTGACGAAATTGAGAGACTGCCCTACCGCCGCAATGTGGGCGTGATGCTGGTGAACGCTGAAGGGCGTGTGTTTGTGGGGCAACGGCGGGATAATCCGGGGCCCGCGTGGCAGATGCCACAAGGTGGAATTGACGATGGTGAAGAGCCGCGTGAAGCAGCCTTGCGCGAGCTAGAGGAAGAGACTGGCATCTCGTCAGATCTGGTGGAGGTCCTCGATGAGACAGCCCAATGGGTACGCTATGAGCTTCCGGTGGAGCTTGTGACGAAGCTCTGGAAAGGGCGCTGGCGGGGACAGGAGCAGAAATACTTCCTGATGCGCTTTTTGGGGCGTGATGAAGACGTGAACATCGACACTGCCGACCCGGAATTCTCTGCTTGGAAGTGGATTGATGCGCAAGACTTGCCTGGGGCAATTGTTCCATTCAAGCGCGCGGTCTATGAAGCCGTCCTTGCGGAGTTTTCGCCACGGCTTCAACGCATGTGAGCGCGTATCCGCCTCGCGGCGTATGCGAGAGGCGCTGCCTCTCGCGCTCTCCGGAGTTTTTGTGAACGAAAGAAAGGGGAGGGCTATGACACACCTCCCCCGGTGACGCCCAGGCGCTTTGCCAGACGTCGCCTTTCTCACGTTACGGCCATCGGCGCTCCCGCCTGTACCGCGGGATCAGGCTGTCAGAGCGGGGTTAATCAGGGGTTAAGACCTGCCTTTCTTTCGTTCAAAAATACTCATCGGACCTCGCCAGATGTACGGGGCTGGAAATATAGAACAAAATATGAACAAATATCCTTCCGAGTCGTTCACGGAGCTGCCACTTCATGACCGAACTAGCCGAAAGACTGCCCTTCGCCGAACTCTCGGCCACATCGAACTTCACCTTCCTGACGGGGGGCTCGCACCCCGAGGAGTACATGCGCCGTGCAGCGCTTCTGGGGCAGCCAGCTCTTGCTATCGCAGACGAGAACAGCGTCGCGGGCATCGTACGCGCCCATACCGAGGCGAAGGAGATCGCGCGCAATGTGCGGCTGAGACGTGAGGCCGAGGCACAGGATGGGCCCATCGGCCCACCCTGCCCGCCGCATATCCCGAAGCCGCCCAGCGCCGATGTTCTCAATGCCCCGCGCCTGATCCCCGCGGCTAAGATCGTTCTGGACGACGGCCTCACACTCACTGCGCTGCCCTGCCACAGGCAAGGCTGGGGCAATCTCACGCGCCTGATCTCCACCGGCCGGCTCCGGGCGGAGAAGGGCAGCTGCACCCTCGGCCTCTCCGATCTTGAGGATTTCGCGCAGGGCCTGACGCTCCTGCTCCACGTGCCGCAGGGTACTCCCCAACAGCGCGGCGGGAGCAGGTGGCATCAAGACGTGCGGCGCCTGACCCGCCGCCTTCCCGGGCAATGCCACATCATTCTCGCTCCACGCTACGACGGGCGGGATCCGGCACGATTTCGGGCCCACGCACGCGTCGCTGCTTCGCTGGGGCTGCTAGTCGTGGCCTCCGCGCTGCCGGTCATGCATCACGGGAGGCGACGCAAGCTCACGGATGTCCTCTCCGCCATCCGGCTCGGCACAAGAGTCGATCACCTGGGCCGCGACGCGCAGGCCAATGCAGAACAGCGCCTGCGTTCAGAGCCGGAAATGCGCCGCATCTTTGCAGACTACCCACAGGCCATTGAGAACGCCGCACGCCTTGCTGCTCAGCATACGTTCTCGCTGGAGGAACTCCGCTATGAATATCCCAAGGAGATCCTCGGCGGGGAGGAGCCGCCCGAGCGGCTGCGCCGGATGGCCTATGAAGGGCTCAAATGGCGTTACCCGCAAGGCGCCACGCAGCGGGTCATCGACCTTCTGGAGCACGAGCTCGCGCTCATCGCGAAGCTGAAATACGATCCCTACTTCCTCACCGTTCACGACATCGTCTCTTTCGCGAGATCCCAGGGGATCCTCTGTCAAGGACGCGGCAGCGCTGCTAACTCCGTTGTCTGCTACTGTCTCGGCGTCACGTCCGTTTCTCCCGAACTCGGCACCATGGTCTTCGAACGCTTCGTCTCCGAGGCGCGTAACGAGCCCCCCGACATCGACGTCGATTTCGAACACGAGCGCCGGGAGGAGGTCATCCAGCATATATACGAGCGCTATGGCCGCCACCGCGCGGGCCTCTGCGCGACCGTTATCCACTACCGCGGCAAGCGCGCTGTGCGTGAGGTGGGCACGGCCATGGGGCTCAGCGAAGACACGATCACGGCCATGTCCTCCCAGCTCTGGGGGTTCTTCTCAGCCACCGGTCTCGAGGCTGAGCGGATGCGCGAGATCGGCCTCGACCCCACCGACCAGCACCTGATCCAGACGCTGGAGCTGATCTACGAAATCATCGGCTTTCCCCGGCATCTGTCACAACACGTGGGCGGCTTTATCGTCACCGAAGGGCGTCTCGACGAACTCGTCCCCATTGAGAATGCCACGATGGAGGACCGAACCGTCATCTGCTGGGACAAGGACGACATCGACTCGCTCGGCATCCTCAAGGTCGACATCCTCGCGCTCGGAATGCTGAGCTGCATCCGCAAGGCCTTTGACCTGATTGAAAACCACCACGGGGAACGGCTGACGCTGGCAACCGTACCCGAGGACGACAAGCCCACCTATGACATGCTCTGCAAATCGGACTCGCTCGGCGTCTTTCAGGTGGAAAGCCGTGCGCAGATGAACTTCCTGCCCCGCATGCGCCCGCAGAAGTTCTACGACCTCGTCATTCAGGTCGCCATCATCCGCCCGGGGCCGATTCAGGGCGACATGGTCCACCCGTTCATCCGACGCAGGAACGGTGAGGAGGAGATAACCTTCCCCTCCGACGAGCTGGGCCGCGTGCTGGGCAAAACGCTGGGCGTGCCGCTTTTTCAGGAACAAGCGATGCAGATCGCCATCGTGGGCGCGGGGTTTTCACCCGAGGAGGCCGACCGCCTGCGCCGCGCGCTCGCCACGTTCAAGAAACACGGCAATGTCTCGGCCCTGAAGACGCGGTTCCTCAGGGGCATGCGCGAGAACGGCTATGACGAAGAATTCTCCCAGCGGTGCTTCAGCCAGATCGAGGGGTTTGGGAGCTATGGCTTCCCGGAAAGCCACGCCGCGTCCTTCGCGCTCCTTGTCTACGTCTCGGCCTGGATGAAGCGACATCACCCCGGCATCTTTGCCTGCGCGCTGCTGAACTCGCAGCCCATGGGTTTCTACGCCCCCGCGCAGATCGTGCGGGATGCCCGCGAGCACGGGGTGACGGTGCTTCCTGTCTGTGTGAATGCGAGCGACTGGGACAATACGATGGAGCCCCAGATGGATGGGTCCCTGGCGATCCGGCTGGGCTTTCGACAACTCAAGGGTATGTCGGAGGAGGACGCCATCTGGATCGTGGCTGCACGGGGCAACGGATACAGGGAGGTGCGCGACGTCTGGAGGCGCGCCGGCATCATCCCCGCAGCCGTGAAGGCACTGGCAGAGGCCGACGCCTTCCATGCCCTTGGCCTCACACGCAGGGAAGCACTCTGGGAAGCAAAAGCGCTGGTGGGGACGAAGCCGCCGCCTCTCTTTGCCCATGACACCGGTGACGAAGCCATCGTGGAGGCCGCGCCTGACCTCCCGCAGATGACCGAAGGCGAAGAGGTGGTGGAAGATTACGTCGCCATGCGACTGACGCTGAGAAAGCACCCGCTGGCGTTCCTGCGCCACCGTCTGACGCCGGGTATGGGCGAGAAACCAGACCTGAGCGAAGTGGGCCTCGCGCGCGATCACTGGCAGGCACTGCAACCCGGGCGAACGGAGCAGTGGGACCGCGCAAAACCAGAACGCACCGTGCCGGAGGTTGAACCCCTGCGTAGGTTCGCGTCTGCTCGCGTGGGCCACCAGCATCCCCGCGATCAAGGCCTGCGGGTGGTGAACCGCTAGCGCCCTGCTGTTATCGCCGCGCCTTTTTCAGGAGCGTGCCCGCCCGTCTCCCCCTCACGCTTCGCGTTCGGCCACTGGTGGCGCCGCTGCGCGGCGGGGCGCTGGCGGCACGCTCACGACTTCCTGATCCAAGGCCCCTTCAGCGAAGCGATCACCGACCCTCCGGGGGAAGTACAAGGCACAAAGAAGGGGGAGGCATGCTCCTCGGTTTTCTTTGTGCCACATACTTCGGGGAGCGCGAGGGGCAGCGCCCCTCGTTCCTGGCGCCTCAGGTGAGTGCAGGCGACGCGGCGATGCGCCCTGTCACAAGACCGCGCCAGTTCGTGATCGGACCCAAGCGCTTTTGGGCAGCGGGGTGGGCCGCATCGAGAACGCCGAGGCGGATGAGGATCGCGGTGATCGCGGCCTCGCTTGCGCGGGTGGCGCCATCAGAGATCTTGAGCGCGACGCCCAGACCTATCGCTGGCAGGATTGCCGTGAAGACGCCCTCGGCTCCGGTCTTGAGCGCGACGCCCGGACACGCGCGCATGAGCTCCGTGCAGGCCCGGGTTTCCCCGGCGACGAGCTCAGGGTGCGCCATCATCGCGTCGCGCAGCCGGACCATGGCCGCGGCCTCGGACCCTGCCCGCCGATCCGCTGTCGCGAACCGGGCCATCGCGCGTGCGAGCCCCTGCAGCGTCGTTGCAAAATTCGGCGCAGAGCAGCCGTCGATGGCCCATCCGGGGCTTTCCTCCCCGGTGGCGTCCTCGAATGCGCAGCGGGCCGCTTTCTGCACGGGATGGTCGATCTCCAGATACTCCGGCCCAGCGCCCAAGAAATTGGTCAGCGCCAGAAAGCCCGCGTGCTTGCCCGAACAATTGTTGTGGATCTGGCAGGGGCTTTCATGGGCGCAGATCAGCCTGTCCCGCTCGCTGATATCGCTGGGAGGCTGGGGCCCGCATCGCAGGGCGTCCGCCCCCAGACCGAGGTCGCCGAGCCAGTCCGTTACTTTCTCCCGATGCAGGGCCGCGCCCTGATGCGACGCGCAGGCAAGGGCGAGACGGTCCGCACCGAGATCTTTGGCCGCCCCCGACGTCACAAGGGGAAGGGCCTGGATCATCTTGCAGGACGAGCGTGGGTAGAGCGAAAGGCTCGGTGCGCCCCATGCCTCCCTGATGCCGCTTTCATCGCAAATGACGGCGTGGCCCCAGTGCTGGCTCTCAAGCCGATCACCCCGCCAGACTTCAACCATCGGTGCGCCTTGATCCATTTTGCTTCCTTACCCGGCAAGATTTCGCGAATGTGAGCCGCCCGCGGCGCGTCTGAGGCTTTTCTCACGCAGGCTTCCTGCGCTACACCTGCGGAAACGAGCAAGAAAGCGCCGGGCCGCAGTTTTTCAGCGCCCGCAACCCCGTGAGGCTACACCATGATCCGTCAGTCCGTTTACGTCACCGCACTTCTGTCCGCCACCGCCTTTGGTGGCGCTGCCCTGGCACAGGAAACCAGCACCAACCGCGTTGCGGCCAAAACCGATTGGAGCGTCTTCACCGCCGCCGATCCGACAGAGTGCTGGGGCGTCACAGCCCCGAAGGAGACCGTAAACACGCGCGATGGCCGCGTTGTCGCCGTGAACCGGGGGGAGATACTCCTCATGGTCTTCTACCGTCCGTCTGCTGGCGTGTCCGGTCAGCTGAACTTCACCGGCGGATATCCCTTCGCGTCGGGATCCACCGTCAACCTCAACATCGACGGGACGGAGTTTGAGCTCTTTACCGAGGGTGAATGGGCCTGGGCCGCCTCTCCGGCGGAGGACACCAAGATCATCACCGCCATGAAACGCGGGTCTCAGGCCGTCGCGACGGCACGGTCCTCGCGCGGGACCACGACGAAGGACACGTTCAGCCTTCTGGGCTTTACCGCAGCGGTGGAAGACGCGGATCAGCGCTGCAGCAGCTAGCGCCCCGCACCTGCCCCCTTTTCAGGACCTGCACGCGCCGCTATATCGCTGTCTCACCAGCCGAAAGCCAGATCCGTGACAGAACCTCTCGTGAAGGACTATCTGACCGTTCCCCGAAAGCGCCCTGACGGGCCGCTTCGGAACATCGTTGGTCTGACGCGCGCAGAGCTGCGCGAGGCCCTCATCGAGATGGGCACGCCGGAGAAGCAGGCGAAGATGCGCACCGGTCAGATCTGGCAGTGGATCTATCAGTGGGGCCGCCGCGATTTCAGCGAGATGACAAACCTCGCCAAGGCCTATCGCGCGCAGCTCTCAGAGCACTTCGAGATCGCCGTCCCGGAGGTCGTTTCCCGGCAGGTATCCGACGACGGGACGCGCAAGTATCTGGTGCGGATCGCTGGCGGTCACGAAGTGGAGGTCGTGTATATCCCGGAGGCGGATCGCGGAACGCTCTGCATCTCGTCCCAAGTGGGCTGCACGCTGACCTGCACGTTCTGTCATACCGGCACGCAGAAGCTCGTCCGCAACCTCTCTGCCGGCGAAATCGTGGGCCAGATCATGGTCGCGCGCGACGACCTCAATGAATGGCCCGTACCTGGAGAGCCCAAGAACGAAACGCGGCTTTTGTCGAACATCGTGCTCATGGGCATGGGGGAGCCGCTCTATAACTTCGCCGAGGTTCGCAACGCGATGAAGATCGC
>JBCCPQ010000064.1:0-11129 GCA_039024825.1 Pseudomonadota bacterium
CGCAGGGTTTCGTTTTCAACTCCGTCCGAGGCCGCGCGCGCCTTGGCGCTCAGCTCCGGATCAGGCTTGGACGTGGCTTTGGGCGCGGGCGCAAAGGTCGCCTGCCCCTCGGCAAAGCCGGTCGGTGCGGTCTGGGTGATACGTATGCGCGCGATGGCGTTGTATCCATAGCAGGCGTTCACCTTCTCGCGAATGGAGGGCAGGTTCATCTGCAGCATCGGCGCCATCGCCGAGGTCGTCAGAACGGTCAGCGTCGCGCCCAGCCCGCCGCGCCCATAGCTCACGTTCACCGGTCGCGACGTGCGCGCCGTCTCCTCGCCGACGATCTCCGCCCAGTTGGTCAGGAGTTTCGTCACCGCAAAGCCCCGCGCTTCGCTCGCGCGCCGGATCCGCCCTTCAAGCAGGCTCGACACCCGTTTCGGGCCCTTCTTGCGCTGATATGTGCCAGATGCAGCCACGCCTCTCCCCTTTTTGCGCAGAGCTCCCCAATCTATAACTGGCCCCTCAGGCAAGCGCATCTAGGATTGCAGTGGGGAGGCAAAACTTTTGCGTGATTTTCAGGACGACACGGCGGCAGCGCTCCTTGCGTGGTACGACGTCCACGCGCGGGAGATGCCCTGGCGCGTGGGGCCGCAGGATCGCGCCGCCGGAACGCGCCCAAACCCATATCACGTCTGGCTGAGCGAGGTGATGCTCCAGCAGACCACGGTCGCCGCCGTGCGCGCCTACTTCCTGAAATTCACGACGATCTGGCCCACCGTGGCCGACCTCGCCGCTGCCGAGGACGCCGATGTCATGGCCGCCTGGGCGGGCCTTGGGTACTATGCCCGTGCCCGTAACCTCCTGAAATGCGCCCGCGCCATCGTGGCCGACCACGGCGGGCGCTTTCCTGAGACGCGCGAGGCGCTCCTGACGTTGCCGGGCATCGGGCCGTACACGGCCTCCGCGATCTCTGCCATTGCGTTCGATGAAGCCTCCACCGTGGTCGACGGCAACGTGGAGCGCGTCATGGCGCGGCTCCACGACGTGCACACGCCGCTGCCCCGCGCCAAGGCAGAGCTGACCGAACTGGCAGAGCGCTACACCCCGTCATCGCGACCCGGTGACTACGCGCAGGCTGTCATGGACCTCGGTGCCACGATCTGCTCCCCGCGCGCTCCGGCCTGCGGCATCTGCCCGGTGCGCGACCCCTGCGTCGGCCGCCAAGAAGGCACCGCCCCCGACCTGCCAAAGAAGGAACCGAAGAAGCCCAAGCCGACCCGCCGCGGCACCGCTTATGTCGCCTTCCGCGACGATGGCGCCGTGCTGCTGGAAACCCGGCCCGAAAAGGGCCTCCTCGGCGGCATGCTCGGCTGGCCCACCACGGACTGGGGCGACGCTCCCGCCCCCGCACCCCCGATCGACACGCAGTGGACGCGCCTCCCCGCCGAGGCGCGACATACGTTCACGCATTTCCACCTGATCCTCGACATTGACGTCGCCCACGTGCCCGCGACTGCGACCCCAAACCGCGGCGAATTCCGCCCCCGCGCCGCATTTAGGCCATCGGATTTGCCCACACTCATGCGAAAAGTGTACGACTTGGTTCAGAATGGTAACAGGTGACCCATGGCCGAAATGACGACACCTCCCGCACGCTTCGGGCTCGCGCAGGCGCTCCCGTTCTGGATTTCGCTTCTGCTGCCGGTCGTCGCCGTGATCGCCGCCTCACTTGGAAGCTGGTGGATCCTCCTGATCCCGGCCTCCACGTGGTACCTCTTTTCCATCGTCGACGCGTTTGCGGGCCTCGATGAAGACAACGTCGACCCCAAGACCGACGATGCACAGCTCTTTTGGTACAAGGCCATCACGATCATCTGGGCCCCCGTCCAGTTCGTGACCCTCTTCGGAATGCTCTGGTACGTGACCCATGCCAGCGTCAGCACGTGGGAGGCCGTGGGCCTCATGTTCGGCGTGGGCGTCATCACAGGCACCATCGGCATCAACTACGCCCATGAGCTTTTGCACCAGCGCCCCAAGATCGAGGTCTGGATGGCGGACCTGCTCCTGGCGATGGTGATGTACTCCCACTTCCGGAGCGAGCATGTCCTCGTCCACCACCGCTACGTAGGCACGCCCCGCGATCCCGTCAGTGCGCGCTACAACACAGGCTTTCACCGCTTCTTCCCACGGGTGATCTGGCAGACCTATCGCAGCGCGTGGAACGCAGAGAAAACCGTCCTCCGCCGGAAGGAGAAGACGTGGTCCGACCCCTCAAACCCGTTTTGGCGCTACTGGGCCCTGCAGGCGGGATTCATCGCTCTGGCGCTCGCAATCGGCGGTCTCTGGGGCGTCGCGCTCTTTCTGCTGCAGGCCTTCGTGGCGATCTGGCAGCTCGAGCTGGTGAACTACATTGAGCACTACGGCCTCACGCGCAAACACCTCGGTAAGGGCAAGTACGAATACGTCCAGCCGCGCCATTCGTGGAACGCGGCGCACAAGGTGTCGAACTGGCTGCTGATCAATCTCCAGCGCCACTCCGACCACCACTTCAAAGCTGACCGCCGCTTTCCCCTGCTCCAGACCTACGATGAGACAGAGGCCCCGAATCTCCCCCACGGCTATCCGCTCATGACCATGCTGGCCATGTGCCCGCCCCTCTGGCGCCGCGTCATGAACCCGAAAGTCCGCGAATGGCGCCAACGCTTCTACCCCGAGATCGAAGACTGGACTCCCTACAACCAGGGCACGAACGACTGGCCGCGTTAGGACCGGCTTCGCCTTGGGTCTGACTGTAAGGTCAGGTTCCCGTGGCTTGACAGGTTAACAACTTCACCATCTGCTTCCGTGAAAGCTAAGGACGCCTGCATGTGCTGGGCGGACACGTATTGATATCGAATTTCAGAGGGAGAGTGCAGTGTCTGGGCCAGATAAATCAATTATTTCCAGTATCATAGACTCAGCTGGCGACGTTCTTGTCAGCCTTGCAGAGATTTCACGTCGTCAGCAGGAGCTTAATCACCTGTATGTTGTGCCGGGGGCTGATTCCCTGATTGCCAAGTGCAACCGGCTTGCTGAGGAGTCGGAAGCAATGGCCGCGGTCTCAAATCAGGAGGTGCAAACCATCCTGGGTTCTGATCGTCGTCAAAGGGCGCTGAACACTGCTGCGATGGCAGCGACCTGTGCGGCTGTCTGCGGTGCATGGGGTGCATATGCAGCTGCCGGAAGCTCAACGACTGCAGTCGCAACTGCCACCAGCCTCAATTCTGCAGAGGCCCTATTCATGGCTGGTGTTCAGCAGGGCGCGAAGAGGTTTGCTGTTGGTGTCGGTCGCAACCTCGTCGTCCAAGCCTTCCTGCAAAGTGGCGACGCAGCCATGAACTACTCTTTGACCGGTTCCACCCAGAAGTCGCTGTCTGGAACGGGCCCATTCGTCATGATGAATGCCATGATTGCCGGCGCACTTCCGGCCTGGCAGGCAGCGGACGGAATGAAGCTCTTCATTCATGGCATACGCGGAGAACTTCTGATCGCTGCAGGTGATGCAATCAAGAATCGCAAGAACATGACCGTCCTTGAAGCAATGAAGGCCATCGGTGAGGACGAAGTTGCCAAGCAATTGCCCGCGGTCAAAAAAATCCTGATATCGGCGTTGCTCGATGACTCGGGCCAAGCCGCTCAGAAAATTTACAACGACATGGTCAGCACGGAGATCCTTAAAGCCACAAAAGACGCCGCCATGAACGAAGTTGCGAAGCGTGTACCTCAACTGAATTGGATGACCGTTGGTAAAGCCCGAGATAAGGCCGTCTATTCGGACGACATCCAGGACGATCTAAAGGAATTGGTGAGGCGCATAGCAGCGCGGCGCGTGGAGGCCAGTATCTTCAGGACAACCGCAGCCAACATCCTTGTGTTGAAAAAGGCCAGCCAGATGGTGTGCGACCCCGCCTCGAAGATAACGGCGCAGCAGGTGATGAACGGAGCGTAAGGCGCGCAGCCGCAGACACAGCCCCGCCCGATCAGGGCGGCTCGCTGTCGATCTCTTGACTGCGCAGTCTCATACTCCCCAGCTGTTCGAGCCGCTCAATCAAAACCTGTTGCGTCACGCATCTTTCTGCTGACGTCGAAGGTGCGACGTGCGTCCGACCTTGTCCTCACGCGACAGGGTTCCACCAGGACCGGCGACAGTGACCCAAATGACCGGCATGGGCAAAAAGCGCTGAACTACCAGAAAAAAGCCCCGCCAACCACGAGGGAAGGCGGGGCGAAGTTGATGCCATGTGTCAGGCCACAGGCACCGGCGGTAGCCGTGTCAGTTCGGGTCTAGTTCGGGCGATGGCCCATCTCCGAACGGATCTGTTGTCGCAAAAGGTCGATAGAGACCTCCTTGCCGTCTTTCTTGAAATTCCAATACGCCCAGCCGTTGCAGGACGGTGCTCCTTCGAGCTTTGCACCCACCTGATGGATCGACCCGGCAAGCGTCCCGCTCACCAGCGTCCCGTCGGCGCGCACCTTCGCGGTCTGACCCCGCGGGCCGGTCAGCACCTCGCCCGGGCGCAGCATTCCACGCTCCACGAGCTGGCCAAAAGGCACCCTCGGCTCCGCGCGCTTTGACTGCGTCACGCGCAGCGCCTCCGCCTCCAGCCGTCGCACATCACCGATCCGGCGCTCCGCGATCTCGCGATACGCCTCCTCGCGCTCAATCCCGATCCAGTCGCGGCCCAGCATCTTGGCCATAGCGCCTGTCGTTCCCGTCCCGAAGAACGGATCGAGCACCACATCGCCCTCGTTCGTCGTCCCGAGGATAATCCGGTGCAAAAGCGCCTCGGGCTTCTGCGTCGGATGCGCCTTGTCGCCCTGGGCATCCTTCAGCCGCTCGTGACCCGTGCAGATCGGCAGCACCCAGTCGGAGCGCATTTGCACCCCCTCGTTGAGCGCTTTCAGAGCCTCGTAGTTGAACGTGTACTTCGCGCCTTCTCCGCGCGACGCCCAGATCAGCGTCTCATGGGCATTCGTGAACCGCTTGCCCCGGAAATTCGGCATCGGGTTCGATTTGCGCCAAACGACATCGTTCAACACCCAGAACCCTGCATCCTGCAAAGCCGCCCCCACGCGGAAGATGTTGTGATAGCTGCCGATGACCCACAATGCCCCCGTGGGTTTTAGACACCGGCGCGCCGCCCTGAGCCAGTCTTGGGTAAAGGCATCGTAGGCGGCGAAACTTGAAAACTGGTCCCAGTCCTGCGTCACGGCATCCACCAGCGACGCGTCCGGGCGGTGCAGCTCCTGGCGAAGCTGCAGATTATAGGGCGGATCGGCAAAGATCAGATCGATGGATGCCTCGGGAAGGGCGCGCATGATCTCGATGCAATCGCCCGCAAGAATAGTATTCAAAGGAAGCGCGTCTGCGCCCTTCGCCCTGGTCATCGTCTCTGCCTCGTTTGCCGGGGGTGTCCCGGGCCACTGCTCGGCCCCTTTGCCGGGGGCTCGTTCGTTGGCCTCACTATGAATCAGACCCGATTCTGCGGTCAAAAACTATAAGATTCAGTGACTTATTTATTTTTCTTGCCACAAGATATTGTAGACGGGTCGGAAGGATCTCCTATGGTGTGGGGTCACCCCGAGATCGTGTAGAGCCGAAATATGGCTTTTTGATGGATAACCCTGATTGGTCTCCCAGCCGTAGCCGGGGTGGTGTTGCGCCAAATCATACATGACACGATCCCGCCAGATTTTGGCCACGATTGATGCCGCCGCAATGCTCTGGCTGCGCGTGTCGCCCTTCACCAGGGGCTGCCCCGGGCACGACAGGTCGCGGGGCACCATGTTCCCGTCAATCAGAGCGAGCTCGACCGGCGAAAGCTTCGCCACCGCCCGCTCCATTGCCAGGTGAGAGGCGCGCAGGATGTTGATCTGGTCGATCTCCTGCACGCTGGCCTCCCCCACGGCCCAAAGCGCGCGCGTTGTGATCTCGGCAAAAAGCCGTTCCCGCGCCTTCTTGGTCAGTTGCTTTGAATCGTTGAGGCCGTCCGGAATGTCAGCCGGGTCAACGATCACCGCCGCCGCCACCACGGGGCCGGCGAGCGGGCCGCGCCCGGCCTCATCCACGCCGCAGACGCGCGTCAGCCCCTTGGCGTGGGCCGCTGCTTCAAAGCTGAAATCCGGTAGCTCCCCCATGCGGGCCTTCTGACATGGCCCGCAGGTTGAGGAAAGGACGCGCCTCAGGTTGCTTTCATGCCGTTCTGACAGCCACGCTCCATGCGCGTCAGGCGTTTCTCGTGGGTGTTCGTGCGGGCATTGTCACGCTGCAACCAGCGGGCGGACCGCTCCATGCACTCCTCAAGCCCGTCAGCCGCATTCGTTGCACCCGACCCGACCGCCGCCGCGATCGAAATCCCAAGGCCAACCAGTGCTGCCGTCAAAACAACCCAGTCCACTGTGATCGCGCCCGTCTCATCGGCGGAAAAACGGCGCAGCCTACGCTTGATACTCATGTCACTCGTCCTTTTCTGGCGGGGAGCATGACGCAGGGGAAAGGCTAATTTTTGGCAATTCTTCGGTTGTTTAGCGATGAATGCGGGCAGCAAGCGGGCGATCCGAGCCGTTTCGCCCGCCTCTGGCGGCAGGTGCGGCGAAGGGGGGACAGCCGGGGCACGATCTGGTAGCCTGCGCCCATGACCCCCGACCACGCTCGCCTCATGGCCCGCTATAACGCCTGGCAGAATGATCACCTTCTCACGGCCGCAGACACCCTCGATGATGAGGCCCGCTGGGCCGACCGGGGCGCATTCTTCGGAAGCATTGCCCGCACGCTCAATCATCTGCTCTGGGACGATGCTGTCTGGCTCGCCCGGATGACAGGCGACGCCGCTGAGGCCGCAAACCTCGACAAGGATTTCCCCTACACGGAAACCCCGCGCGATTGGTCGCTCTACCGTGCCAAACGGCAGGACGTGGACGCGAGCCTGACGCAATGGGCCGTTATGCTCACCGACGATGATTTGGCGGAAGGCCGCACATGGCAGATGGGCGGTGAGGAGGTGGAGACCACCGTCGGGGTGATGGCCGGGCAGCTCTTTAACCATCAGACGCATCACCGCGGGCAAGTTCACGCCATGCTCACCGGGGCGGGGGTAGAAACGGCACCGACCGATCTGATGATGATGTGGCTCGGCCGCGCCTAGCTTGCGTTAATCGCCCGCTACCGGGCCGTGCGGCCCCTTCATCTCCTGCCAATAATAAGAGGGAGGGGAGCCCATGTCCTCCCCTCCCTCCGTACCCCGCCCGTATTGCATTGGGGGGTGGGCGGGGTCCTGCTCACCAGATGAAACCAGTCCGGTTCAGGCATTTCGGTCCCCACCCCGCGCGAACGCCGCGCACGGTCTCGAAGCGTCGGAAACACCGCTCCGGGAGGGAGGCATAGTGCCGGTAGTTGTTGCGCAGGCAGCGGTTGCCGAACACCGTCCGTGTTTCGCCGCGAAACCCGCTGTGGGTGCGGATGCAGTGCCGGGGCAGCCGTTTCTTGGACGAAATGACCGGTTGCGGCGCGGGAGAAGGCGTCACCGTCACCTTGCGGCGGTCATCCACCGCTTCCTTTATTCCATAGAGCACGAGCGCCCCAAGAAGGAGCTTTGCAAGGTCGTCACTCGTCGAATCGGCCGCCGCGCTGGTGGCGGTGAGCGACGTGACAGCGAGCACTCCGGACAGGAGAAGGGCAGCGAATGGCTTCATCATCTGTGTGATCCTCATCTGGGGCGGGCACGGCTTGGCCCGGGTCATGGGAGGAGGATGGGGGCACGGTCGAAAGTCTCTCAATAACGGGCAGGTGCTATCCGATATCGCGGTCCCCCGGCCCGGTCGCAGGCAGGTCGCTATTGAATATCGCGGGCCACGGGCGCAGCTTGCCACCATGACACGCACCCTCCTTACCCTCGCGCTTTGCGCCTTTGCGTCGGCGGCGCAGGCGGCCTGCTACGCGGACTACAAGGCCAAGCAGGACACCCCCCTCAGGCTCCACTACGGCGTGGCCGAGATCAGCGGCGCCTGCACACCCGCCAATGCCGAGGCAGAGATTGCCCCGCGCATCGCCACCGAAGGCTGGACCCTCCTCAACATCGTCTCCACCTTTGGCGACGAGGGCCTCAACGAAAGGAGAGAGAGTGCCGGACGCTTCTTCCTCCGCTACTGAGACCCGCCAGGCGGGCAGCCGGATCGTCATCGCCGGGATCGCGGCGATTGTGGTGATTCTGGCGCTCACCGGCATCGCCCTCCTGCTCACCCTCCCGGACGCCAACGCTTTCAACGCACGGGTCGAACAGCTCTTTATCGAAAACGACAACCTCACCAGTCAGGGCGAGGTGAAGCTCTTGGAGATCCTGGCGCAGTCGGGCACTGCTTTCTCGGGCGTACTGGCCAGTTACCGGATCGTCATCTTTGTTCTGCTCGTCTTCGCGGCGGCTCTCCTCGTGGCGACGCTGGTCTTCCTCGTGGCGCTCGTGGCGCTCAACCGCAGGATGGGAGAGATTGAGAGGGCAGGCATTCAGGTCAACTCCCTCCTAATCTCGCGCGACGAGAATGTCGTCTACCTCAACAACATGGAATTCAAGCTCACCGAGGCGGCGATAGAGACGCTGTCCTTGCTCGCCGAAGCCCGCATGGACGGCGACGTCCTCAGCGGGGCAGAGCTCGAAGCCGTCATCTCCGGCCGCAGCACCGCGGATTGCGAGGAAGCCGCGGGCGCCACGCGCATCAAGCGCCTGCGCGACGCGCTGGGCAATCAGATGGTGAGCGAGCTTCTGGTCCGCAACATCGCGCGCAAAGGCTACATGCTGTCCATCGACAAAGACGTCATCAAGATGGTCTGAGGATAGGGGCAAGTCGCGTCTGGTGACCCGCCACAAGGTCTTGACGAAGGGCCTTCCCGCGCCCGACGCTGGCGTCACGGGGAGGTCCACCATGAAACCCCGAACATTTCTGGCAGCGACAAGCGCTGTCTGCGCCGCGCCCTTTGTCGCCACGCCTTTGGCCGCGCAAGCCACGTATCACGCCTGAGGCTCAAGGAGACGCGGTTTTCCGGCAAGAACCGCCGGCACAATCATGCGCGCATCGCAGACCCGACGGGGACCGCTCCGACGACGCGGGTGGAGAGGTTCGAGCTGCGCGGTGGCGACTGCTCCAATCGTGGCGACTGTACGCCACGCCCGCTCAACGGCCGAATGGTCGCGCGCACCCGCGTTGAACGCGTCCTCATCGGCAACATGGGCGAAGGCGACGAAGGCATCTTTCGCTACAAGGTCTACCTGCCGTCGAACGGGTTCACGCCCGTACCCAGCGTCGGCTCCACCATGGGGCAGCTTCTTTGGAACTACACCCGTAACGGTGACGGGGATTCCACGCCGATCTTTTCACTCGACACCCTGCCCGCATCGCGGAGCCCGCTCGAAGCGGTTCTGTCCCAGATTAAGCGCTCAGAGGCGGAGCAGGGACAAGTCCCGGCGCGGGCAACGCAAGTCGGACGGCTCATGTCCGACAGCTCTCTCTTTGACCGCTGGCTGGATGTGCAATGCCGCTTCCGGCTGTCCTCTGGCGGCGACGGATATCTGGAAGCGGTTTTTGATGGCCGCTGGGCCGGGCGTCTCACCGGGCCGAACATGCTGCCCCGTGGCGTGCTGGAGGTGCGCTACGGTATCTACCAGACCGGCACCAATCAGTATCCCGGCGGGGTCGACGCCATTCCCACGCAGGTCGCCCTCTTCGCGGGCGTCGAGGTTCTCAAACGCGCCTGAAGGCCCGTCAGTCGCCCGTCAGTCGCCGGAGCCCATCATCATCGGCACGAATTCGCAGTGCGTGCCGTGGGCATTGCACTGGAGCATCACGGGGACGCGCGCGTCCCCTGCCGCTTGCGCCGCGCTCGCGACGGGCATGCCCTGCCCGGTGAGCGCGTATTCCGTGTTCACAGAGGTGCCGGTACTGCGTGCCGCCGGTCCTATGAGAGCCCCGACACCGATCAGCAGCTTGATCGCAGCGCCCACTGCCACCGGATCGGTGGCCCGTGCTGGCGTCGCGGCTGTCGTTGATATCACCAGAGCACCGAGAGCGGCGCTCATCATCATCTTTTTCATCATCTCACCCTCGAGGTCGGCTCGGATCCAGCTGTGATCCGGCAGCGCGCCTCGCACTTTTGCCCTTGCTTAACGTTTGATTAACTTCCGCCAGATGCAACCGTTTCGTCGAAAACGCTCCGTTTCCACGGCCACGACAGTTTGATGTCGCTATCGGGCAATCGTGGAGCTTGTCCGCCGCCTAGGCACAGCGGCAATCGGGAGGGACGAGATGCATTTCACGTATAATGGCGTCACGGATGACGGGCCGACCCTTGTGCTGATCCACGGCGCAGGCGGGTCGCATCTCGATTACGCGATCCCGTGGCGCAACATCACCGCAATTCCCGAGCCGGGCAAAACGCGGGCACCGGGCCAGGGCGGCCACGTCTTGCAACAGCGTCCGGTCTACGCCGTCGATCTGCCGGGCCACGGCGACAGCGGCGGGGAGAGCGCCCCCGACGTCGCCACCTATGCCGAAGCGGTGGCGGCGTTCCTGTCACAGCATGATCTGCGCGACGTCTGCCTCGTGGGGCATTCCATGGGCGCGGCCATCGCTGTTGCCACCGCGTTGCATGAGCCCGCGCGCTTGCATTCGCTGTGCCTGATCGGCGGCGGGGCTAAGATGCACGTAAGCCAGGATCTGCTGGATGGCCTCGCGACCCAGACCGATGCGACTGTGGCCGCGATCTCTCGCGCGTGCTGGCATAAGTCGACGATGCCCATGTACCGCGAAGTTGTGCGGCGGCGGATGACCACGTCCGGCGCCGAGGTTCTGGTGAACGATTTCACCGCCTGCGCGCGCGTGGACCTGCGGGAGCGTCTGGCCGAGATCGAGGTGCCCGTGCTCCTTCTCGCGGCGGTCGAGGACAGGATGGTCCCCCTCAAAGACGTCGAAGCCATGCAATCCGCCTTCCCCAACGCGACACTCGCACCGCTAGAAGGCTGCGGCCACTTCCTGCACTTCGAACGCTCCGAAGAAGCCGCCGAAGCGCTCGACGGATTCCTGACAAAAGCCTAGGCCACCATGGCGATCCCGGCAGGGTC
>JBCCPQ010000065.1:0-11024 GCA_039024825.1 Pseudomonadota bacterium
AGACCTCGGACGCGCGGCTGATCGGGATGCCGAACTTGTCGCCCTTGCGTCCGGTCGCGATCTTTTCGTTGGTCTTGGCATCCACGTCAGGGTTTACGCGGACCGTGATAGGTGCGGTTTGGCCAAGGGACACAGCGACCTCGGAGAGTGCCTCCATCTCCGGCTCACTCTCAACGTTGAACTGCCGAATGCCACCGGTAAGGGCCTGCCTCATCTCTTCCTTTGTCTTGCCCACGCCGGAAAAGACGATGCGCTCCCCCGGGACCCCGGCGGCACGCGCGCGGGCATATTCACCGCCCGACACCACGTCCATGCCCGCACCGGCATCGCCCAGCAGCTTTAGGATTGCCTGATTGGACGCGCTTTTCATCGCGAAGCAAACCAGATGCCCGGCTTTCGACCACGCGAGCGCGTCGTTGAACAGATGGTAGTGGCGCAAGAGGGTCGCGGCTGAGTACGTGTAAAAGGGCGTGCCCACCGCCGCGGCGATGTCAGCTATTGGCACGTCTTCAGCATGAAGAGCGCCATTCTGGTACAGAAAATGATCCACGTCGCGCGGTTACCCCGCCCCGGGGGAGGGAGCAAGGGCCGCCGCGTAAGCCGCCTCGCAGTGCAGAAGGGTCGTGTCGAAGACCGGGACGGGCACGTTCGTTTCGTTCAGCAAAAGCCCCACCTCTGTACAGCCCAGGATCAGGCAATCGGCACCATACTCGGCAAGCCGTTCGGCAATCGCGATATAGCTGGCGCGGCTCTCCTCCCGAATGTCATTGCGGCAAAGTTCTTCGTAGATGACCCGGTGCACCTCAGCCCGATCGTCGGCGTTCGGGAGCACTGGCTGTAAGCCTGCAGCGCTCAGGCGACCGGTGTAGAAGTCCTGTTCCATTGTGAAGGACGTACCCATGAGGCCTGGACGATTGAGCCCTGCGGCTCGGATGGCGGCAGCCGTCGCATCGGCAATGTGGATGAAGGGAAGCTGGACGCCTTCACACATTTCTTCCGCCAGCTTGTGCATCGTGTTCGTGGCCAGAACCAGAAGCTCTGCCCCGCCCGCTTCCATTGCCTGAGCCTCCGCTTTTAGCAGTCGACCCAAGGCAGGCCAGTCACCATGTGCTTGCATTTCCGCAATAGCCGCAAAGTCTAGGGAGCGGATGAGCAAGTTTGGGCTGTGAAGCCCTCCCTGCCCGGCTGCGAGGCGGATCAACTCGGCATAGTAAAGTTGAGTCGAGGCTGCAGACATGCCGCCCAGGAGGCCGATACACTTCATGAACCGCAGTCTGACGCTTAGCTTGGCCGTGGCAAGCCCATGTCTATCATGGTGTCTCTAGCCTGCGATAAGCTCCGCCTGCTTAACGATCACCTCGGCCTGCTTGATGGACGCAATGTCAACGAGCCGCCCTTTATAGACGGTCGCCCCAGCGCCAGAGGCCTTTGCCTCCTCCATCGCAGCGAAGATTTCTTTGGCCTCTGCCACAGCTTCGTTGGAGGGCGTAAATACATCATTGGCCAGTGCCACCTGCTTTGGGTGGATTGCCCACTTGCCCACCATACCAAGCGTCGCAGACCTTAGCGCTTGCGCGCGGAAGCCGTCGTCATCGGAGAAGTCTCCGAAGGGTCCGTCGACTGGCAAAACACCGTGGGTCCGACACGCTGCAACGATGGCTGTTTGTGCCCAGTGCCAAGGATCAGACCAGTGTTTTTCGCCCTCGCGTATCATGTAGTAGTTTTCCTGCGTGCCCCCGATCCCGGTCGTTGCCATGCCCATGGAGGCTGCGAAGTCCGCCGCGCCGAGGCTCATGGCCGCCATACGGGGAGAGGCGGCCGCGATTTCCTCCACGTGGGCGATCCCTGCTGCGCTTTCGATGATTACTTCAAAGTCGATGCGCTTATCGCGCGCTCTAGCTGCTTCGACTGCCGTGGCGAGCGCATCGACGGCATATATGTCGCTAGCATTGCCAACTTTTGGGATCATGATCTGGTCGAGGCGCTCAGAGGCATTCTCAAGCAGATCCACAACGTCCCGGTACCAGTAGAGCGTGTCTAGACCATTGATCCTAACCGACAGCGTCTTGGTGCCCCAGTCGATGTCGCCGATGGCCTCAATGATGTTCGTGCGGGCCTGGGCTTTATCGTCCGGGGCCACGCTGTCTTCAAGATCGAGGTTGATGACGTCAGCGGCACTCCCCGCCATCTTCTCAAAAATCGCAGGGCGCGAGCCCGGACCGAAAAGCTGGCAGCGGTTGGGGCGCGCGGGGGGTGTAGGTTGCAGGCGGAAAGACATGAGCGGCCTCGAACGATAATTTCAAACTTGTCGCGTCGCGCGTTACAATCTTGCGCAGCTAGTCGCAACAGCAAACTGCTGCACTGCAGCAATTGTCCGTCCGGGTTTCGCATCGTGAGCGATGCGTCGCCTGCTTCGTGAATTTTTGTCCGATTTTTTCACGAGGGGTCGCAAAAGAGAGATGCGCCAGCGAGCCGGGGCTTTAGGTTGCGTGCAACTGAAGGAGGCCGCAATGATTCCCACGCCCTATCTCCTCTTCCTTGGGGATGCACCCGACCAACTGGCCGCGAAAGTCGCCCAAGGGATTAAGGATTGGCGCCCGGAGAATGCCGTGGGCCAGTTTCGGATGGCAGGCTGCGGCGCAGATGTCGGGTTGAGCGACATGACCCTTGAAGACGCAAAAGCTGCGGGCGCAAAGACGCTTGTCATCGGTGTGGCAAACCGTGGCGGCGTGATTTCAGAAGCGTGGAAAAGCGTCATCACTGAAGCAATCCGGATGGGTTATGATGTGGCCTCTGGTCTCCATAACCTTCTTCGCGACGAGAATGACCTTGTGCGAGAAGCGAAGCGCGCGGGCAGGACCCTGCACGACGTCCGCGTCCCGTCGGTGGCCTACCCCATAGCAAATGGCGTGAAGCGGGCGGGGAAGCGGATGCTCGCGGTGGGCACCGATTGTTCAGTCGGGAAGATGTACACGGGCCTCGCCGTTGACGCAGAGATGCGCAAGCGAGGCATGAAGAGTACCTTCGCGCCAACAGGTCAGACGGGTATCCTAATCACTGGACGGGGCGTGCCGCTCGATGCTGTCATCGCGGACTTTATGGCCGGCGCAGTCGAATGGCTGACCCCCGACAACGACCCAGACCACTGGGACCTGATCGAAGGTCAGGGCTCCCTGTTTCACGTCTCCTATTCTGGGGTGACGATGGCTCTTATCCACGGAGGGCAGCCGGACGCATTGGTTTTGAGCCATGAGCCAACACGCGCGCACATGCGGGGCCTCCCCGACTATGGCCTTCCTTCACTGGAGACCCTTCGGGACACGGCGCTGCCGCTCGCGCGGATTGCAAATCCAGACTGTGAGGTGACGGGCGTCTCCATCAACACGCAGCACCTAAGCGAAGAAGACGCTCGGCGCCTTTGCGAAGACACGGAGGCGCGGATGGGTCTTCCCACAGTGGATCCATTCCGCCATGGAGCAGGGCGTCTCGTGGATGCCCTCGTGTCTGTTTAGTCGGGCTGACGCACATCGGGCCAGATCGGATGCCTCCGGCGGAGGTATTTTCAGAAAGATGAAGGATGGGTTTTGATACGGGTCAGGCAGGAGAGTTTTCGGCTTGCGCAGGTCTTCACGATCTCTCGCGGGTCGCGCACCGAAGCACGGGTGGTGAGCGTCGAGGTCGCGCGCGGGGGACATGTCGGGCGCGGGGAGTGCGTGCCCTATGCCAGATACGGCGAAACGCTAGACAGTGTTTGCGCGCAAATAGACGGGCTCGACGAGGATATTGACCGGTTGGCTTTGGCGGACAAGCTGACTCCCGGAGCGGCCCGAAACGCTGTTGATTGCGCGCTGTGGGATCTAGAGTGCAAAGCAGCAGGCGGCCGGGCCTGGGAACTTGCAAGGCTGCCCGCGCCCGGGCCGGAGGTAACGGCCTATACGCTCTCTCTCGACACGCCTGAAGCCATGGAGGCTCAGGCACGGCAACATGCAACGCGGCCGCTTCTCAAGATCAAACTCGGGACGCCGGACGACATGAACCGCCTTGAAGCAGTGCGGCGTGGTGCGCCCGATGCCGCCATAATCGTGGATGCCAATGAGGGATGGACAGCGGAGATCTACGAAGAGCTTGCGCCCCACATGGTGCGGCTAGGCGTCAAGATGGTGGAGCAGCCGCTCCCTGCAGGAGCTGACGACATGCTCGCGGAGATCGCCCGCCCTCTGCCAGTCTGTGCCGACGAAAGCTGCCACGATCGCAGCTCGCTTCCCGCCCTTCAGGGCAAGTACGACATGGTCAATATCAAGCTCGACAAGGCGGGCGGGCTGACAGAAGCGCTGGCACTGCGCAACGCGGCGCGGGCGGCAGGCTACGAGATCATGGTTGGCTGCATGGTGGGCACGTCACTGGCCATGGCACCGGCGGTTCTCATTGCACAGGGGGCTGCCGTCGTAGACCTCGACGGGCCACTGCTTCTTGCCGAGGACCGGGAGCCGCCCCTCATTTATGACCAGGCCGGAGTTCACCCACCCGAAGCACGCCTTTGGGGCTAATGCGACATGCATACCCCTTGAGCCACCCGCAAAAATCGCCCATCCCACGGGCACGCAAAGGAGCCTGTCCAATGTCCCGCACCGTCTACGTCAACGGCCAATACCTCCCCGAGAATGAAGCTACTGTGTCGATCTTCGACCGCGGGTTCCTCTTTGCGGACGGCGTGTATGAAGTGACAAGCGTCCTTGGCGGCAAGCTCATAGACTTCGATGGCCACGCAGTGCGGCTTGAGCGCTCGCTGAAAGAGCTTGGGATGGAGATGCCGCTGACGAGCGAAGAGCTGCTGGCCGTCCACCGCGAATTGGTAAGTGCCAACGAGATCGATGAAGGGCTGGTGTACCTGCAGATTACACGGGGCGCGGCGGATCGTGACTTTGCCTACCCTACAGACGGGACGCCACAGACCGTCGTGCTTTTCACACAAGCGAAGCCCGGATTGGCCACGTCACCGGCAGCAGAGAAGGGCATGAAGGTCATCACCATAGAGGACCAACGCTGGGGCCGCAGGGACATCAAAACGGTGCAACTTCTCTATCCAGCCATGGGCAAGATGATGGCCAAAGCGGAAGGTGCAGATGACGCTTGGATGGTTCAGGACGGCCTGGTGACAGAAGGGACATCGAACAACGCCTACATCGTCAAGGGTGACACCATCGTCACGCGGCACCTGTCAAATGACATCCTGCACGGTATCACGCGCTCCGCAGTGCTTCGTTTCGCGCGCGAGGCGCAGATGAAAGTCGAGGAACGCGGCTTTTCTGTGGAAGAGGCGCGTGACGCAGACGAAGCATTCATTACGTCAGCCTCTACCTTCGTCATGCCGGTAGTGAAGATCGATGACGCAAACGTCGGGACGGGGACCCCGGGGCCCGTGGCGCGGCGGCTCCGTGAAATCTACCTTGATGAAAGCCTGAAAGCCGCGATTTAGGGCGAAAGACAGCAATCATAGGTGCCGAAGGGCCACAGGAGCGCCGCACACTGACCCAGCGGCGGCCTTTGCCCTTGAACCACGCCAGCCCGAGTTGGGACAACGAAGTCCGGTGCTGGTTGGGGGATTGCCGTGCGCGGGTTTTTTGGTGTTGTGGTTTTGGCACTGGGCGTTGGAGCGCTCGGATGGTGGGCGCGCGCCGAACATGCTGTTGACATCGAGGCGCGCATCCAAGCCGGCGCAGATAGCGTGGTTACTGCCGCGAAACACGGCGTCGAAGCCAGTGTGTCCGGGCGCGACATAACCCTGACAGGAACCGCCGACACCGAGACGGACAAAACCGAGCTTATCGCGCGCCTGGAAGGGATCGATGGGCTGCGGGTCGTCCGGGACATGTTGGATGTTTTGCCCGCAGTTTCGCCCTATACATTCACAGCTTCTAGATCAGAACAGGATGCGGTCTTCGAAGGCTTCGCCCCGGACACCGCCGGAATCGTGGCTTTGCAGGTTCTTTTTGCAGAGGCCAACGGCGACGTGACTATGGCCTCAGGGGCGCCAGACGGTTGGGTCGCGGCGATTAAGGCCGGGGCAGACGCAGGATCGGTGCTGAAGTCATTCGAGCTTGAACTCCAAGACAGCGTGCTGCGACTTACTGGCCTTGCGGCAACACCCGTGGAAGAAGTCGCTGCCCGTGCAGCCCTTGAAGGGGCACCAACGAGATTTCGTAAAGACATCGCCATTGAGCTTGAAGATGACGGGCGACCATTCGCTTTGGACGTGGACTTCATCCGAGGCGAGGAAGCAGTCGCCAAAGGCAAACTCCCGGTCTCAATGACCGCGGGGAGCCTCGCTGTCCTGGATGCATCCGTAGCTTTGGATGGCTTGGAGGTCGCGCGTATCCCATCACAGGACGGTCAGTGGCCTGCAGCGGCTAGTTCCTTCTTGAAAGCCCTTGCGAGTCTGCGCACCGGGCAACTGGCACTTGAAGCAAACGAGGGAGCTATAAGCGGAGTAGGCACACGCGCAGAGATAGCAGCAGCCCGGGCCGCGCTTGAGGCACTTCCGGACGGCTATTCCGCAGTGGTCGCATTGGAGATCTTTGATGACGGAATACCCATGCTCTTGTCAGTAGATGCGCAAGACCTGTCTGGTATCTCCGGCAAGCTTCCCTTCGCGACAGATCCCGGCATGTTCGGGTTGGATGACTTCCCTGAAGACCAGGTCAGCGTGGCTGAGATCGACGCACAGTCACCCGATTTCCTATCCCTGGCAGTGCTCGGTGTTGATGCCGTGCGGTCCATCAACACGGGACGTCTGCTTGTTGAAGATGGGGTTCCAGCGCGCCTGTCGTTGAGCGGGACGGTTGATTTCCCGTCGGACATCGCGGCGCTGGAGGCTCGCTTTGCTGATGCGGTGGGTATGGTGTCCATAGATGTCACCGCGCTAGATGATGGTAGGCCATTGAGCCTCAGTGTGACGAAGGCCGCAGACCTTGCCCTTATGATCGACGGCAAACTGCCGAACACGAGCGAGCTCGACTTTCCAGACCTGCAGCGCGCGGGTGTCGCAATGGGTCCCGCGGACTTTGACGAAGCTGCAAAGATCGGCCTCGATGCGCTGGAGGCCCTGCCGAGCGGAGAGCTCAGCATCGCCGAGGCAACACTCACTTTGGAGGGCACGGGCACACGAGCCGACATCGCGTTGGCACTTGATCGCCTCGCGACACTACCCGCCAGCTTTAAGGCGGTGACGGACCTGAAGCCCCTCGACGACGGTCTACCCCTTGGCTTCACCGCTGAGAAAACTGGTGAAACCGTTCTTTTGTTCGGCAAGATGCCATTCGGGAGTGAACCTGCCGCCCTGGGGCTGGATGCCTTCGGTGAGGCGATGATTGTCTCTCAAGTCGATGCAAAGGCGGACGATTTCATCGAAGCCTCGCAAGCAGGGTTGAGGGCCCTTGCCGCGCTGGAAAATGGGCGCCTTGTCGTCCAAGACGCAGCGGAGGCTGGCGAACCGCCGCGAATTACGCTTTCGGGGGGCGTTTCCCGAGCGGGGCTAGATCAAGTTAACGCTGCATTCGGCACTCTTCCCGAGGGGATCGCACCGGTCATAGACGTTGTCTTTGCCGATGATGGAACGCCAATGCGCCTGGAGGCCGTCCGCGATGGCGGGCAGACGCGACTTACTGGCAAGCTCCCCTTCGGCACACGAGCGAACGACTTGGGGTTGGACGCACTTCCAGATGCAGTGAACATAGCTGAGCTCGATGCCAGCGACAGAGATTTCATTGAAGCAACTGCAGCGGGTCTGCGTGCCTTGGCACGTCTCGAGAGCGGTACTTTGACCAGTGTGGACAACGCGGACGGCACAGACATAACGCTTATCGGAATCGCGCGCACACCTGTTGAGGCGGACGCGGCGCGTCAGGACGCGCAGGGGGCAGTTGTCGAACTTACTCTTCTGGATGACGGGTCTCCACCAGTCTTCGAGATCTCCTTTGATCCTGCCGGAGGCGCTGTCCTGACGGGCAAGTTGCCCGCGGGTCTGCCTGCAAGCGAAATCGCGGCTCGTCTTGAAATTGAGGTTAGAAACCGTTCCCGCGAAGGCCTCGTGGGAGACGCCGATATCTATTCAGGCCAGATCGCCCCCCTCGCCTCTTGGTTGCCAGAAGTGGCCCGCTTGAGGGCGAAATACGATGCAAAGGGGCTGGCAGAGCTGACTGTCGCTCCGGCCCCGGGGGTTGATCCCGAGCTTCTCGCTGCGGGCCTCGAAGCGGATACCAGCCGCGCTCCCCGTATCGAGGCCGCCACTTTGCGGACGCCGGGGGCCGAGCGCATGAATGTCCTCACCGGTCAGTCGGAACGCTTCTCTGGCGCGGCATGGCTTCCGGTGTACACGTTCGTGCCTTCAGAGGAGCGCTGCAACAAGGAGAGCCAGGCCGTTCTGGAAAATACAGGTGTGGGCTTTCTGACTGGGTCAGCGCGCCTCGACGCGCGCGCAAACCGGGCGATAAACGCCATTGCGGGCGCGGCGCTTCACTGTCTGTCTGCGCTGCCCGCGCTGCAAATCGAGATCGGCGGACACACGGACGACCAAGGTGAAGATGCCGCAAACCTCGCCCTGAGCCAACAGCGGGCAGAAGCGGTCGCGTCTGCGCTAAAGCTGCGCGGAATTCCAGAATCCGCAATGACGGCGCGCGGCTTTGGAGAAGCACAACCGGTGGCAGCGAACACAACGGAAGAAGGCCGCGCCGCCAACAGGCGAACCACAATTGAATGGTCGGCCCCTGCGGCGAGCGAGTGAGAGAGGAAACGCGGATGTTTCAGAACTGGGGCTTTCTTCTAGCCGAAATCTGGCTTCTGATCGGGTTGGCAGCCTTGCTGGGGCTATTTGTAGGCTGGATGATCTGGAGCCGTGGGTCAGCACCGCGCGCTACGGTTAATGACGCAAGCCAGCTTCGGGCCGACCTCGAACGCTGCCGGGCCATGCACAGCGACAAAGATGACCGCATCCGCGCGCTAGAGGCAGAGATAAGTTCGCTCAGGCTCGTCGCTGCCAAAACCATCCCGCCACGCCCGATGGAGACTGCAGAGCCGGACAGAAGTCGCAAAGAAGAGAGCGTGAAACCGGCAACCCTTGGTGCTGCTCGCGGAGGGATGCCTGACGATCTCAAGCGGATCAAAGGTATCGGTGGCAAGCTTGAGGAGCTCTGCTTTGAGCTCGGCTTTTACCACTTCGATCAAATCGCCAGCTGGACGTCGGAAGAAGTGGCGTGGGTCGATGAGAACCTTGAGGGATATAAGGGAAGAGTCACACGCGATGACTGGGTCAGTCAGGCAAAGCTTCTCGCTGAAGGGAAGGAGACTGAATTCTCACAGCGCGTCGACCAAGGCGATGTCTACTGAGACCTTCCGCTGCTAGTGCGACGCGTCAAACTTGGCTTTCGCCTCTGCGCTCGCATCTGTCTGGTATCGCTCTTTCCAGTCGCTGAAAGGCATACCGTAGAAGGCTTCGCGCCCCTCATCCTTTGACATGTCAATCCCACGCTCGTTCGCGGCTTCTTGATACCAACGTGACAGGCAGTTTCTACAGAACCCTGTGAGGTTCATCATGTCGATGTTCTGCACGTCCGTCCGCTCCTGCATCAGGTGCTTCTGCAGACGACGAAAAGCTGCAGCTTCAAGCTCAAGTTTGGTTTGATCATCCATGGACGAAAGGTGGAGCGTTTACCCGCCAAGGGCAACCCTAAGCGCGGCCACCCTCAGCTGATAAAAGCAATGGATCAATGCCAAGGGACTTCAGCGCGGCGATCCACTTCTCATCTCCGCCCTCGCCAAAGACGATATCTTTTGAGGCCGGGCAGGTGAGCCATCCATTCGCGGCAAGCTCCCCCTCAAGCTGACCGGGACCCCAGCCGGAGTAGCCAAGTGCGAGAAGCGACTGTGCCGGACCATCGCCCCGGGCAATATCCTCAAGTATGTCGAGCGTAGCCGTCATCCCCATGCCAGTATCGACCGCTAGTGTGCTTTCGTTCTCACCGTAATCAGCAGTGTGAAGCACAAAGCCGCGGCCGTGTTCCACGGGGCCGCCGAACATAACGCGGATGTCTTCTGCAGCAGGCGCAGTTTTGATCTCAAGCTGTTCGAGGAGGTCGCCGATGTGGAGGTCCTCCGCAGGTTTGTTCACGATCAATCCCATGGCCCCCTCTTCAGAATGCGCGCACATGAAGATAACCGCCTTGTCAAAGCGAGCATCGCCCATACCGGGCATCGCAATCAACAGTTGCCCTGCAAGGGCGAGCTCAACAGAATCATTGGTGAGGTCGTGTGGTCTGGTCACACCAAAAACATGGAAGCGTCGGTGCGGCCATGCAAGGTGCGAGTTGCAACAAACCTCACCGAATGTCCCGGGAATGTGACTCGCAGCGGCGTCACGAGGCGCGTATGTCGGCGTGATGATCAAGCGCGCAGCACTTCTTTCACTTCTCCCCATCTTGCCGGTGCCGTTGGCTGCTCAGCCTACCGGGCTGAATGGTGACGTGATCGACGTCGAGGTACTGACGGGTTGGCGGGAGCCGGGCATGGAGCACATCGCCGCGCTGCGCCTGACGTTGGCCGCAGGCTGGAAGACCTATTGGCGGGCACCAGGCGACGCTGGCATCCCGCCGATGTTTGACTGGGACGGATCAGAGAATGTTGCGACCGTGCGCCCGCACTGGCCCGTGCCCGAGATCTTCAACCAAAACGGCATGCGCTCCATTGGGTATGATCAGCAAGTGGTGATACCGCTCCACGTCACGCGCGAGGACGCAAACGAACCAATCCGCTTGCAAGCCGAGGTTTCGTTAGGCGTTTGCGAGGAAATCTGCATCCCGGCCTTCGTGTCCATCGACGCTCTTCTACCCGCGCAGGGTGCTGCTGATGAACAAATCATCGCTGCGCTCGGAGATCGCCCAATGACAGAGGCAGAGGCCGGGGTGGGCGATGTGGTCTGCTCCGTCATGCCGATTGACGACGGATTAAGCCTAACCGTCACCGTAGACATGCCG
>JBCCPQ010000066.1:0-11014 GCA_039024825.1 Pseudomonadota bacterium
GTGTCTGCAGCCGCGCTGGCGGCCAGAAGGCACAGGATCAGGCCAGCACACCCTCTTCGCCGAACTCTGCGTAGCGCTGGCGGCGTTTGTCTTCGATCATCTGCGCGACGCGGCCCATGGCGATACCGCGCATGAAAAGAGAAGCGGGAAGAAAGGCCCATGCCGTCATCATCCAAATCAGCGTCTGCGGCGCCTGCAAGGTGATCGGATCGAACGTCTCCGCCGCGACCTTGAGAACCGCTGGAATGATGAATGGCAGAAGAAATCCTAACGCAACGTTAAAGCGCGCGTCGCGCTGGAGGCGTTCGACCACGTCTCCGCCTGCGGTTGGATCGAAGGTTGGCAGGTTGATCCAGACATTGAACGTCCCGTACCGGCCGGGCCACTGGAAAATCCTGATGATGATCACGAAGGCCGCCAGCCCGACGAGGGAGCTCAGGTAGCTCAACCCCGCAGCCGTGCGGACGGCGCTCACAAGGTCGCCATCGGCGTCTTGCGGCAGTGTCAGAACCATGTTGCGCACCGGCGAGTACGGAAAGTCGATCGCATGCCCGATCACGGTGCCAATGGCCGTGACAAATTCCGTTATCGCCGTCGGTTCATAGGTGCCGCGACTGATGATCGTCAGCAGAAAGACCGTCACGAAGAGCGAGATAAAGCGAACCCTGTTGAAGGGCGGCGCGTGGCGAAACTCGATCAAGGACGGGTAGTTGGAGGCGTATTCGACGAACGTGATGAGGGCCGCGAAAATGGACACCAGGGCTACGACCTGCGTCGCGTCAGGGCTCACTTCCGGCAACAGAAGGGCCGGGGTCGAGATCACCCACACCACGAGAAGTGCGCGCAGTAATGCGCCTGGAAGCCGTGAAACCACTGCCTAACCCTCAATCATGGACGGACCCGATACGATGCCGGATGCCTTGTCCCATTTTTGATGCCGAACGTGCCCGTGATTGCGTGACCGTCCGACTGCCTCATTGTTGCCTAGATTGTGCCTACTTTCGCTATGCCGGGCAAGCGACTGTTTTCGGGGAGGGAATCTTTTTCTGGCTTGACGCCTACTTTCCGCGGAAACGGTGTTCCCAGTGCCAAAAAACCAAGCCTTGCTGCCAGATGTAGTGTGGCCGAATTGTGTCAGACCCAAGGACGGGCGCTGGTGGCCTGTGACTCGAATGCATCAATGGCGTCGGACTTTTCGAGCGTGAGCCCGATATCGTCGAGGCCATTGAGCAGGCAGTGCTTGCGGAAGGGATCAATCTCAAAGCGAACCTCGGCGCCGTCCGAGGTGGTGACCGTCTGCGCGTCGAGGTCCACCGACATCCGCGCATTGGCGCCCTTCTCCGCGTCGCCCATCAACAGCTCCAGTTCCTCGGGCGTAACGGTCACCGGAAGGATGCCGTTCTTGAAGCAGTTGTTGTAGAAGATGTCGGCGAAGCTCGTGGAGATCACGCAGCGGATCCCGAAATCGAGAAGCGCCCAAGGCGCGTGCTCCCGCGAGGACCCGGTGCCGAAATTGTCCCCAGCCACAAGGATCTGAGCGTCCCTGTAGGCGGGCTTGTTCAGCACAAAATCCGGGTTCTCGTTGCCCTCCGTGTCGTAGCGCATCTCAAAAAATGCGCTGACGCCAAGCCCCGACCGTTTGATCGTCTTCAGGAACTGCTTCGGCAGGATCATGTCCGTGTCGATGTTGATGAGCGGCATCGGTGCCGCTATCCCGGTCAGGGTCGTGAATTTGTCCATCAAGGCCTCCCACGTGCGCGCGTGTCCTAGCAGCAATGCACGGACGAGGGAAATCCACCCCTGTCGCATGGGGCACAACACGTCCAAGCTGCGGCCATACTTTTGTCAGCTTCGACCGGCACTAGCTGGACACGGCGGTTTTACGTGAAGATCAGAAGGAGCATGCCATGCCGATCATCCTCGGGATCCTGGGAGCGCTGGTCGCCGCCTATTTCTTCTTCATCCGCGCCCGGAACGCGGGGCACATCGCTGGCGACGTGTTTGATGCGGCCAATGACGTCCGCCTTGCCGCGCGGCGTTTCGGCTTCAAGCGAAACGCCAATCGCCACCCGATGGAGGACATTGACGACCCCAATATCGCCTGTGCCGTGGTGGCTCTGTCCTACATTCAGCTCGACGGTCCTGCATCGGCCCAAGACCATGCGCGCCTTAAGACGACGCTGGCGACGACGCTCGAGATGCCTGAGGGCGATGCAGACGAACTCCTGGTCCTCGCGCGCTGGCTCATCGACCAGTGCAACGGCGCGTCACCTGCCCTGTCGCGGGCGGCGCGCAAGCTCTACAAGATGGAACGGGAGAACGCCGCAGGCCCCATGCTCGGCATCCTGTCGGAGGTCGCCGCAAGCCCGTCCGGTCGCCAGGAGGACGCGCTTCATGACGTCCGAGTCGCGTTCCACATGAAGTCCTAGTCACGGCAGATGCCGACTTGGGCGGAACGCTCGCGCAGCTGTCTCACTCAGCGGCTTCTTTGGCCTCAAGATCGCGGACATCGGTCAAGCGCCCTGTCACCGCAGCCGCGGCGGCCATGGCGGGCGACATCAAATGGGTCCGGGACCCGCGCCCTTGCCGTCCCTCAAAGTTACGATTGGACGTGGAGGCACACCGAACTTCGGGGCCAAGCTGATCAGGGTTCATGCCGAGACACATCGAGCAGCCCGCCAAGCGCCACTCGAACCCGGCATCCTTAAAGATGTCGGCTAACCCCTCCTCTTCCGCCTGCAGACGGACGAGGCCCGAGCCGGGGACGACGATGGCCGTCGTGAGTCGGTCGGAGATTTTCCGGCCTTTCAGGATGGCTGCTGCCGCCCGCAGGTCCTCAATGCGCCCGTTCGTGCAGGACCCGAGGAAGACCGCGTCGATCTCAATCTCTTCGAGCCGGGTGCCGGGACGAAGGCCCATGTAGTCCAGCGACCGCGCCGCTGCGGCAACCTTGCCGCCCTCGAAATCGTCTGGTGCGGGCACTTCGCCCGTGATCGGCAGCACATCTTCGGGCGACGTGCCCCAGGTGACGACGGGGGCGATATCGGCTGCGTTAATCTCCACGATCTTGTCGAAATGGGCGCACGGATCTGTCTTGAGTGTACGCCACCAGGCGAGAGCAGCCTCCCACATGGCGCCCTTCGGCGCGTGGGCCCGGCCACGAACATAGTCAAACGTCGTCTCGTCCGGGGCAATCAGGCCCGCCCGTGCGCCGCCTTCGATGGCGAGATTGCAGATCGTCATCCGGCCTTCCATGGACAGCGCTTCGATGGCCTCGCCCGCGTATTCGATCACGTGCCCCGTGCCGCCGCCGGTGCCCGTCACGCCGATCACGTGGAGCGCGATGTCTTTGGCCGTCACGCCAGCGCTCAACGTGCCGGACACGACGACGCGCATGTTCTTCGACTTCTTCTGGATCAGCGTTTGCGTGGCCAGGACGTGTTCGACTTCAGAGGTGCCTATGCCATGGGCCAGGGCCCCGAAAGCACCATGCGTTGGCGTGTGGCTGTCCCCGCAGACGATGGTCATGCCGGGAAGCGTCCAGCCCTGCTCCGGCCCGACGATGTGCACGATGCCCTGCCGGATGTCGTTCATCTCGTAGTAATGCGGCAGATTGAACTTCGCGACGTTGGCGTGAAGCGCCTCGACCTGAATGCGGCTTTCTTCGTTGTCGATGCCATTCTCACGGTCCCAGGTGGTGGGCACGTTGTGATCGGGAACGACAACGGTCTTCTCCGGCGCGCGAACCGGGCGGCCCGCAAGCGCGAGACCTTCAAACGCCTGGGGAGACGTCACCTCATGCACGAAGTGACGATCTATGTAGAGGAGGCTCATGCCATCCTCGGACGTCTCCACGACGTGGGCGTCCCAGATCTTGTCATAAAGCGTTCGCGGTGCCATCGACCTGTCCTAAGCGGCGGCAAGTAGAAATATAGCCTGCGCGCGTTCATCACAATAGTGCCGAGAATTCGAGTGATCCGGTGTCGCGCATGACGCGTATCCGTCACATGAAAGTAGAAGCGCGCGGCCTCTTAAAGTTTGTCCACATCGGGATGATCCTCGCCCTGATCGGTGCAGCCGTGGCTGCGGCGACGGAGAGCGACATGTACAAAGGCTATGAGCTTCCGCCCTATGCCGTGCTCGATGCCGACGGCGATCTGGAGCTTCGGCGCTATGAGCCGCACATCCTCGCCGAGGTGCGCGTGAATGGCTCGCAGGGGCAGGCCGTCTCCCGCGGCTTCCAGTTGCTCGCGAACTACATCTTCGGCGGCAATACCTCTGGCGAGAAGATCGCCATGACTGTCCCGGTGGGTCAGGCTCCGACAGAGAGTGGCTCGCAAACGTGGACCGTGAGCTTCATGATGCCCGCGAGCTTCAGCCTCGACACGCTGCCCGGCGCAAAGAGCGAGGCCATCCGCTTTGTCGAGACCGGCGAGGAAGAGCTCCTCGTGGTCCAGTTCTCGGGCTTTCGGAACGCATCCGCGCTTGCCAAGAAATCCGCCCTCGTGACGCAGGAAGCCAGCCGACGTGGCTATCAGGTGGCGGGCGCGCCGCGGTACTTCTTTTACGATGGCCCCATGACACCGCCCTGGTCGCGCCGGAACGAGGTGGCCCTGCCCGTCACGCGATGACATCTTGTTAAGCCTTTCGCGCTATGCGGGCTGAATGGGGCGATACGACGTCGATTTCGAAGTGGACTTTCCGGCTGCTGTGGCGCGCGACGCCCCGGATGCCGTCGCAATGGCCGCCATGGCAAATTTGCCCGTGCTCCTGCGGACCCACTGCATCCGCGTTTGCATGTTCTCCAGTGTTTGCCAACTCACCGAAGACCCGACGAGCATAGCCTCTGCCACCCGGGGGGCGGCGCGGGCCCTGCGCGGGTTTCAGCGGCTGCATCTCGCCCTTGTCGGGCGCAATCCCCTGCCGGAGCTCAACGAAACCGCGCTGACCTGGATGCGCGGGATCGCCGATGCAAATGGCAACACGCTCGGGACCCTGACGGAATTCGGCCAAAGGGCGCTCCACATCGTGTCGGAACTTGAGCGGGGCGAAAGCTCCATGGCGAGCGAGATCGAAGACATGATCAGCTTTGTCTACAGGGAGTTTCATTACGCGGCTGTGGCACTCTCTGACGCCATCGAAGCCGCCCATGGGGAGATGATCGCCCGGGAGCGTGAACGCGCCGAACTGGCACGGTCCGACGCACAGGGGGCGGTGGACCGCATCGACGCGATCAGCCGAACGGTCCGCCTCATTGCGCTCAACGCGGCAGTCGAAGCCGCGCGCGCCGGGGAGGCCGGGCGCGGATTTTCCGTCATCGCTCAAGAGATCAAAACATTGTCCGAAGCCACGGAATCCGCCAGCAGTGACGTCCGCGCGAGCATTGACGGCATCATGGACGGCCTGCAGACCTGAGAACGGACAAATTCCTTGCGAAGGAATTTGCCAAGGATTTTCGCAAAATCCTTGGTGCTGAACGCGGCGAAACGGCGACGTTGCAGACGGCGGTCGCTCGGATAAGCTTGCACCATGGAAAGTACCCCCGAGGCGCTCAACACCATTCTCACAGACCTGCTCGCGCGGGCGGAGACCTTTCTATCCGGAATGATGCGGCCGTGGACCGGCTATCAGCTGGCCATAGCGTTGGGACTCTTCCTCATTGCGTGGCTTATCGCGTCCTATTTGACCCCGCGCATCCGCTCCTGGCTGTCGCATCGTGAAAACTGGCCCCTGTGGCGCGTCAAGTCCGTGCTCGCGATCCTCCAGCGCCTCAGGTCCATCATCTTCGTGATCTTGATC
Organism: Pseudomonadota bacterium; assembly: GCA_039024825.1. Taxonomy (GTDB): domain Bacteria; phylum Pseudomonadota; class Alphaproteobacteria; order Rhodobacterales; family Rhodobacteraceae; genus Shimia_B. The sequence goes on from JBCCPQ010000066.1 coordinate 5,800, forward strand.
TGGACCACTGTCTGGATCATGCGGGATATCACCTGGCCGTCGCGCTCGTATTTCCTCGGGATCATCGCGACACTGGCGTTCGCGTGGCTCGCTGTGGCCTACGCCACGCGCCTGATCCGCAACCGCGCCCTTCGGCAATTCGTGCGCTACGGGGCCTGGACCTACGTCACCCTTCAGATCACCGGCCTTCTCGAACAAGCGACGACCTTGCTCGACAGTCTGGCAGTGTCGGTGGGCGATTTCCGGCTCTCTGCCCTGCTCATTGTTCAGGCCATGATCTGGCTCGGAGTGCTCATCACCGCCGCGCGTCTTGTCACCCGGGCGACCTCGGAACGGATCCAGCGCTCGCAGGAAATCTCTCCGTCCATGCAGGTGCTTGCGATCAAGGCTCTGCAGATCGCGCTCTACGGCGTGGCCGTCATCGTCGGACTGAATGTCGTCGGCGTTGATCTCACGGGCCTTGCAGTCCTGTCGGGCGCCATTGGCGTCGGGCTCGGCTTTGGCCTGCAGAAAGTGGTCTCGAACCTCGTCTCGGGGGTGATCATCCTCCTCGACAAGTCGATCAAGCCGGGTGACGTGATCTCCCTCGGTGACACGTTCGGATGGATCAACGCACTCGGGGCGCGCTACGTCAGCGTCGTCACCCGCGACGGGAAAGAATACCTGATCCCCAACGAAGACCTGATCACCAGCCAAGTTGTGAACTGGTCCCATTCCAATGAATTCGTCCGCCTCGACATCTATTTCGGCACCGCATACGGCGACGACCCGCATGTGGTCCGAAAGCTCGCCATTGCGGCCGCCTCGAGCGTGGACCGCGTTCTGAAAGACCGCCCGCCCGTCTGCCACATCGTCGGCTTCGGGGATTCCAGCGTGGACTACATCCTTCGCTTCTGGATCACCGACCCAACGGGCGGCCTGACCAACATCCGCGGCAACGTGTACCTCGCCCTCTGGGACAGCTTTCAGGAGAACGGCGTCTCGATCCCGTTCCCGCAGCGGGAGGTGCGCATGCTGGACGACGGCCAGATGCCGGATCAATCCGCCTCGTAGTCCAGAAGATCCCCCGGCTGGCAATCGAGCGCGACACAGAGTTTCTCCAGCGTATCGAACCGCACCCCGCGCACCTTGCCGCTTTTCAGCAGGCTGAGGTTCTGCTCCGACAATCCGATCTGAGCGGCGAGACTGCGCCCGGTGATCTTGCGACGCGCCATCATTACGTCGAGACGCACGATGATCGCCATCAGATGAAGCCCCTGTTCTCAGCCATGGCCGCAGCACCGTGGGCGAGGGCCCGCCCCGTGCAGATCAGGAGCCCTGCCGCGATCAGCAGCGCGAGGTCCGTCGAGCCAAGCGAAATCGAGAGCTGCCGCATCCCCGGCGCATTGGCGAGGGTGAGCAGCACGCTCTCACCCGCCCGAACGAGCACCGCGAGGATCATTTGAAGAACAAGGAGCATGCCCGCCTTGGAGAGGCGACGCGCAACATCCGCGGTGGGTTCGGCGCTATGGGCAAAGGCCCGGAAAATACAGCGGACCTGCCAGAGTATCGCCAGCGTCACCGCGATCTCGATTGCGTCCAGCGCCAGCAGTGACCAGAGCCGCCAACCCTCCGGAGGCGCTGCAATGGTGAGCGCGGGAAATGCCTCCACATAGGCTTGCGACAGGTCCCGCGTGAGAAGCTGCCACATCAGGATAGCGGGGTAGGCGAACAGCGCGAAGGTTGAGACCCAAGCAAGGAACGTCGCCATGCGGCGCGGATCGGACTGGGCATCGTAGCTCATGATCATTCCACTAAAATGATGAATGTTTTATGTTTTACGATAAGTGATTCGTCCTTAAAATGAAACAGAGTTCTGCGCTCGCGCAGCACAGTGGCTCTGACCCACCGTGTCCCCACACCACTGGCGTGGGAGCACGTACACGCGCCTTCAGCACCGCAAGAGGAAGAAAGTTCAGAGCTTGATACGTTGCCGCCCTGCCTTTAGCGGCACCACGTGCCAGGACCGCGATTTCGGGTCGCGTCAAAATGGAAGTGGTCCTGATGAAACCGGTCCCCGTCCGGCCCGATGGAGGTGTGCCAGATACGGCAAGACGCCTGGAATAGACGCTTCATCAAACTGCCGTTCTCATTGCGCCAGTCGCCCATTACCGTCAGCACTTCACCGTCATCCATGGTGAAGGCGGCGATGTCGATGGCCGTACCCTTGGCGTGCTCGGACAGGCGCGCCCCCCGACGGTTATTGCGCGTCCGGCACGCGTAATCGGCGACCACGCGCATGGATCGAAGATCCCGCCCGGCCTCACTGAAGGTCGGCTCAACGGCAGTGCTCATCCAGGCAGACGTGATGCGTGCCGTCCGGCACTGCATCCGCGCGGGCGGGCTAAGCGCAACTCCGCCGACGGAGTAGACCAGAGCCGCATCATCAAAGCCGCAGGCCGGGTTTCCGGACTGCCGCCCTACCGGGCCAATGCGCTTTCCGAGCACGCCGGGGGCCTCGCAGATCTCCACAACGTCCTCTGCGAACCCGAATTTCTCACGCGTCTCAGACGTGGTGAGCGCTTCGCCGCCACTGCGAAAACCACAGGAAACCAGCACGAACAGCGCCGCCAGGGCCAGAAATCTCATCACGGGCGTATCTCCCATTGCATCTCAGTCACGCTACACCTTCCGGCCAGCTTACCGTTCCGGGACGAACGTTGAAATGGTCCGGGACGCTTGCTACCTTCGGGATATGCCCAGCGCCGGGGCCAGCGGCGCGTTAGAGATGGAGGACTATGTCCTGTCCCTTTCGTCCGATGCGGCCCGAGCCGCGGATGCACGGGTAAGCGCGATGGCTGACCCGAAATCGATGAGCGAGGCGACCCGCGCGCTCATCACCCAAACCCTCGACAGCGAAAAAGCCGAAGACATCGTCGAGATCGACCTGCGCGGTAAATCCGAGATGGGCGATTTCATGGTGGTGGCCTCCGGTCGGTCCACGCGGCAGGTGTCCGCGCTCGCCGAGAAGCTGACAGACAAGCTCAAGCAGGAGCTCAAGATCCTCTGCAAGGTGGAAGGCAAGAGCGCCGGCGACTGGGTGCTGATCGATGCGGGTGACGTGATCGTCCACATCTTCCGCCCGGAAGTGCGCGAGTTCTATCAGCTTGAAAAGATGTGGCTGAGCCCCGGTGAGGGCACCGGCGCTGCCTGACGGCAGAGCCTGATGCGCGTCCAGATCTGCGCCGTGGGCCGCTTGCGTGGCGGCCCTGAGAGCGCGCTCATCGAAGATTACGTCCAGAGGTTTGAACGGACAGGTCGACCGCTTGGCCTGACCCAACTCCGTGTGGTCGAGGTCGATGACCGCAAGGGTGGCGGCATGGCGAGCGAAGCCGACCTGTTGCGCCGCGCCTTGCCAAAAGGGGCGCGAACAATCTGCCTCGATGAACGGGGCAAGACGCTCACGTCACCGGACTTTGCTGACCGCATCGCAGGGTGGCGGGACACCGGCACGCAAGACCTCGCCTTCCTCATCGGCGGGGCGGATGGCCTCGACCCTGCGCTCCGGGCCGAGGCGGACTTTGCGCTTTCCCTCGGGAAAATGGTTTGGCCCCACATGCTTGCCCGTGTCATGCTGACAGAGCAATTGTACCGTGCGGCGTCTATTTTGGCGAAAAGCCCGTATCATCGATATTGAAACCAACGCCGCGCCCCACATTTCGGGAGGCCTTGTTTGGCAGATATCACCCTCGGTCGTTTGACCCTCAGAACCTATCCGATCCAGATCCTGTCCGACTGGCAAAAGATCCGCAAACACGCCTACGACAAGCTTGACCTCGACTTCAAAGAGGTTGGCGTCTGGGATTGCGGCGCGGACAAGTGGACGCTGGAGCCAAAGCCCGCCATCACCATTAAGCCAAGGCTGCAAACCTTCGCACGGTCCCCCATGGGGCGGCCCTACCCCAACAGGCGCCAAGCCATCGAAAAGCGCCTGAAAGCGCGCAGCGGCATTAGCGACAAGTGGGACCTCGCGGTATCCGCCATGTTCCCGGAGGTCTCCTTCAAGACGCCGATGTCTTCGATCACTCAGACCATCGACAAAAGATACCGCACCGTCGTCTACTACCGGGTCGAACATCGTTTCATCCTGTGCCTGCCCGTGGGGGCAAACCCGCGGGACGACTACATGGTCCTGTCCTTGCCGGAGCGGGTCTATTGGTGGACCCTCAGGGTTGGCATTTGCGGCCGCGAGGCCAAGCGCGAAGGCTCCATGGGCCAGGAAATCCATGAGTTCCATCTTCCCGGCCCCTATCGTCGCCTCAACCGCAACGGGCGCTTCAGACGTGTGGCGCTTAGCGCCACGGAGGCCAACACCGAGTTCTTTCAGGAGACGCCGGCGGACAGCGAGACTGCGAAATGGCGGGAAACGCTCAGATCAGATGAAGAGTTAAAGAGGTCAGCGGCCAAGAAAACCGGCACGAGCACGGCCATGGGTTACGCATGGTCGATCCGCTTCACGCCAAACCACACTCTAGAGGACGCCCGCCAGAGAGCCGAACGCGCGCGTCTTCAAAAGAAATACGGGTGAGGGCCGCGCTATGGCCACACTCCGCATAGGTAATCTCGGGCTCAGGCAGGAACCCATTGGCAGGCTCGATGACTGGAGGAAAGTTCGCCGCGTCGACTGGCGGAACATCCAGATGGGCCTGAATGAGGTTACCGTTTGGGATTGCACGAAGCAGGACTTCGCACCGAATCCCCCGAACAGCGTGCCCGTACCGGTGGTGCTCACGTCCTCAGCGGTCAATCCACTCGGCCGGATCGACAAGAGTGTCCGCGACCAACGCTATGCCCGCTTTGTTGGCTGGTCTGGCCTTGGATCCATCAAGGCGTTTGGAAACGCGTTGGCCAATGTCTTTTCCACGCCGACCATTCCGTTCCCAAGGGCCAAAATTCTCTCGCAGATTGATAAGCGCTACCGGCATGTCATCTGCTATGAACGCTTTGATCGCCACATCCTGCTTGTGCCAGACCGCCCAAATCCCCGTGGGGATTACCTGATCCTGTGCCTGCCGGAGCGCGTGCGCTGGTGGGCCGTGACTGTCGGCATTTGCGGGACGGAACGCGAATTGGAGCACTTGGCGGAGGACCCTTTCGGAGGGTTAGAAGCGCCTCGGTGGATCACTTACGTGTTCACCGCTGCAGGGCCGTACAAAAAACTGCCAGCCCCGCGGAA
>JBCCPQ010000067.1:0-11009 GCA_039024825.1 Pseudomonadota bacterium
CCGAGGACAGGCGTCCCAAGCGTCTGGAACATGTCGAGCGCCTTGCGCGCATCAAGGAGCGCCACGTCTTGCGGCGTTGAGATCACTAGAGCGCCAGAGAGCTCTGTTCGTTGGCACAACGTCAGCTGCACGTCGCCCGTGCCGGGCGGCAGGTCGACGAGCAGGATATCGAGATCGCCCCACGCCACCTGCCCCAGCATCTGCTGGAGCGCGCCCATGAGCATTGGCCCGCGCCAGACCACGGCTTTCGATGGGTCAACCATGAAGCCGATCGACATGAGCGTGACGCCATGGGCCTCCAACGGAGTGATGATCTTGCCATCCGGGCTTTGGGCACGGACGCCCTCACGACCCATCATTCGAGGCTGGGAAGGCCCGTAGATATCCGCGTCAAGCAGTCCAACCCGTCGGCCCTGACGGGCCAGAGCCACAGCGAGGTTTGATGTTAGGGTCGATTTCCCCACACCGCCTTTGCCGGAGGCCACTGCGAGAATGCGCGCGACGCCCGCTGGTTTAAGCGGCCCCTGTTGCTTCTGAGGGTGACGACCGACCTTCAGGTTCGGGGGCTCCTTTGCCTCGTGGGCCGTCAGCACGGCAGAGACGGTGTCTACCCCTTCCAGGCCCTTGACCGCCGCTTCCGCCGCGTCTCTGACCGGGACGAGGGCTTGCGCGGCTTCCCGACTTGGCGCTTCAATGACAAAGCGAACAGTGCCGCCCTCAACCGAAAGCGCGCGGACAAGGTCACGGCCCACAAGGTCACCGCCCCAAGGCACTTCAATGCCTGCCAGGGCCGTTTTGATGTCATCCACGCTGGCTGCCACTATTCTCTCCAAGGGCCCTTCTGCACGGGACAATTTAACATGAGGGAGGCAGAGGCAAGGTGCCGTGGCGTCCGTTGCAAATCCCGCATGGCGGGGTTGCAGTCTTGGCTCTTTTGGCCGGCCCGTAAGATCTTAAGTTTGCGCTATCAGCGGATAGGCCGCTGGTACCGACCTGATGAGCAGACACATGGCATACGCAAACGCACATTCGACCCCCCGTTCCGACCTCTTCGCACGCGTACGCGCCTACGGCGCAGATCTCGCGGAAGCTTGGACCCGCTACCGGCTCTACCGCGAGACCTACACGCAACTCTCCGAGCTTAACGACCGCGAGCTTCTTGACCTTGGGCTTTCGCGCTCTGGCCTGAAAGCCGCAGCGTGGGAAAACGCGCAGCGCGACTGACGGAATTCAAAGCGCTCCTTCTTCCTCCCATTCGGAGCGTTTTGACAACAGACGGCGGTCCCGATCACGGGGCCGCCGTTTTCCTTTGGTGATTCAGAAGCTTCTGATCTGACATCGTCGTGCGAACGGGCTAGTCAGCGGCATGGAGTTCCAACTTGTTCTCGCGCTTTTGGGTTTTGCGTTTGCGTCCTCGATCACGCCAGGACCCAATAACATGATGCTCATGGCATCGGGCGCGAACTACGGGCTGACGCGGAGCTGGCCCCATGTTCTCGGCATCAGTGTCGGTTTCGGCATCATGATCGCACTCGTTGGTCTGGGGCTAGCACAGCTTTTCGATGTCTTCCCGGTTCTAAACCTCGCACTGAAGGTTGGCGCAGCGCTCTATATGACATGGCTCGCCTGGAAGATCGCTACGGCTGCACCACGCCTCGATGCGACCGACGGCGGGCGACCGTTCTCTTTCATTCAAGCCGCGCTGTTTCAGTGGGTTAACCCGAAAGCCTGGGCGATGGCGCTCACTGTTGTGAGCGTCTACATGCCCGAAACGCCGCTTGCGCCATTCATCGTGGCGCTGCTTTTTCAGGTTATCGGCCTTCCATGCATGGTCGTCTGGGCCGGGCTTGGCGTGGGCGTGCGGCAGTTTCTGACGACAGCAGGTCGGCTCCGCTTGTTTAATTGGACCATGGGCGCGCTTCTTCTTGTCTCGATCTGGCCAATCGTCGTGACGTGAAACACACTTCGTTCAGGCTAGAACGGCACGTCGTTCGCTGCGTCCGCGCTCGTCACGAACTTCGCCACCACCTTCTTTGAACCTGCTTTGTCGAACTCGATCTCGAGTTTGTCGCCCTCTATCTCCATGACTTCGCCGTAGCCGAATTTCTGGTGGAAGACGCGATCGCCGATGGTGAAAGCGGAAGTAGCCGTCATGTCGATGACCATGTTGCCACCTTCGCGCGGCTGGCTCATGCCGCGCAGCGCGCTGCGTGCCTGAAGCCGCCGCCAACCCGGCGAGTTGTACACATCGGCGCGGGAGGCTTTCTCGTGCAGGTCTGATCCTGCTGCTGCCTGCATCACGGGCGAAGCCTGGCCCATCATGGACCCCATGCCGTAGCCGCCCGAGTGCAGCGAAGAGGAGGTTGTGAGCACGTCCACGTGTTCCTCCGGCAGTTCATCAATGAAGCGCGACGGAAGGGAGCTTTGCCATTGCCCAAAGACGCGGCGATTGCCCGCAAAAGAAATCGTGCACGCCTCCTCGGCGCGCGTAATCCCTACATAAGCCAGGCGACGTTCTTCCTCGAGACCTTTGACCCCGCTCTCGTCCATGCTGCGCTGGCTGGGGAAAAGGCCATCTTCCCAACCCGGCAGAAAAACCTGCGGAAACTCTAGACCCTTGGCGGCGTGGAGTGTCATGATCGACACCTTCTCGCCGCCGTCATCCTGCTCATTGTCCATGACGAGGGATACGTGTTCGAGGAAGCCTTGCAGGTTCTCAAAATTCTCCAGCGCCTTAACGAGTTCCTTGAGGTTCTCCAGGCGACCGGGGGCCTCCGGCGTTTTGTCGTTTTGCCAATGCGCGGTGTAGCCCGATTCATCGAGGATCATCTGCGCCAACTCGACATGGGTGTCAGCCTCGTCGCGCACCTGTCGGGACCAGCGGTCAAGCCCGTCAACGAGCTCCCGCAGGTTTGCACCACCCTTGCCCTTGATCTGCGCGGCCTGCACGGCGAGGCGCGCGCCTTCGACAAGGCTGACGCCATTGGACCGAGCCATCACTTGGATCGTCTGCACAGCCTTATCGCCCAAACCGCGTTTGGGCGTGTTCACCACGCGCTCAAAGGCGAGATCATCATCCAGCGAAACAGCAAGGCGGAAGTAAGCCATGGCATCGCGGATCTCCATCCGCTCGTAGAAGCGCGGGCCGCCGATGACGCGATAGGGCAGCCCAATGGTCAGGAAGCGGTCTTCAAAGGCGCGCATCTGGTGCGAGGCTCTGACGAGAATGGCCACCTCGTCGAGGCCAAAGGAGCGCATCCCGCGCGTGCCTTTTTGGGAGGCCTCTATCTCCTCCCCGATCCAGCGGGCCTCTTCCTCTCCATCCCAGTGACCGATGAGGCGGACTTTCTCTCCGTGCTCCTCTGCGGTCCAAAGCGTCTTACCAAGGCGGCTCTCATTCGCGTCGATAACGCCCGAGGCGGCCGCGAGGATGTGAGGCGTGGAGCGATAGTTTTGTTCAAGGCGGACGACCTTCGCGCCGGGGAAATCTTTTTCAAATCGCAGAATGTTGCCCACTTCCGCCCCGCGCCAGCCGTAGATCGACTGATCATCGTCGCCAACGCAGCAAATGTTGCGATGTGTCTGAGCGAGGAGGCGTAGCCACATGTACTGCGCAACATTGGTATCCTGGTACTCGTCCACGAGGATGTAGCAAAACCAGCGCTGGTACTGTTCAAGAATGTCAGGATGAGCTTGGAAGATCGTCACGCAGTGCAGGAGAAGGTCACCGAAGTCTGTCGCGTTCAGCTCCTTCAGGCGGGCCTGGTACTGGGCATAAAGTTCTGTGCCACGATGGTTGAATGCGGACGCGTCAGAGGCGGGCACCTTCTCAGGGGTCCACGCACGGTTCTTCCAATTGTCGATAATCCCGCTCAGCATGCGGGGCGGCCAGCGCTTTTCGTCGATATTGTTAGCAACGATCAGCTGCTTCAACAGGCGGACCTGGTCGTCAGTATCGAGGATGGTGAAGTTTGACTTCAGGCCAACGAGCTCAGCATGACGGCGCAAGATCTGGACGGAGATGGAGTGAAACGTGCCCATCCATCGCATCCCAGCATCTTCGCGCCCAAGGAGCTTTGCCACCCTCTTTTTCATCTCCCGTGCGGCCTTGTTGGTGAAGGTCACAGCGAGGATCTCATTGGGACGCGCGCGGCCAGTGTGCAGTAGATGCGCGATGCGCGTCGTTAGCGCCTTGGTCTTACCGGTCCCTGCGCCAGCAAGCATGAGGACCGGGCCATCCAGAACCTCGACCGCTTCGCGCTGCGCAGGGTTGAGATCATCAAGGTAGGCTTCTGCCGGCGCAGCCATGGCGCGTTGCGATAGGCTGGGCTTTGCGGCCTCTTCGAAGGCCTCGAAATCATCGTAGCTGCTCATGGCGCGCAATGTAGCGCGCGCTTAAGGCAAGGGGAAGTTCTATGAATGTTCGCTTGCGCGTCCCCACGCGGCGCGAAAGGGTGCGCCGCATGGATATCGACCTGAAATACCCCGCACTGAGCGATCTGCGGCGGCTGGCCAAGCGGCGGATCCCGCATTTTGCATTCGAGTATCTCGACAGCGGGACGGGCGACAACGAGCTTCAGGTCCAACGCAACCGTGACGCCCTGGACGCGGTGCATTTCATGCCGGATGTCCTTGTGGGCGACGTGGATCCGGATTGGACGACGGAATTCATGGGGGACACCTTTGCGCGACCCTTCGGCATTGCGCCTGTGGGCATGTCGAGCGTCATGTGGCCGGGTGCGGAACGGATGCTGGCGCTCGCGGGACAACGTCACCGCATTCCATACTCCATGAGCACAGTCGCCACGAAAACGCCGGAAGAGATGGCTCCGTATCTAGGCGACACGGGTTGGTTTCAGCTTTATTGCCCGGAAAGTCCGGAAATCCGCCGCGACATGCTGCGGCGTGCAAAAGAAGCAGGGTTCCGAAAGCTGATCTTCACGCTCGATGTCCCTGACGACTCTCGGAGGGAGCGCCAGCGCCGGGCCAATCTGAGCCTACCGCCCAAGATCGATGCGCGCACCGTTTGGGAGGTCATGACCCATCCCCGCTGGGCCGTGGAGACATTGAAGAACGGCGTTCCCCGCATCGCCATCGCAGAGAGCTACCTAGACAAGAGCGGGTCACGATCTTCGCTGGAACATGCCGGGCATCTGATCCGGGGCAAGCCAGACTGGGAGACGCTCGCGCGGGTCCGGGAGGAATGGGACGGGCATATGGTCATGAAGGGCGTCCTCGATCCCGAGCTTGGCACTCGTCTCGTGAACGCCGGGGCGGATGCGATCTGGGTGTCGAACCACGGCGGACGCCAGTTTGAGCCCGGCCCTACGGCGATCGAAATGCTGCCAAAGATGCGTGCGGCACTGCCAGATGTGCCCTTGATCTACGACTCAGGTGTGGCGAGCGGGGCGGACGTTATGCGCGCCCTTGCGCTCGGGGCCGACTTCGTGATGCTCGGGCGCGCTTGGCATTATGCCGTGGCGGCCATGGGCGAGCGGGGGATCGACCACCTCGTCCACATGCTCACAGACGACATGAAGCTGAGCATGGCGCAGATTGGTGCGCATAGCCTGTCAGACCTGCCCCGTCGCCTTATCCGCTGAAGTGGCCGTCACCTCGTCTTGGAGCTCGATGCGGCCCTTGTGTCCGCAGTTCGGGCAGGAGTATCCGCGCTTTTCGATGTCAAAGCCGCTCTCCATGGACGCATAGGTCCAGTAGAATCCGCATTCCCGGCACGTGATGTGAAAAAGGTATTCACGGTGGGCTGAAAAGCCCACGGCAGCGTCTTCGGAGGTCTTTCTACGTCGCACGCCTGATCCCTAGCGCAATTCGCGCTCTGCGCAATCGTGGAATGTGTACCTCGCCCACGTCGCCGGATGCCTATGGCCGCAGGAGCGAGGCAAAAGCCATGGCGAGACCCGCGCGAACGTGTTCCTCCGCCTCTCCCGCGGCGCGCTGCGTGAGAGCAAGGCCGATCTGCTCAAAGAGGTAGCGACCCGCGGTCGCCGGGTCTTCGCGCCCCTGCCAGTCGCCAGCCTCGCGCCGGTGGCTTAGGAAGGCTGCAAATCCGGCGACAGCGCCTTCGGTGATGTCCGTCACCCGGGCAGACGTCTTCGGTCCCAAACGGTGCTTGCCTGCGCGCATTTTGTAAAACACGCATCCTGTTGCCATTTTCTGCTCCTCGCCCGCGAAAACGCCTAAAGCGTCGAGTGTCTCTGCGAGGGACGCACCCCGCGCGAGGATTTTCTGGATATCCGAAAGGACCTCGTCAGAATAACGGTCTAGGACGGCGCGCATGAGGCCGTCTTCGCTTTCGAACTCGCGATAGAGCGCCGGTTTCGAGACCCCTGCGACCTCGCAGATCCGATTGAGCGAAACGTCGCCGGGATCGCTGTGCCAGTACGCCTCCATCGCGATGCGCAGCGTCTCCTCACGGTTTAGCTTTTTGGGGCGACCGCGCTTCAGTTTCGGTGGATGAGTCATATTTCGTACCACATGGTATTTAATAATTGACGGCTCGGATTTTTATTCGTACCACTAAGTACGATATTTTTCAACCGGCGGCCTCAGCCGTGCCTATCAAGGAGACACCCAGTGACAAAGACCCTGAAACATACCCTGGCATCCGCAGCCATCGCGGCAAGCACCTTCGTTGGTCCAGTCGTAGCATCAGACATCGATACAGTGCGCGCATTCTACACCGATATCCTGAGCACACCGGCTGACACGACGGAGGCGCGCTACTACGAACTTTTTTCTCCCGATGTGGTGTCGATCCCCACGCCGCCGGGCGGGCCTGGAGCGCAGGGCATGCTCAATACGGTGGCCTTTCTGGGCCAGGTCGTACCCGATCTGACATGGGCGGCCGAGGAGATCCTCGAGGTTGACGGTCGCTTTGTCGTCCGGGGCACCGGGCGCGGAACACCTGTTGGGCCGTTCTTCGGTGTCGATCCGGCCACGGGTCGGAGTTTTGAGATCATGTCGATTGACATCGTAACCGTGGAGGACGGCTTGATCACACATATCTACCATCTCGAAGACTGGACTGGGGCTGTCGCGCAACTGACCGCTGAGTAAGGCACTGTTTGCTTAAACCCGTCCTTGGGCCCGCCATTTCCTTGTGCGCGAGCCCAAGGCACTTCCGGATGCCTCCCCAGTTCCACTGATTGCGGGTTGCCTGAAAAGCGCTTAAGCCGCGCGGCAAGTGCACAAGCGGGGGTCCCCATGGCCGAGTTCCAGAAAATCCTCATTGCAAACCGCGGCGAGATTGCAATCCGCGTGATGCGCGCGGCGAATGAGCTCGGGAAGAAAACGGTGGCTGTCTTCGCGGAGGAAGACAAGCTTGGCCTCCATCGCTTCAAGGCCGACGAGGCCTACCGCATAGGCGAAGGCCTAGGGCCAGTGCAGGCCTACTTGGCCATAGACGAGATCATTCGCGTGGCGAAGATGTCTGGCGCAGATGCAATCCACCCTGGCTACGGCCTGCTGTCAGAGAACCCGGATTTCGTAGATGCCTGCACCAAAAACGGGATCACCTTTATCGGCCCGAAAGCAGCCACTATGCGCGCGCTCGGCGACAAGGCCAGTGCCCGGCAGGTTGCCATCGCGGCAGATGTGCCGGTGATCCCGGCCACGGATGTCCTTGGCGACGATATGGCAGCCATCAAAAAAGAGGCCGCTGAGATCGGATACCCGTTGATGCTTAAGGCCTCTTGGGGCGGCGGCGGGCGCGGCATGCGGCCCATTATGTCCGAGGATGAACTGGAGGAGAAGGTCCTTGAAGGCCGGCGGGAGGCCGAAGCCGCATTCGGAAACGGCGAGGGATATCTGGAGAAGATGATCCTGAAGGCCCGCCATGTGGAGGTTCAGATTCTCGGCGACTCTCAAGGGGCAATCTACCACCTTTGGGAGCGGGACTGCTCTGTCCAGCGGCGCAATCAGAAAGTGGTGGAGCGGGCCCCCGCCCCATACCTCTCCCCTGCGCAGCGTGAGGAGATCTGCGCGCTTGGACGCAAGATCTGTGAGCACGTCAACTACGAATGCGCGGGCACGGTCGAGTTCCTGATGGATATGGCGACGGGCAAGTTCTACTTTATCGAGGTGAACCCCCGCGTCCAGGTGGAGCACACGGTGACGGAGGAAGTCACCGGGATCGATATCGTTCAGGCGCAAATCAAGATTGCAGAGGGTAAATCGCTCATTGAGGCAACGGGCGTCGCATCCCAGTATGACGTACAGCTCAATGGCCACGCGATCCAGTGCCGGGTGACGACGGAAGACCCGCTCAACAACTTCATCCCAGACTACGGCCGCATCACCGCCTACCGGGGCGCCACTGGCATGGGCATCCGACTTGATGGCGGCACGGCCTATTCCGGCGCTGTCATCACGCGCTACTATGACTCGCTCTTGGAGAAAGTGACCGCATGGGCACCGACGCCCGAGGCGGCGATCGCCCGGATGGATCGCGCGCTTCGGGAGTTTCGGATCCGGGGTGTGTCGACAAACATCGCCTTCGTGGAAAACCTGCTCAAGCATCCCACGTTCCTCGACTACGGCTACCACACAAAGTTCATCGATGAGACGCCTGAGCTCTTCCAGTTCAAACGACGGCGGGATCGGGGCACGAAGGTGCTGACCTACATCGCCGACATCACGGTGAACGGACACCCCGAGACCGTGGATCGCCCAAAGCCGCGCGCCGACGTCAAAGACCCGCGCCCGCCAAAGGCCTTAACCGACGCACCGCAGCCGGGCACGAAGAACATCCTCGATGAGTTCGGCCCGCAAGCGGTGGCGGACTGGATGAAAGATCAGAAACAGCTTCTGATAACCGACACGACCATGCGCGATGGCCATCAGTCGCTTCTGGCCACACGGATGCGCTCAATCGACATGGTCCGTGTTGCACCCACCTACTCCGCGAACCTGCCGCAGCTTTTCTCGCTGGAATGCTGGGGAGGTGCGACCTTCGATGTGGCCTACCGCTTCCTGCAGGAATGCCCCTGGCAGCGCCTCCGCGATATCCGCGCGCGCGTCCCAAACATCATGACGCAGATGCTGCTGCGCGGCGCGAACGGTGTGGGCTACACCAATTACCCCGACAACGTCGTGCAATTCTTCGTCAAACAGGCTGCCGAGACCGGCATCGATGTCTTCCGTGTCTTCGACAGTTTGAACTGGGTTGAGAACATGCGCGTCGCCATGGACGCGGTCATAGAGAACGAAAAGGTCTGCGAAGGTACCGTTTGCTACACTGGTGACATTCTGAACCCTGAGCGCTCCAAGTACGACGTGAAATACTACGTCGACATGGCAAAGGACCTAGAGAAGGCCGGCGCCCATGTCTTGGGACTCAAGGACATGGCAGGGCTCTTGAAACCTGCCGCGGCACGGGTTCTCATCAAAGCGCTTAAAGAGGAAGTGGGCCTGCCCATTCACTTCCACACGCACGACACGGCCGGCATCGCATCAGCGACAATCCTAGCCTGTTCGGAAGCCGGCGTGGACGCCGTGGACGCCGCGATGGACTCGCTCTCCGGCAACACGTCACAGGCAACGCTTGGAACAGTTGTTGAGGCACTTCAAGGCGATGCGCGTGACACCGGGCTGAGCATTTCGGCGATCCGAGATATCTCCAACTATTTTGAAACAGTCCGTGGGCACTACGCGGCCTTTGAAAGCGGTCTGCAGGCCCCCGCGTCAGAGGTTTATCTGCACGAAATGCCTGGCGGGCAGTTCACAAACCTCAAGGCGCAAGCCCGCTCGCTTGGTCTGGAAGAGCGCTGGCACGAAGTGGCGCAAACCTACGCGGACGTGAACCAGATGTTTGGAGACATCGTGAAGGTGACCCCGTCCTCCAAGGTCGTGGGCGATATGGCACTGATGATGGTAAGCCAAAATCTCACACGCGCAGATGTCGAGGGCGCGGTGGACGTCGCTTTCCCTGACAGCGTCATCGACATGATGCGCGGCAACCTGGGTCAGCCCCCCGGCGGTTGGCCTAAGGGCATCCAGAAGAAAGCCTTGAAAGGCGAAAAAGCCTCAACAAAGCGCCCCGGAGCGGAACTGCCACCGGTCGACCTTGAGACGATCCGTGGGGAAGTCAAACAGCAACTTGAGGGCAAAGAGGTCGATGACGAGGACCTGAACGGGTATCTGATGTATCCAAAGGTCTTCCTCGATTACATGGGCCGCCACCGCACTTACGGACCGGTGCGGACGCTGCCGACGAAGACGTTCTTTTACGGGATGCAACCGGGCGAGGAAATCACCGCGGAGATTGACCCCGGCAAAACCCTCGAGATCCGGATGCAGGCGATCGGGGAAACGAATGAAGACGGCGAAGCGCGTGTCTTCTTTGAGCTGAACGGGGCGCCGCGGGTCATCCGCGTGCCGAACCGCGCGGTGCAGGCCACCAAAATCAGTCGCCCGAAGGCAGAGGCGGGCAATGCGAACCACATCGGTGCACCCATGCCGGGCGTCGTGGCCAGCGTGGCCGCGACCGCGGGCACGCCCGTTAAAGAAGGGGACCTCCTTCTCACAATCGAAGCGATGAAGATGGAAACGGGCATCCACGCCGACCGCGACGGAGAGGTTAAGGCTGTCCATGTAACTCCCGGTTCTCAGATCGACGCAAAGGACCTGCTTATCGAGCTTAGCTAGTTCAGCGCGTCGGAAACTTTGGAAGTTTCCGGTCCGATTTCTGTCCAGGAAATCGGCGCTGGAGGAAGGTAGAGCACCCAATGTTCGAGGGCTTTGAGAGCCGCGATATCGAGGTCAGCACCGCACGCATTCATGTGCGCGTCGGGGGCGAAGGCCCTCCGCTTCTTCTCCTCCACGGCTACCCGCAGACCCATGCCATGTGGCACGCCATGGCGCCCACGCTTGCACGGACCCATAACGTCATCGCCGCTGATCTACGGGGCTATGGTGCATCGCGGGCCTATAACGACGATTTCACCTTCCGCGCCATGGCACGCGACATGGTGCAGGCCATGGCAGTGCTC
>JBCCPQ010000068.1:0-10963 GCA_039024825.1 Pseudomonadota bacterium
GAAATGCACTGAATGGTGTGCTCATCGACCGTGTAGGAATGGTACATGTTGAACTGCATCATCGCGACGATGGGTTCAAACTCCGGAATGAAGGCCGCGAGCAGGCCCAGTTCATTCATCCGCCTCAGAGCGCGCTCCGGGTTGCCGTGCTTGAGGAGCGTGTCGAGGAAGATCGCGCAGGCTTCCGGATCGCGGCGCATCCTGTCGTCGATGAGCGGCAGCGCCGCCGTAACCACACGCATGGCGTCCGGGTGAATGAGAGTGCCCGTGCGCATTGCTTCCTCAAAGATCCTCAGCAGGTTCAGCTTGTCGTCGAGGAACGCGTCGCTGTCGCCGATCGTCAGCCGGTTCTGCTTGATCGCGTAGGGTGGTTTCGCCGTCTTCTCCCGCCGAAAGAAGCGCATGAGCGCGGGCTCGGTCTTTACGTGGGCTTCTTCGAGGGCAGTCAGGAAGATCCGCGTCAGCTCTCCCACAGCGGTGGCGTGGCGAAAGTAGTGCTGCATGAAGTGTTCGACCGCGCGTCGTCCGGCGCGATCCTCGTAGCCCATACGCTCTGCCACTTCGACCTGCAGGTCAAAGGTGAGTTGATCCACGGCGCGGCCCGTGACCACGTGGAGGTGGCAGCGGATGGCCCATAGAAACTCCTCTGCGCGTTCGAAGGTGTCGAACTCCTCTGGGGCAAAGAGCCCGAGGGGCACGAGGTCGGCGGCATCGCGGACCCCGTGGATATATTTGGCGATCCAGAACAGCGATTGGAGGTCCCGCAGGCCGCCTTTCCCCTCTTTTACATTGGGTTCGACCATGTAGCGCTGGCCGCCCTGCTTGCGGTGACGCTGGGCGCGTTCCTGAAGCTTCGCTTCGATGAAGTCGCGCGCCGTGGACTTGAAGAGCTCGCTCCAGAGCCGCTCACGCAGGTCCTGAAACAGACCCATATCGCCCCCGAGGTGGCGCATTTCCACGAGTGAGGTCCGGATCGTGTAATCCTCGCGCGCGAGCTTGAGGCAGTCGCGGATAGAGCGCGTGGCGTGGCCGATCTTCAGCTTCAGGTCCCAGAGGACATAGAGCATCTCTTCCACCACGGCCTCAGCGGCCACAGCGCCGTTCTGCGGCGTGAGAAAGAGGAGGTCCACGTCGGAATGCAGGGCCATCTCGCCCCGCCCGTAGCCCCCCACAGCGATGATCGCCATGGGCTTGGCGGGTATCGCTTCGACGAGGTGTTCAGCGGCAAGCGTGTGCGTGAGACGCACGATGATATCTGTGACCTGCGCATAATCTCCGGTCACGTCGCGGGACGCGCGCGGGCGTGCTTCGAGTGTCTTTGCGATCTCCAGCCGGGCCGATTTCAATGCCGTCGACAGGACTGCGACAAGCGCCTTGCGCTTGGCAATTTTGTCCTTGGCTTGGGCAATGGCAGCCCGGGCCTCTGAGGCGAGGGCGGCCTCGTCCACGCCGCCCGGAGGCGGCCCGTGTGGTCCCGGGGAGAAAGCGGGCGCTTGGCCCGCTTTAGAAGCCAGCGCCACCGAAGCTCTGTGGGGCGGCCTGCAGTGTCACGACCTGCCCGCCCTGGATGGAGCCGATGGCAAGGCCGCGCTGGTTCGTGCCATTCGGGCGGAAGCGCACGATGCCATTGGCGCCCTGGAAGCCGCGGGTGCGTGTGATTGCCCCTCCGTTGAGTGGGTTCTGGCCACCCTGTGCAACGAGTGCCCCGATCACAGCCATGCCGTCATAGGCCGTAAATGCAAGAGGGTGGGGCACACTCCCATAGGCTGCGCTGTATCGGTTCGAGAATGCCGCTGCGCGCGCGCGGTCAGGCATGGCAAACCAGCCGCCCTGGACGCCAGACAGGCTGAAAAGGCGCGTATCGTTGTCCCAGCGGCTGAGCCCGAGATACTGGATGCGGTCTGGGCCAAGGCCAGCTTCTGGCAGGAGTTCGGCGAGGATAGGCAGTGCTCCGGCGCTGGGCGAGGTCAGGAACAGTCCGTCGGCACTGCTGGAGTTTACGGACGAGCGTACCTGCGAGACCGCGTTCGAGACGCCCGGAAGGGAATTCTCGTATCCTGTCGATCCCGCCAGAGAGAGGCCGTTGGAGGCAAGCGCGCGGGCCACAGCGGCACGCCCGGCCTCTCCAGCGACGTTCTGGGCGTGGACGACAACGATGCGGTTCAGACCCTGGTTCCGTGCGTAGCCTGCGAGGCGGTTCGCGCTGTCCTGAAAGGTCTGGCCAAGGATGAAGACGTTTCCGCCGGCAATGGCCGTGTTGTTGGAGAAGCTGAGCACGTTGCGCCCTGAGCCTCGCGTGGCGAGCCCCACAGCCGCGGCGGCTTCGCCGTCGAGGGGGCCAAGGATGATGTCCGCGCCAGCTGCGATGGCCTGATTTGCCGCTGCCACGGCCGTGCCGGTGTTGCGTGCGGTGTTGTAGACGGTGAGGTTCACGTCAACGCCATTCAGGTCAGCCATCGCCAAGCGTGCGGCGTTCTCGAGACTGCGTGCGATGACGTCGAGCTCTCCCACGCCGGACCCGGCTGGAACGAGAAGCGCCACGTCCACCGATCCGCTGCCCGCGCTGCTGCCACCCCCAATATTTGTCGTGGTTGGAACGTCGCAAGCAGCGAGTGCCCCCAGCGATCCGACGACAGCCATTGCCTTGAGGGCGTTGCGAAAACGCTTGAAGAACGACACCATGAAAACACTCCCATTCCGGCGCGCGGCCCCACCGCCGACGCTTGTGGCATAATGGGCAAGTTGGCAGGGACGGTCGAGTCATGAATTGGATCAAGGAGCCGCTCGGGGCCGGCCTCTACTTGGTATCAACGCCGATCGGGACAGCGCGGGACATCACGCTTCGGGCGCTGGATGTCCTCGCCTCTGCCGATGTGCTGGTGGCTGAAGATACGCGAACACTGAGAAAACTCATGGACTTGCACGGTGTGCCTCTCAATGGGCGGCGCGTGCAAAGCTACCATGATCACAGCAAGTCAGGGGCGCAGGCGCGCCTCGTGGATGCGGTGATTGCCGGGCAGTCTGTTGCCTATGCGTCAGAGGCAGGCACGCCGCTTGTCGCCGACCCGGGATACGAACTGGTGACGGCTGTCCGAGCGGCTGGCGGCAGCGTAACGGCGGTGCCGGGGGCCTCGGCGCTCCTTGCGGCGCTCACGGTGGCGGGGCTGCCAACGGATGCGGTGCACTTTGTGGGGTTCCTGCCAGCGGCACAGGCCGCGCGGCGTGCAGCTTTGTCAGAGGTGGCCGGGGTGGCAGCGACGCTGGTGCTGTACGAGTCGCCCAAGCGGGTGGTCGCCTGTCTGAAAGACGCAGCACAGGTCCTCGGCCCCCGGCGGGCGGTGCTGGCGCGCGAGCTGACCAAGCGGTTCGAGGAGGTGCGCGAAGGCACCCTCACGTCCTTTGTGGAGGAGGCGGACGCGCTGACGCTCAAAGGCGAGTTCGTGATCCTGATTGACCGCGCAGGTGCGGCGGCGTCGGATGAGGAAGAGCTCACGGCGGCACTTAGCAATGCCTTAAGCAAGATGAGCCTAAAAGAAGCGGTTGCCCTTGTGGCGGGGGCGACGGGAACGCCGCGACGGACGGTTTACCAGATCGCGCTCTCGATGAAATCGGAGGACCGGACATGACCGGCATGGTCTCTTATCTCAAGGGCTGGGCGGCAGAGGAACAGGTGGCAGACCGCTATCAGCGCGCCGGAGCGCGACTGATCTCGCGTCGGTGGAAGGCCCCTTCGGGCGAAATTGACCTAGTATTCTCCCATGGCGACACACTCATCTTCGTTGAAGTGAAATGCTCCAAGACCATTGAACGCGCACTTCAAAGCGTGAGCGCGCGTCAGGCGAGGCGCATTATGGCCAGCGCTGAGGTCTACGCGGACCTCATGTGCAAAGGGGCGCTAACAGACATCCGTTTTGACGTCGCCGCCCTGGACGGTCAGGGCCGGATCGAGGTCGTGGAGAACGCCTTCGCTTCCTAACCCGGTTGTGTCTCGTGGCAGCAAAGTCCATCTAAGCGGTGCAGATACCGTTCCGGAGGGGCCATGCTTCACGTCGCATTCCAAATGGACCCCATCGCCGATGTCGATATCAACGCGGACTCCAGTTTTCGCCTTGCCGAGGAGGCCCAGGCACGGGGCCACAGCATTTTTGTGTACACCCCGGATGGGCTCGTTTTCGATGAAGGCGTGGTCAAGGCCACGGGCCAGTCTGTAACTCTTCGTCGCGAAGTCGGAAATCATGTCACTTTCGGCCCCGTGGAGACGAAAGCGCTAAGCGATTTCGACGTCGTCTGGCTGCGCCAGGATCCGCCTTTCGACATGGGATACATCACGACGACGCACTTGCTCGAACTCGTGCATCCCGACACCCTCGTTGTGAATGATCCCTTCTGGGTGCGGAACTTCCCAGAAAAGCTGCTCGTGCTTCGCTTTCCGGACCTCACGCCGCCCACGGCCATCGCGCGCTCCCTCACCGCGCTCAAGGAGTTTCGGGACCGGCACGGAGACATCATCGTCAAACCGCTCTATGGCAACGGCGGCGCCGGGGTCTTTCGGCTCAAGCCCGGCGACGGCAATCTGGCCTCGCTTCACGAGCTGTTCAGCGGGATTAATCGCGAACCCCTCATCGCTCAGAAGTTCCTCCCCGATGTCAGTGCCGGTGACAAACGCATTATCCTTGTCGATGGCGCGCCTGTGGGTGCCATCAACCGGGTGCCAGCCGCAGGGGAAACGCGGTCCAACATGCACGTGGGTGGTCGCCCTGAAAAGATCGGCCTCACCGAGCGTGAGCGCGAGATCTGTGCGGCCATCGGCCCTACATTGCGCGATAATGGACAGATCTTCGTGGGCATCGACGTCATCGGCGGCTGGCTGACAGAGATCAATGTGACCTCTCCAACCGGGATCCAGGAACTCGAACGGTTCGACGGCATCAACGTGGCCGAAAAGATCTGGCAGGCCATCGAGGCGAAACGCTAGCCCGAAGTGCCCCGCGCGCAGCGCGCCACCGAAGGTTCGAGCGACAGCGAAGAAGGGAGGCGGGCGGGCCCGCTGCCGGAAACGGGCGCGGAACCTATTGAGAGGGCATAGCCAGCCGGTAGCTCAGTGCTTCTCCCACATGGTGCCGCTCTATGCCGCTGGCGCCCTCGAGATCCGCAATCGTACGCGCCACGCGCAGAACGCGATGATAGCCCCGTGCAGACAGCTTAAAGCGTTCCGCTGCTGTCACCAAAAGCGCCTTGCCGCCTGGCGAAGGCGCGGCGACTTTCTCAAGGAGAGCGCCTTCGATGTCTGCGTTGACCGTGACGTCATCCACTCCTTCATAGCGGTCTGCCTGACGTTCCCGCGCGGCGGCTACACGCGCGCCGATCACTGCGGAGGTCTCGCCCGTGGAGGGGCGATCCAGATCTGCAAAGCTCACCGGGGGGACGTCCACGCGCAGATCGATGCGGTCCATGAGCGGTGCGGAGATGCGCCCCAGATACTCATCTGAGCATTTCGGCCCACGGCTGCAGACGAAGCCGGGCTCCCCCGCCTCGCCGCACCGGCACGGGTTTGCAGCAGCCACGAGCAGAAATCGCGAAGGATAGCGAACGTGATGATTGGCGCGCGCCACCATGACGGAGCCTGTCTCAATTGGTTGGCGCAGTGTTTCGAGGACGGCGCGTGGAAACTCAGGGAACTCATCCATGAAGAGCACGCCGTTGTGGGCGAGTGAAATCTCTCCCGGCTTTGCGCCCCGGCCGCCGCCGACGATGGCTGCCATGGAGGCGGTGTGATGCGGCTCCCGAAAAGGGCGGGAGCGACTGATGCCGCCTTCGTCGAGCAGACCGGACAGCGAGTGGATCATGGAGGTCTCAAGCGCCTCGGCGGCCGTCAGCGGCGGCAGGATCGTCGGCATACGGGCAGCCAGCATGCTTTTGCCGGAGCCCGGCGCGCCTACGAGGATCACGTGATGACGACCGGCCGCCGCGATTTCGAGTGCCCGTTTTGCTCGTTCCTGCCCCTTCACTTCGGCCATGTCGCGGCCTGAAGCCTCCCCCGTCACCTCGCCTGGATCTGCGGGGAGAAGGGGGCTCTGACCGGTGAAATGGCGCAGCACCTCGCCCAGGCTTCGCGCAGCGATCACTTCCGTGGAGCCCACCCAGGCCGCTTCCGCCCCGCTCGTTTTGGGACACAGAAGTCGTCTCTCTGCCGTACCCGCCGCCATGGCCGCGGGCAGTGCGCCAATGACGCTCACGAGGTCACCACCGAGGGAAAGCTCGCCCAGAGCGACCGTCCGTTCGACTTCGTCTTTCGGGATCAGGTCGAGCGCCGCGAGTAGGGCGAGGGCGATGGGCAAATCGAAATGTGATCCCACCTTTGGCAGGTCGGCGGGTGATAGATTGACCGTGATCCGCTTCGACGGCAACGCGATGGAGAGCGCGCTCAGAGCAGCGCGGACCCGCTCACGGGCCTCACTCACGGCCTTGTCGGGCAATCCCACAACCGAGAACGCGGGCATCCCGGCCGTGACGGCGCACTGCACCTCGACCTCGCGCGCCTCCACACCCTCGAACGCAACCGTGTATGCTGTGGAAACCATCGCACCCCTCGCCGTTAACCAATTCGTAAGCGCGAAGGGCTTTAGGAAGTGTTAACGGACGATCGCCATGAATTTTGGCCAGGCCTCGGGATCGGCCACGGTCTTGTCGCGGCAGAACGGATTGCAGAAACCGTATGTCTGCCCGTTGAAGTCCAGAAAATCCGTGACGGGATCACCGGAGTAGGGGCACGCGTCGTTGACAGATGGGCCGTTTGTCACGGCATTGGCCGCCAGTGGGGTGGGCCCGGGCCAATCCGTGGAGGGGTAATCGCGGCGATACCAAGGAAGGGCCTCACCTTTTACCAGTCCCATAGCCCGCCATCGGCGAAACGGCAGATGCGAGAGGTGACGCGAGACGTACTCATCAGCGACCTCTGATACCGAGAGGCCATAGCCCGCGATGCGCGCGGCCACCGGGGCGTAGAATGCATCTGCAATCGAATAGTCGCCGCAGAGCCAAGGGCCGCCTGTTGCCTCCATCGCAGAGGCCCAGATCGTCTCAAGGCGGCGAAGGTCGGCTTGCACGTTTTCGGACGGTACAACTCCGGAATAGGCTGCGCGCAGGTTCATCGGGCACTCTTCTCGCAGAGGGCCGAAGCCCGCGTGCATCTCTGACGCCAGGGAGCGAGCCGTGGCGCGCGCGAGCGGGTCGCGCGGCCAAAGCGGTGCGTCGGAAAAGCGGGTGGCGAGCTCCTCCGCGATGGCGAGACTTTCGGAGATGATGGCTCCTTCGGGCGTCTTGAGTGTCGGTACGGTCCTCGCAGGAGCCGCGTCAGCCAGTTGTGCGGCCACGTCCTGTGCGCTGAAATCCACGTAGATTGTATCGATGGGAAGCTCCCAGACTTCGCGCAGAAGCCAAGCCCGCAAGGACCAGGACGAGTAAGATCGATCACCAAGGTAAAGTGTATAGGTCATGCCCTTAAACTGCGCCCCAGCGCGGGACCGGTCAATTCAAGACGCGTGTGGAAGGCCATCACGCAAGGTGATTGATAAGGGTCGGAGGCCCAGCCTCGGGAATACAGGTCACGGAGAGGTTGTCGATCTTTTGGGCCAGCACGTCATAGGCGCTGCAGTTCGCTGCGCGCTGAACTTGCGTGAGGATGGCCCCAAAATGGGCGACGATGATCAGGTCGCCGGGACGACCCTTTTTGATCTCGCGCCGTGCTGCCTCCACCCGTTCGGAGGCTAGGTTCCAGCTTTCGCCGTCCGGAGCGCGCACGTCTCCCGGTTTTTCCCAGAACTCACGCGACAGGTCTGGCCACTTGCGGTCGATCTCCTCCCAGTGGAGGCCGTCCCAGGCGCCGAAGTCGATCTCCCTCAATCCTGGATGATCGGGAAGGCGAGCGCGGCCCCGAGCGATGGCGTCAGCGGTGTCGCGGGTGCGCATGAGATCAGAGGAAACGATGGGCGCGTTTGGCAGAAATTCTGCCAGCCTCCTGAGCGCCTCGGTATCAGACAGGTCGGCGGGGACGTCGCGCCAGCCTGTGAACGTCTTTTGGTGGGTCGGGCCATGGCGCACCCACCAGATCATGGCAGTGTCCCTTTCAGAACTTGCGGGAGCCCTGCGATGACAAAGACCGCTAAGTCGCTCTCGGTCGCCAAGGCTTGATTTAGGCGGCCCTGCGCGTTTCTGAACGCGCGACCCATCTTGTATTCTGGCACCACGCCCTGGCCGACTTCGTTGGAGACCACCACGAGCGGTGCTGTGCAGCCACGCACTGCATCGAGAAATTTTGCGATCTCCACGTCCAATACCCGCTCTGCGAGGAGCTGGTTCGACAGCCAAAGTGTGGCGCAATCAAGAAGGACGATGTCGCCTTTTTCCGCCGCCTGTAGCGCTGGGGCAACGTCGTCCGGCGCCTCATGGGTGATCCAGTCGGGGCCCCGCTGACGCTGATGCGCGGCAATTTTCTCTTTCATTTCAGCGTCGAAGGCTTGTGCGGTGGCGATGTAATGCCTGCGACAGCCCGTCGCGGAAACCAGATCTTCGGCAAAACGGGATTTTCCAGAACCCGCGCCACCTAAGACGAGCGTTAGGGAAGGCAACTTTTTCTTCATGCTTTTTATGATCCACCTGCGCCTACGCGCCGTAACTCTATCAAAAGCCAACGAGGGGCGCCGCACTCGCCCCCACTTACCAGACTGACCACGGGGGCCAACGACTGATGGCATTGGATAGCGGCTACGATCAATCACTTTCCCGCCGGGCGATGAAGGCGGAACTTCTTGATGCAGAGACGGAGCTTCGTCTCGCATACGCTTGGAGAGACGAGCGGTGCGAGAAAAGCTTGCATCGGCTAATTACCGCGTACATGCGGCTCGCCATTTCCATGGCGGCGAAATTCAAGCGCTACGGTGCGCCCATGAACGACCTGATCCAAGAAGCGGGTTTGGGTCTGATGAAAGCAGCGGACAAGTTTGACCCGGATCGCGGGGTGCGCTTTTCGACATACGCGGTGTGGTGGATCAAGGCGTCCATTCAGGATTACGTAATGCGCAACTGGTCCATGGTTCGGACCGGCTCGACGTCTTCCCAAAAATCCCTGTTCTTTAATATGCGCCGGGTTCAGGCGCGGTTGGAACGGGAAGCGGCATCGTCCGGCGAGATGTTGGATCGTCACCAGTTGCGCCAGATGATTGCGACTGAAGTGGGTGTCCCGCTCCATGATGTCGAGATGATGGAAGGTCGTCTTGCAGGGTCTGATTTCTCGCTGAATGCGACGCAATCGACCGATGAGGAAGGCCGCGAGTGGATTGACGCTCTCGAGGATGATCGTGAGCAGGCCGCCGACACTGTGGCGCACGACCACGACATTGACGCTCTGCGCGGTTGGCTTGTGACAGCATTGTCTGCGCTCAACGAGCGCGAGCAGTTCATCGTGCGCGAGCGGAAGCTGCGGGACGATCCGCGAACGCTGGAAAGCCTAGGCAACGAGCTCGGCCTTTCTAAGGAGCGCGTGCGCCAGCTTGAGGCGGCGGCCTTTGGCAAGATGCGTAAGTCTCTGGAAGCGCAGTCGCGCGAGGTGCACGAGTTCTTCGCCTGACTTGCGCTCGGGTCGCGCAGGTTTATTCTGCGCCCCATGCTGTCTACGAAGCGTGTTCTTCTCATAATTTCCGGTGGGATCGCAGCCTATAAGGCTCTCGATCTCATCCGGCGTCTGCGGGAGCGCGGGGCAGAGGTGACGCCGGTCCTCACCCACGCTGCTGAAGAGTTCGTAACTCCCCTTTCGGTAAGCGCCCTTGCGGGCTCAAAGGTTTACCGAGACCTGTTCGACCTCACCGACGAAGCTGAAATGGGACATATTGAACTGTCCCGCTCTGCCGACCTCATCGTTGTCGCGCCGGGGAGCGCGGATCTGATGGCCAAGATGGCTGGCGGGATTTGCAATGATCTTGCGTCGACCCTGCTTTTGGCGACCGATACGCCCGTTCTCGTGGCCCCGGCCATGAATGTTCGGATGTGGGAACATCCCGCAACACAACGAAATCTTTCAACCCTGAGTGAGGATGGCATCCTTTTCGTCGGCCCCGACGAAGGTTCCATGGCATGTGGAGAGTACGGTCCCGGGCGCATGGCGGAGCCTCTGGCCATCGTGGCCGCGATTGAAGCGTATTTTACCCAAGGCCCCTTGGCGGGGCGTCACATCCTCGTCACGTCAGGGCCGACGCATGAACCTATCGATCCTGTGCGCTACATCGCCAACCGATCGTCGGGCGCCCAGGGGAACGCCATCGCTCTCGCCTGCGCCCGGCTTGGGGCCCATGTGACCTTTGTGACCGGCCCCGCGCAGGTCCCGCCTCCGCCCGGCGTGGATGTCGTGCCGGTGGAGACCGCTGCTCAGATGATGGCTGCTGTCGAGCACGCGCTGCCTGCTGATGCTGCGGTGTTCGCCGCCGCCGTTGCGGACTGGCGGGTGGACGGTGCAGCGGCGCAGAAGATGAAGAAGACGAAGAGCGGGCTGCCCAAGCTCGAGTTCGCCGAAAACCCCGACATTCTGGCAACTGTCGCCCGCAGAGACACGCGTCCGCGCTTGGTCGTGGGCTTTGCTGCGGAGACGGAGAACGTCCTGGAGCACGCCACTGCCAAACGAGAGCGGAAAGGGTGCGACTGGATTCTTGCAAATGACGTGTCTCCGGCTACGGGCATCATGGGTGGTGCTGAAAACGCAGTGACGCTGATCACTGAGAATGGCGCCGAGGAATGGCCGCGGATGGGTAAGTCGGAGGTAGCGGAGCGCCTTGCCCAGCGGATTGCAGACGCGCTGGCATGACGGAGATCACCATCCAGTGGACCGATGATGCGGACCAGAGTATCGCCTTGCCGAGTTACGAGACTGAAGGTGCCGCAGGTGCAGATGTCCGCGCGAACTTTCCTCCTGCGA
>JBCCPQ010000069.1:0-10815 GCA_039024825.1 Pseudomonadota bacterium
GGTGTGTTGTCAGGGATGCTGCCATCAGCGCGAATGAGGTAACGCATGGAGCCGCCGACCACCGGCACGAGGTAGTCGCGTCCCCACCGTTCGCGCCGCACATCGGAACCGAAGTTCAAGCGTCGTGCATCCTTGGCCTCGTAGCAAAGGAGCATCTCGGCATCGCCTCGCAGGAAGAGAGAGGCACAATCGTCCAGGTTGCCGGGTCTGAGTCTGATCCGAAGCCCTGGAAAGCTCGCATTCGCGCGCAAAGTCATGTCTGGGAAGCTTGAACAGGCTGCCGCGTGCTGTGCTGCCACAGTAATCGCAGTGCGCCCTGATTCATAATTTGCCAGATTTGTACGCATCTCGCGTAATCGCGCGACAAGAGCGCGGATCTCCGCCTCGTTCGTAGTCAACGCGGGACCGATCTCCACCCGATTGGAGCGGCGGTCTAGGATCGGTTTTCCAATCCAGTCTTCGAAACTGCGCAAACGCCTGGAAAACGCTGGTTGCGTTATGTTTCTTCGCGCTGCGGCCCGTGTCATGTTGCCTTCTTCAAGGAGCACGAGGACGTCTTCCAGCCAATTCATATCCATGTCGGGTCTCCCTTTAGGCAAACAATGTGTATGGGCAGGCAAAGGAAAAAGCATTTTTTATCTCGCCAGCCTTCGCGAATGTTTCAGCTGTGTCGCATTTGGGGGGAATAACGCGTGGCAGACATTGATCACATGCCAGAACACGCCGTTGCGCAGTCGGCGGATTTGGTTCGCAGTCTGAGCAAGGAGCTTTCCATCGCCCTGGCGCGCTTCCCGAGGGTGGCGCTTGGCCACTTTCCGACCCCTTTGGAGCCGATGGATCGCCTCAGCGAGCATCTCGGCGGGCCGCGCATCTGGGTGAAGCGCGACGACTGCACTGGGCTGTCGACCGGCGGCAACAAAACCCGCAAGCTCGAGTTCCTGATGGCGGATGCGCAAAAGGCAGGGGCGGATGTGATGATCACGCAGGGTGCCACGCAGTCCAACCATGCGCGCCAGACCGCGGCGGCTGCCGCCAAGCTTGGCATGGCGTGCGAGATCCTGCTTGAAGACCGCACGGGATCCAATGACGACAACTACATCCTGAGTGGCAATGTCCTCCTGGATCGCCTGCACGGCGCGCCCGTGGCCAAGCGGCCTGGCGGAGCGGACATGCAGGCTGAGATGGAGGCCCGCGCTGAGGAGCTCCTGACGCAAGGCAAGACGCCCTACATCATTCCCGGTGGTGGCTCGAACGCGATCGGGGCGCTGGGCTATGTGAATTGCGCACGGGAATTGTCGGATCAAGCGGCAGAGCTGGGCCTGCGCGTGGATGCCCTCGTGCACGCCACGGGATCGTCAGGCACACAGGCCGGGCTCGTGGCCGGGCTTGCCGCTTTGCAAAGCGACATTCACCTTCTGGGCGTGGGCGTGCGTGCGCCTCAGGAGAAGCAGGAGCAGATGGTTTTTGACCTCGCCAAGAAGACGGCTGCACACCTCGGGCTGAGCACGGAGATCCCGCGCGCATCCGTGCGAGCGGACTGCAATTATGTGGGCCCGGGCTATGGCCTGCCCACGGACGGGATGGTGGAGGCGATCAAGCTTCTCGCCAGAACGGAAGGGCTTCTCTTTGATCCGGTTTACTCCGGCAAAGGCCTCGACGGGCTCATCTCCCTTGTTCGCAAGGGCTACTTCGACGGCATGGAGAATGTCGTCTTCCTTCACACCGGCGGCAGCGCCGCTCTGTTCGGTTACCCGGAAATCTTCGGGCTGCCGGGCTATCAAAGCTGACCAATCTCAAGACCAACTAGGAGAGTTATCTAATGAACACGACCAAAACGCTTATCAGCGCTGCGGCCCTCAGTGCGCTGTGCGCGCCTGCCTATGCTGAAGAGGTTGCTATCGGTGTCCCGTCTTGGACGGGTGCGCAGGCGATTGCCCATGTGCTTGGTGAAATCGTGATGTCCCGTATCGGCGGCACTGTTGAGTATGTGCCTGGCAACAACGCCACGATCTTCCAGGCAATGGATCAGGGCAAAGGCGACATTGACGTGCATCCCGACGTCTGGCTTCCCAACCAGGAGAGCTTTACCAACAAGTACGTCGAGGAAGCGGGCACGGTGACGCTGTCCTCCAACCCCTATGAGGGGAACCAGGGCTTCTGCGTGACCAAGGATTTCGGCGAAGCTAACAACATTACCGATATCGCAGACCTCGGCCGCCCGGACGTTGCAGCGCTCATGGACAGCGACGGCAACGGCCTCGGAGAGATGTGGATCGGAGCGCCGGGCTGGGCCTCCGCCAATGTGAATGAGGTGAAGACGCGCGATTACGGGCTGCTTGACTTCATTGAGCCGATCCGCGCCGAGGAGAGCGTCAAAACGGCTCGTATCAAGGACAGCATCGCGAAGGGCGAGGGTTACGCATTCTACTGCTACACGCCGCACGCGGTCTGGTTCCAGTTCGACGTCCAGATGCTGACGGAGCCGACGTACGACCCCGCCAAGTATGTCATGGTGCAGCCGTCTGACGACGCCGACTGGTACGAGAATTCCATGGTCGCCTCGAAAGACGCGCTCAAGGAAGTTCAGATCGCCTGGTCCAACTCTCTCGTTGATCGGTCACCTGCCATCGCGGAGTTCTTTGCCAACTTTGCACTGACGGCTGACGACGTGAGCGGGCTTGCGTTCGAGATTAGCAATGGCGCGGAGCCTGCTGACGCCGCTAAGGCGTGGATCGAGGCCAACACGGACCGCGTCGACGCCATGCTCGGTCTATGATCGACTGCAAACCGGCGGTACCGGATTGCCCGGTGCCGCCACCAAAGCCTGGGGGCTGCCATGATCCAAGACACTGTCATAGAGATTTCCAATGTCTGGAAGATCTTCGGGGACAAGCCCGAGGAGGCGCTCGCTGCGATCAGGGAGCGGGGGCTGACCAAAGCGCAGGTGCTTGCGGAGTTCAATGCCGTGGTCGGCGTGGCCGACGTTAGCCTGAGCGTAAATCGCGGTGAGATCTTTTGCATCATGGGCCTGTCCGGCAGCGGCAAGTCCACGCTTGTGCGCCACTTCAATCGATTGCTGGAGCCCACCGCAGGTAAGATTGAGATCGAGGGTACGGACGTCATGGCGTTGGCGCCAAAGGCCCTTCAGGAATTCCGCAATCGCAAGATCGGCATGGTCTTTCAGAACTTCGCGCTGATGCCGCATCGGTCGGTTCTCGACAATGTGGCGATGCCGCTGGAAATCCGGCAGGTCGCCAAGAATGAGCGGATGCGGCAGGCGGCGGCGATCCTCGACATCGTGGAGCTTGGTGCTTGGGGATCCAAGTTCGCCCACGAGCTCTCCGGCGGTATGCAACAGCGTGTGGGCCTGGCCCGGGCGCTGGCGGCCAACCCGGACGTGCTTTTGATGGACGAACCGTTCTCTGCCTTGGATCCACTGATCCGGCGGCAGCTTCAGGACGAATTCATCCGGCTATCGAAGATCCTGAAGAAAACGACGATCTTCATTACGCATGACCTCGACGAGGCGGTGCGGATTGGGGATCGCATCGCGATTATGCGTGACGGTGCCATGGTTCAGATCGGGACCGCCGAAGACATCGTCATGAACCCGGCCGACGACTACGTCGCAGACTTCGTCGCCGGCATTTCGCGCCTCAAAGTGGTCCATGCCCGCGCTGTCATGCAGCCGGTTGAAAGTTTCCTTGCGAAAACAGGACCTCTTCCATCCGACCTCGTTCGGGTCGGCGATGAGGAGACGCTAAGCAACCTGATCAATCTCGCGATTGATGACGGCAAACCCATCCTCGTGGAACACGGCGGCACCGATGTCGGGGTCATTACCCGCGCCGATCTTTTGCGGACAGTCATTGAAGGGACGGAAGTGTCATGAGAGACGAGACGATCAATCCCCTTGAGGACACCGAAAGCGCCGCTGCCGTCGCCTATGCCGATGAGCGCCGCGCCAACATCCGCACCTTCGTGCGTACGAGCCCGGATTACTATATTGCCAACTTCGACAAGGTCGGTG
This sequence comes from Pseudomonadota bacterium, assembly GCA_039024825.1. Taxonomy (GTDB): domain Bacteria; phylum Pseudomonadota; class Alphaproteobacteria; order Rhodobacterales; family Rhodobacteraceae; genus Shimia_B. The sequence goes on from JBCCPQ010000069.1 coordinate 4,031, forward strand.
CCTCGGCGCGCTTTACGCCGACGTTCAACGCCATGGCCGGTCTCTTCGGGCCGATCTGGTTCGGAGCACGTGGGCTTTGGTCTTGGGCGCTGTCGTTTCTCATCATTGAGGCCGTGGCCTTCGTGCAGATCGCACGCGGCCTGTTTGGTGACCTTGCCGCCGACGCAATGGCGCGTATCGCGTCCATTGAAGGCACGCTGGAGCTGCGCAGACAGCAGCTTGCCGCAGCCATCGAGGATGGATCCGACCGGGTGGATGCCTTTCAGCGTGCCGTGGACGGGTTGGAGGCCAATATCGGCGGCATCCGTGCCGAGGCGGAAGCACTGTCTGCCCAAGGCCCAAGCATAGCCCTCACGGGCCTCTGCGTTCTCGTGGTGGCCAAGGTTGTGCAATCCCTTGTCGCGAATTGGGCGTTGGAAGCGCGCTTCTCGGACTGGCTGTCAGACAAGTCCATCCGGTCCGGCATGCCTGTCTCCCAGATTGCGTTCAGCGCGGTGTTCATGGCGCTTCTCGTAGCGGTGGCGATGGTGCATTACAGTTTTCCTGGCCGCTTTGACCTTTTGAGTGCGTTCCCCACCGACCCCGACATTCGCTTGGTAAGCATTGACGGAGTGGAGGCGTTCTTCAACTGGGCGGTCGTGAACGGTGACGCGCTCTTTGACGGGATAACCTACGGTATCCGGTTGATGCTGGATGCGCTGGAGCTGATCTTTGTCAGCACCCCGTGGATCGTGATTGCCTCGCTCATCATTCTGCTGACCTGGCTTACTGCGGGCGTGCGGATGGCCATCTATTCCGGCGCCTTTCTGGCCTACATGGGGCTCTTGGGGTTCTGGGAGAAAGCCATGACGACGCTTGCACTTCTTGGAACGGCGGCGTGTTTGTCCATCATCATCGGGATCCCGCTTGGCATGTTCGCGGCGCGTCGACCACGCTTTTACCGCGCAATCCAGCCCATCATGGACTTCATGCAGACGATGCCAGCCTTCGTGTTCATGATCCCAGTCATCGCGTTCTTCGGGACGGGTAAGCCTGCCGCTGTTGTGACGACGATGATCTTCGGCGGCACGCCGGTCGTGCGCCTCACAGTGCTTGGCTTGCGTGGGGTGCCTGAAAACGTGCGCGAGGCCGCGATCAGTTTCGGCGCGAACAAGTGGTATCTTCTCACCAAAGTTGATCTGCCGCTGGCGAGCCCGTCGATCCGCGCAGGTATCAATCAGACCATCATGCTCTCCCTTGCGATGGTCGTGGTGGCGTCTCTCATCGGCGCCAAGGGCCTGGGCGAGGATGTTCTGGAGGCGCTTCAGTACGCCAATGTTGGCCAGGGCATCCTCGCCGGGTTCTCCATTCTCTTCTGTGCGATGATCCTTGACCGGATTGTGCAGGGCCAAAAGGGGTGATCCCACTCGTCCTGGTGCATGGCTTTCTGGGCGCCAGCGCGCAATGGGATGACCTTGCTGCGGAGCTTGGACAGGAGAGGTCGGTCATTGCTGTCGATCTGCCGGGCTTCGGGGCGAACGCTCACTTGCCTCCTGTGGACCGCATCGAGGGGTTCGCCGACTGGGTGATCGGGTATCTTCGCGACCGGGGTGTCGCACGATATGATCTCCTCGGGCATTCAATGGGGGGAATGATCGTCCAAGAGGTTGCTCGCCGGGATGAGCGCGTAGAGAAGCTCGTCCTCTACGGAACGGGCCCTGTGGGAAACATCCCCGGCCGCTTCGAAACCATGGCTGAAAGCCGACGGCGGGCAAAGGCAGACGGGGCAGCGGCAACTGCGGCTCGGATCTCCGCCACTTGGCTTTTGAAGCGGGAGGCGTGCCCGTCTTACCCAACCGCCGCAGAACACGCCGCGCGCGCGGGACTGCCCGCGATCCTCGCCGGTTTGGAGGCCATGGAGCAATGGTCCGGCACGGACGCCCTCAACCTGATCAAACAGGACACGCTCGTCATTTGGGGTGAGCAGGATCGAAGCTACGACTGGAAACAGACAGAAGCGCTCTGGCGCGGGCTTCCGTCGTCGTCGCTCTGCGTACTGCCTGCATGCGCCCACCTCGCCCATCTCGAAGCGCCGGAGCTGTTCAACGCAGCGATCCGCAGGTTTCTTGCTGACTAAGCTGTTGAGCTGCTATTTCAGCGGCTCGCAAAGCCCTTGTTCCGCTAGGAAACGTACAAAGAGGAGGGTCAAGCTCTCGCGCCGAGACTTGTCGGGCCAGACCGCGAAGATTCCGAGCTCCCGTAGCGCCCAATCGGGCAAAAGCCGGACGAAATCACCGCGTGCGATGCCGCGCTCGGCCATGTTGGCGGGGAGGATGGTGACGCCGAGATTCTGGCCTACGAAATGATAGAGCGCGTCGATGCTATCCACTTCGATTTGTGCCTTGCCGGTCACCTTCTCTTCACGACCGTCGGGGCCCACGAAAGCCGTCGTGTCGGCACGGTTTTTGTAGCGGATCCAGTCCCAATCCTCGAGGTCGGCGGGGCGCGCGGGCCTTGGCCTGCGTTTGGCATACTCTGTTCCCGCAACCAACGCCCGCTGGCCGGTCGCAAGCTTGCGGGACATCATGGAGCTGTCGTCGAGCCACCCGACCCGAATGTTGAGGTCGAACCCATCTTCGATAAGCCCCACGATGTTGTCGGTATACGTTACCGAAAACGCGACATTCTGGTAGCGTTTGGCAAAGTCGGCCACCGCCGTGGAGAGCGGCCCGGAGGACAAAAACGCTGGTATCGACATCCGAAGTGCGCCCACCGGTTCAAGGGACAGTGCGCTCACCTCATTGAGCCCGGCTTCCGCATTCCGAAGCATCTCCGTCACGCGCCCGTAAAAGATGCGGCCCTCGTTGGTCAGAGCGATTTTGCGCGTCGTCCGGTAGAGGAGCGTGACCCCAAGGTAGTCTTCCAGCTCCGAGACAGTCTCGCTGACGCGCGACGGGGACAGGCCCAGCGCCTTGGCCGCCCCTCGGAATGAATCCTGCTCCACCACCCGTGCGAAGACGGCCATTTGCCTAAGATGATCAATCACGCAACCGCATGCCTTCTGTTCTGTTGCAAAGCCTTATTGATCGGCTCAGCCGAACTATAAAGTCGTAAATGAGGTAATAATCAGATCAAAGCGCAGGGGGTAGACTTTCCTTAACGACACGAGGGACGGTCCCGATGCAGGCTTTCGCCACCTTTAAAACCCAAGAAGCTCGCCGCTACGTGGATAATCTGTGCACCCATTTCGGGCCGCAGGCGTCTCGGGAAGAAGCACGGGGCTCTGCCTGCATCAGCTTCGCCTTTGGGGAGTGTGAGCTGGCCCACGAGGACGGCGTCCTCCTGATGCGGGCTAAGGCGGACGACGCGGTTCAGCTTGGTCGGCTGACAGACACCATGACCCGCTATCTCGAACGGGTCGCCTTTCGCGAGGATCCTCGACTGCGCTGGCGATCCGCCGAAGAGCATTCAACCAAACACGATTTCACCGGGCCAGCAGGACGCCACGCCCCAACCCAACCGGAGTCCAAGAAATGAACCGCAGAACTCTGATGAAAACCACGCTGGCGAGCGCACTCGCCACCGTTCTCGCGCAACATGCAGGAGCACAAACAATGGACGCAACTTCACAAGCTTCCTTCGACACCGTCATGGCCTTTATGGGTGCCATGGGCGGCGGTGACATGGCCAAGATGTCCGAGCTGATGGCGGATGACATGGTCTGGCACAATGAGGGTGACACGACCTTGCCCTGGATCGGGGAGACAAAAGGCAAGGAGGCGATCTTCGAGTTTCTCGGCGTCTTCTCCTCCAACCTTCAGACGACGAAGTGGGAAAATACGGATGCTTTCGCGTCCGGTGACACTGTCGCTGTCTTTGGCGAGATGAACGGCATCACCACGAACTCCGGTCAGGAGATCGGCGATTTCACCTTCGCTCTGCGCGCCAAGGTGCGCGATGGCCAGGTCGTGCTTTGGCACTGGTTCGAAGATAGCTTCGCCGTCAGCCAAGCCTATCACGGCAAATAAGGCCCGCCGGGCCGCAAAGAGCGGGCCTTTCCGGGCCTGCTCCCCCAACCTTCAGAGGAGAAAACCCAATGACACGTAGTCTAAATCGTCGCCAGCTTATTCAGGGCGCAGCCCTTACGGCGGGAGCCATGGCCCTTGTTCGCGGAGTGGCAGAACCGACCCTAGCCCAGGCGCAAGGGGCGCTGCCCTCGGGCACGGTGCATTCATTCGCTACGGGTGGCGTTACATTCCACACCTATGTTTCCCCACCGCAGGCCGTCAGCGTCACGTCCCACGTGATCGAGCTGGGTGATCAGATCCTGCTGGTAGACGCGACCTTCCTGCCGCCCACGGCCGCTGAAGTCGCCGGCCTTGTGGCGTCTACGGGCAAGAACATCCACACGGCTTACGTGAGCCACGAGCATCCGGACCACTGGGGCGGGGTGAGCACGTTTGAGGGCGTCGAGTTCGTCACGCTGCCTGAGATCCGCGAAGGTCTGCGAGCAGAGGCGACGAGCGGCGAACAGCCGGAGCCCACATCTCTTCTCAATGGCGGCGATCTTGCGCTCGGCATGACTGAGATCGGCGGCGTACCTGTGGAGTTCCGCGCCTATGATAACGCTGAGGCTCCGAAAACTGTTGTGGCAGTGCTGCCAGAGCAGCGCGTGGCTGTCGTTCAGGACCTTGTCTACAACGGGATTTACTTTGCGCCGGGCGTCGACCGGAAGAACTGGATCGCGACACTTAAAGAGCTTCGCGATGACAAGGCATTCGACACGCTCCTTGTAGGGCATGGCCTTCCTACGACGCGTGGCGAGCTCGATACCGCCATCGGCTATGTCAAAACGCTGGATGCCGCTTGGGATGCCGCCAGTACACCCGATGATGTCACGGCCGCAATGAAAGCTGCCTATCCAGGCTACGGGGGGGAGTTCCTTTTGGGCCTTACCGCGGCATACTGGGACAAATGAAGATCCGGGGACCGGCAACACGGCCGGTCCCCGTTAACCCTTCCCTTGAGCCAAAGATGGCTTGGCGGGGACATGCAACAGAATGACAGGAAACACCCATGGGACAGGGACTAGAGAACGTTCGTAAGATCTATCTTGAGGGCATCGCAGGCGGGAACGCGCGCGAGGCAGTCCACAAGTACACCGGCCACCGATACACACAGCATTCCACGGGTGTTGGCGACGGGGCAGAGGGCTTTCTGGCCTTCTTCGAGCCCTTCGTTGAACGCAACCCTAAACGGGACATCGAGATCGTTCGGATCCTCGAAGATGGGCGTTGGGTCTTTTGTAACGCCTACCAGTCGCTCAATGACGGCGAGGCGGAATGGGTCACAATGGACATGTTCTACACGGATGCTGATGGTCTGATCCTTGAGCACTGGGACACCATCGCGCCCTTTGTGGCCAAGACATCCTCGGGCGAGGATATGGTGCGTGGAACCACTGCGGTTGATACCGCCGCCGATACGGAGGCGAACAAGGTGCTGGTCCTCGAGTACACCAAGCAGGTCCTGCAAGAAGGCAATCACGCAAAAGCAGGTGAATTTGTCGCCAAGAACCTCATTCAACGCGCCCCGACCATCGGCGCCGGGCTTGCAGGGCTTGAAGACTGGCTCAGCAGTGACAAGGTAGGAAGCTACGAGATGCTGTTCCAGCTCATTGGCCAGGGAGACCTCGTGGTAACCTATGGAAAGCGCCACGCGGGCGGCAAGGACATCGCTGCCTTTGATCTTTATCGCGTGGATGGCGGCCTCATCGTCGAACACTGGGCGAACGAGGAAGAGATCAGTCCGCGGGATGCCTGGGGGAACTCCGGCAAGTTCTAGCGGACGAGAAGGAGCGAGAAGGATGGCAATCATGGCAGAGCTGAAAAAGGCGGTCCGTAAAGCGACAGGGCGACCAAGCCCGCGTCTTCTGACGGTGAAGGACGCTTTCTTCCTGACCCCGAACATGATCCGCGTTGTATTCGCGGGTCCGGGGCTTGAGGACTTTCCCGAGGGCCGTGATGGCGGGCATTGCAAGATTATGATTCCGGAGGCCGATGAGACGAAGGAAGCCTTTGCCGCACGCCTGTCCGACGGCCCACCCCCTCAGCGCCGCACCTATACGGTGCGTAGCTTCGACGCTGACAAAGGAGAGCTCGCGATTGACTTTGTTGCACATGGCGACAACGGCCCGGCCTCTGCCTGGGCGCACCGCGCAACGGCAGGGAGCTTTCTCGGCTTTGCCGGCCCGGCCTATCCGAAGCTGACTGAGTTTGATGCGGACTGGTATCTCATTGCGGCAGATCCTTCGGCCTTTCCCATGGCTGCGGCTACTTTGGAGTCCATGCCACGAGACGCGCGTGGCGTTGCCATTTTTGAGATCACGGCTGAGGATGACCGTCAGGACATCGACATCCCACCGGGGATAGAAGCGCATTGGCTGGTCCATCCTGACCCCCAGACGCCGTCAGCGTCTCAAGAGGAGTTCATCCGGTCTTTTGACTGGCCCACAGGCCGCGTGCGGACCTGCATCGCAGGAGAGTCCGGTGTCATCCGGGCCCTGCGCGACTTCCTGCAAAATGAGAAAGGGATCGACCGCGGAGATACCTACATCTCGGGATACTGGAAGATCGGGCTTGTGGAAGACGAGCATCAAAAGTTCAAGAACAGTGCGGCGGGATAGGACGCGCTCTTAGACAAAGAGCGCCATGGCGGCGAGCGAGACGACCAAGAAAAGCACCGTCATGATGCTGCCCGAACGGAGGAAGTCCGTTACCTTGTAGCCCCCGGGCGCCATGATGAGA
>JBCCPQ010000070.1:0-10796 GCA_039024825.1 Pseudomonadota bacterium
CAGCGTTGGACGCCTCGGAAGACCTCCGGGGCTTTTTCTCGTCCCCCGTGTACACCCGCGAAGAAATGGGCAAAGCGGCGGTGGCGGTCGCCGAGAAAGCGGGTTTCAGCGACATCGTAAAGAACACGCTCGCTCTGATGGCAGAGAACCGGCGTCTGTTCGTTGTGCCGCAGTTCGTGGCTGCAGTGAAAGGCCTGATCGCGGCGGAAAAGGGTGAGGTGACCGCAGAGGTCATCACAGCAAAAGAGCTGACGAAAACTCAGGCTGACAAGCTCGCTAAGACGCTTAAGGCTCAGGTCGGCAAAGATGTGAACGTGGAGGCCTCTATTGATGAGAGCCTCATCGGCGGAATGATTGTGAAAGTGGGCTCTCGCATGGTCGATACGTCGATCAAATCAAAGCTCGCAGCACTCCAGAACACTATGAAAGAGGTCGGATAGAATGGCGATCCAAGCTGCAGAAATCTCTGCGATCCTGAAGGACCAGATAAAGAACTTTGGCCAAGAGGCCGAGGTGGCCGAAGTGGGCCGGGTGCTTTCCGTCGGTGACGGTATCGCGCGGGTCTATGGGCTCGACAACATCCAAGCCGGTGAGATGGTCGAATTCCCGGGTGGCATTCAGGGCATGGCTCTGAACCTGGAGATGGACAACGTGGGCTGCGTGATCTTCGGCTCCGACCGCGACATCAAGGAAGGCGACACCGTCAAGCGTACGAACGCCATCGTGGACGTGCCCGCAGGCGAGGCGCTTCTGGGCCGCGTTGTGGACGGCCTAGGCAATCCGCTGGACGGCAAAGGCGCCATTGACGCGTCAGAGCGCCGCATCGCGGACTCGAAGGCCCCCGGCATCATTCCGCGTAAATCGGTGCATGAGCCCATGGCCACCGGCCTCAAGGCCATCGACGCCATGATCCCCGTGGGTCGTGGCCAGCGCGAGCTTATCATTGGCGACCGCCAGACCGGCAAGACCGCCGTGGCGCTCGACACGATCTTGAACCAGAAGTCCTACAATGACGCGGCCAAGGACGACAGCGAGAAGCTCTACTGCATCTATGTCGCCGTGGGCCAGAAGCGCTCCACCGTGGCGCAGCTGGTGAACAAGCTCGAAGAGACCGGCGCCAACGAATACACTATCGTTGTGGCCGCGACCGCCTCGGACCCCGCGCCGATGCAGTTCCTCGCGCCCTACGCCGCGACGGCCATGGCCGAGTACTTCCGCGATAACGGCAAGCACGCGCTGATCATCTATGATGACCTCTCCAAGCAGGCCGTGGCCTATCGCCAGATGTCTCTGCTTCTCCGCCGCCCGCCGGGCCGCGAAGCCTATCCGGGGGACGTTTTCTACCTTCACTCGCGCCTCCTCGAGCGCTCCTCGAAGCTGAACGAGGACAATGGCTCTGGCTCGCTCACCGCGCTGCCGATCATCGAGACGCAAGCGGGTGACATCTCCGCCTTTATTCCGACGAACGTTATCTCGATCACCGACGGTCAGATCTTCCTGGAGACGGAACTCTTCTTCCAGGGCATCCGCCCCGCTGTGAATACCGGTCTTTCGGTGTCGCGCGTGGGCTCGTCGGCACAGACGAACGCGATGAAATCGGTCGCTGGCTCCATGAAGCTGGAACTGGCTCAGTACCGCGAAATGGCGGCCTTTGCGCAGTTTGGTTCCGACCTTGACGCGGCAACGCAGAAGCTTCTGAACCGCGGCGCGCGACTGACTGAGCTGCTGAAGCAGCCGCAGTACTCCCCGCTGACCAACGCGGAAATCGTCTGCGTGATCTACGCCGGCACAAACGGATACCTCGACGACCTCAAAGTCGGTGACGTCGGCCGGTTCGAGCAGGGCCTCATCAAGCACCTGCGCGGCAAAGGGAAGGACCTGCTGGACCACATCACTGCCGATGATCCTAAGATCAAAGGCGAAGAGGCCGACAAGATCAAAGCCGTGCTTGACGACTACGCGGCGAGCTTCTCGTAAGGACCTCTCATGCCCAGCCTGAAGGACCTCAAGAACAGGATCGACTCGGTCAAATCGACCCGGAAGATCACCAAAGCCATGCAAATGGTCGCGGCGGCTAAGCTCCGTCGCGCTCAGGATGCGGCTGAGGCGGCCCGCCCTTATACCGAGCGCTTCAACGCGGTGATGGGCGGTTTGGCTGCATCGGTGGGTGGCTCTGATTCCGCGCCCCTCCTCCTAAAGGGCACGGGGAAGGACGACGTGCACATGCTCGTCGTCATGACGGCGGAACGCGGCCTCTGCGGCGGCTTCAACTCGTCCATCGCCAAGCTTGCACGCCAGCACGCGCAAAAGCTCGTGGCGGCGGGCAAGACGGTGAAGATCCTCACCGTGGGGAAGAAGGGCCGCGAGCAGCTCAAGCGAGATCTCGGCCAGCACCTCATTGGCCACGTGGACCTGAGCGAAGTGAAGCGCATCGGCTATGCCGACGCGGCAGGCATCGCCCAAGACGTGCTCACCCGCTTCGACGCGGGCGAGTTCGACGTGGCAACGATCTTCTTCAACGAGTTTCAGTCCGTCATCTCGCAGATCCCCACCGCTCAACAGATCATCCCCGCTGCCTATGAGACGGCAGGCGAGGGCGACGAGAGCACGCTCTACGATTACGAGCCCAGCGAAGAGGCGATCCTCGCCGACCTGCTGCCGCGCGGTGTCGCGACCCAGATTTTCGCAGCGTTGCTGGAGAACGGCGCGTCAGAGCAGGGCGCGCGGATGTCGGCCATGGACAATGCAACGCGCAACGCGGGTGAGATGATCGATCGCCTCACGATCGAGTACAACCGCTCCCGCCAGGCCGTCATCACGAACGAGCTCATCGAAATCATTTCGGGCGCAGAAGCGCTCTAGAGAACCCGGAGAACCGCAATGGCAAATGCAAAAGGCAAAGTCACTCAGGTGATCGGCGCTGTGGTGGACGTCCAGTTCGACGACCATCTGCCCGAAATTCTGAACGCCCTGACGACTGATAACAACGGCAAGGATCTGACGCTCGAAGTCGCGCAGCACCTTGGTGAGGCGACGGTTCGCTGCATCGCGATGGACGCCACGGAAGGCCTCGTGCGCGGGCAGGAGGTGACCGACCTCGGCCGCCCGATCTCTGTGCCGGTTGGTGATGCGACACTGGGCCGGATCATGAACGTCGTCGGTGAGCCCGTGGACGAAAAAGGCCCGGTAGAAGCGTCGGAGACGCGTTCTATCCACAACGACGCGCCCACCTTCGCCGCGCAATCCGTTTCCTCCGAGATCCTCGTCACAGGGATTAAGGTTATCGACCTTCTCGCGCCTTACTCAAAAGGCGGTAAGATTGGCCTCTTCGGCGGTGCCGGCGTGGGCAAGACCGTTCTTATCCAAGAACTTATCAACAACATCGCGAAGGTGCACTCTGGCTACTCCGTGTTCGCCGGAGTGGGGGAGCGGACCCTTGAGGGCAACGACCTCTACTACGAATTCATCGAATCCGGCGTTATCAATGCCGAAGACCTGACGAAATCGAAAGTGGCCCTCGTTTACGGTCAGATGAACGAGCCTCCGGGCGCGCGGATGCGTGTGGCGCTGTCCGGCCTCACAATGGCCGAGCAGTTCCGCGACCAGTCCGGGACCGACGTTCTCTTCTTCGTGGACAACATCTTCCGATTCACTCAGGCCGGTTCTGAGGTGTCCGCACTTCTGGGCCGTATCCCCTCCGCTGTGGGTTACCAGCCGACGCTCGCCACCGACATGGGCGCGATGCAGGAGCGGATCACCTCGACAAAGAACGGCTCCATCACCTCCGTGCAGGCCATCTACGTTCCCGCGGACGACCTAACAGACCCCGCGCCTGCAACGTCCTTCGCCCACCTCGACGCCACGACCGTTCTGTCGCGCGCGATCTCCGAGCTTGGCATCTACCCGGCGGTGGACCCGCTCGACTCCACGTCGCGTATCCTTGACCCGGCGGTTGTCGGCGAAGAGCATTACGGCGTGGCCCGTGACGTGCAGGGGATCCTCCAGCGCTACAAGTCGTTGCAGGACATCATCGCGATCCTCGGGATGGACGAACTCTCTGAAGAGGACAAGCTGACCGTGGCCCGTGCCCGGAAGATTCAGCGTTTCCTCTCGCAGCCGTTCGATGTGGCCGAAGTCTTCACCGGTTCGCCAGGTGTGCAGGTGCCGCTCGACGACACGATTGCCTCCTTCAAGGCCGTTGTGGCCGGTGAGTACGACCACCTTCCCGAAGGCGCCTTCTACATGGTCGGCGGCATCGACGAGGTGAAGGCCAAGGCCGAGAAGATGGCCGCGGAGGCCGCATAACATGGCGTTTCAGTTCGACCTTGTGAGCCCCGAAAGGAGGCTTGCCTCCTTCGAGGCGGCCGAGGTGCAGATCCCCGGTGCTGACGGCGATATGACGGCGATGCCGGACCACTCGCTTGTCATTACAACGCTGCGTCCGGGCGTTTTGCGCGCCATCGGCAATGATGGTGAGAAAGCCTATGCCGTAACAGGCGGCTTCGCGGAGATCACCCCCGGCGGAGCTTCTGTTCTAGCTGAACGCGCAATGCCCCTCAGCGAAGTCACGGGCGAGATTATGGATGTTCTCATCTCCGACGCGAAGGCCGCCGCCGCTGATGCCGCGGGCGATGCCAAGGACGCCGCCGACAAGCTTGTTGCGGATTATGAGGCACTCAAAGCCGCAGTCTGAACGACTCCAAAAAATGACCAAATCAAGGCCCCGGCGCGGCAACGCGTGGGGCCTTTTTCATGAAATTTCCCTATTTTCAACTCGCTTCGAAACCACAGTCATGTCTATACGCGTGAATTGTTGGGTCACATGAAACGGTTGCGAAACCACTTTATTGGCATCGATCAGGGTGAAGCCGTCCTGTTCTCAGATTTTGAGGATAATGGTCCCATGTGGTCCGGCACGGGGCCGCGCATATCACGGACGACGGTGATCTTCTCAGAGAGCTACAAATCGGCCCCTGCGGTTCAAGTCGCATTGTCGATGTGGGACATGGATTCTGCTCCCAATGCCCGCATGGACATAAAGTCCGAAGCCGTCACTGAGAAAGGTTTTGAGATTGTCTTTCGCACCTGGGGCGATACGCGCGTTGCCCGTGTCCGCGCGAGTTGGATCGCCATGGGCGAGATGCGCGACAGCGACGAATGGGACCTTTACTGAGACCTGGCCGACGTCACGCACTTTGGTGAGGGCCGGATTGCCTCCGGCGGAAGTACATTGGCACAAAGAAGACGCGTCAGTTCTACACACTGGGCGGATGCGCCTTGCGCGCCCTTTTCTATCTGCCAGGTCGTGTTGCGAGCTTCAGGGGCTTAGCCCTTGTCTTAAATCTCACTCCCAGTCGTATAGCCCCTCGTAGATGGGTCCGAGTGTTGAGTGGTCGAAGAGCGAGCTCACAGAAGTCCCGTTCCAGATATTGAGGATCGCTTGGGCGAAGATCGGGGCTGTTGGCACTATGCGGATGTTCTTGCAGTCCTTTACCGCTTCTGTTGCTTCGATTGTGTCCGTGATGACGAGCGTCTTCATGACCGAGTTCGTGATCCTCTCAACCGCCGGGCCGGAAAGGACGCCGTGGGTGATGTAGGAATGCACTTCCGTGGCCCCGTGCTCCATCAGAACTTCGGCCGCCTTGCACAAAGTGCCTGCCGTGTCGCAGATGTCGTCCACGATCAGACACTTCTTCCCGGTGACATCCCCGATCACTGTCATTTCTGCGACTTCACCGGGCTTCTCGCGCCGCTTGTCGACGATCGAAAGCGGTGCTCCGATGCGCTGCGCCAGTTCGCGCGCGCGAGCCACGCCGCCGACGTCGGGGCTCACCACCATCACCTCGCTCAGATCTTGGAAGTGAGAGCGGATATCGAGCGCGAAGATGGGCGAGGCGTAGAGGTTATCCACTGGGATGTCGAAAAAGCCCTGGATCTGAGCCGCGTGCAGATCCATGGTCAAAACCCGCTCGATCCCCGCTTCCAGCACCATATTCGCCACTAGTTTTGCCGAAATCGGCGTTCGCGCCTTGGTTCGGCGGTCCTGACGGGCATATCCAAAGTAAGGGATCACAGCCGTGATGCGCGCTGCGGAAGAGCGTCGCAAAGCGTCGGAGATGATCAAAAGCTCCATCAGGTTGTCGTTTGCCGGGCGCGAGGTTGGCTGGATGATGAACATGTCCTCGCCGCGGACGTTCTCGAACACCTCGACGAAGACCTCTCCGTCGTTGAAGCGTTCCACCCGGGCGTCTACCAGTCCAAATTTTTGGCCCCGGCTCATGCCAACGCGCCTAGCGACGGCCTTGGCGAGCTTCATATTTGCATTTCCGGAGATGAGCTTAGGCTCAGAGGAAGTGGCCATTCGTGTCCCCCTAGATGGTCCCTCCCGTTGCAGCTCGTCCCGCCGAGTCGCAACGTTGACACCGCCTAGCACGGGCCTACCGTGGCACCAACACTTGGCAGCCCGGGAGGTTTAACGTGGCGCACATAGACTACTACTTTTCCACGATTTCTCCCTACACGTACCTCGCGGGTACGAGGATGGAGGCGGTGGCGAAGGCCCATGGCGCCGAGGTGACCTACAAGCCCCTCGACATCATATCGCTCTTCGCGCGCACGGGCGGCACTGCCCCCAAGGATCGCCATCCGGCCCGTCAGGAATACCGCGCGCAGGAGCTTGTGCGACAGGCAGACAAGCTTGCGATGCCGTTCAATCTCAAGCCTGCGCATTGGCCCACGAACCCGGCGCCGTCGTCCTACGCATTCATTGCGGCCACGAAGGTGGGCGGCGACTTGGGTGGTCTAGTTCACGCCTTCACGCGCGCATGCTGGGCAGAGGAAAAGGACATCGCGCAAGACGATGTCATTCGGGAGTGTCTCACGTCCGCGGGCTTTGACGCCGGCCTAGCCGATTCAGGGCTGTTGGCGGGGGCTGAGGCTTACACTCAGAACCTCGAAGACGCCGTCAATGCCGGGGCCTTTGGCGCACCCTTCTACATTACGGATGACGGCGCGCGCTTCTGGGGACAGGACCGCATCGAAGACCTCGACCGCCACCTGTCCGCGTGAGGATCTGGGGCGGGGGAGGGACGCTCCTTATCCACTGCGCGCTGGCGCACTCCGGCGTGCTGGGTGCGATGGCCGAGGCGATGCCGGGCGGCGCGCGGGCGTTCGATCTCCCGGGCCACGGCAAAGGCCCGGCTTGGGCGGGCGGCGACTATCAGGGCCAGTGCGTGGATCTCGCTGTCGCAGCTATGGACCGTCCCGGACCTGTTTTCGGGCATTCCTTCGGCGGGACGGTGGCGCTCAGACTTGCTGTGGAGCGGCCAGATCTCGTCACGGCGCTGACCCTGGTTGAGCCCGTGTTTTTCGCGGCGCTTCGCCTTCATGATCGGGAGGCTTACGCGGCCCATGGGCTGGCATTCGCGCCTGTCTTAGCGGCTCATGAAGCCGGTGATGCGCATGAAATGGCGCGGCGCTTCACAGGCATGTGGGGCGGCGCGCCGTGGGACCCACTGCCGCAGCGCTTTAGGGACACCATCGCCGCTCAGATGCCTTTGATCATCGCACAGGGGGCCGGCATCGATGATGACACCGGCGACGTGTTCGCGCCGGGGCGGTTGGAGAGCCTAGATATTCCGGTGTCCCTCGTTAGAGGAAGCAAGACGCAGCCCTCCGTCGTCGCGATCCATAAGGTGCTAAGGAGGCTTCTGCCTGATGTGCAGGAGCACGTGATCCAAGGGGCGCGACACATGTCCCCGATCACGCACCCGCGGGAGGTCGCAGCGCTTACGCGCTGAGGATGTCGAGGAACCGGTCAGTGCCCTCATCTGTGGCGGACCAGTCAACAACGAAGCGTGCCATTACAGCCTCCTGAGGGTCGCCCGCGTGGGGATCGCCCCAGCTGTAGAATTCCGCACCCTTGGACAAGGCATGGGCGTGCATCCGACGCGGCATGCGACAGAACATCAGGTTCGATTGGGGCGGGTGCACGAACTCCACGTGGGGCAGGTTACTGAGACCTTCGATCAGCCGGGTGGCCGCGGCATTTGCCCGCTCTGCGAGCTCCAGCCAAAGTCCATCCGCATAGACAGCCATCTGAGCGGACAACACGCGATGCTTTGAAAAGAGGTGCCCTCCGCGCATGCGCTGGCGTTCGAATGCGTCGGCGTGGGAGGGATCAAAGAAGACAACGGCCTCCACGCTCATGCAGCCATTTTTGGTTCCGCCAAAGCTCACCACGTCGATGCCGCGCTTCCATGACATCTCCGCCGCGGAGCAGCCCAGCGCCGCGCAGGCATTGGCAAAGCGAGCGCCATCGAGGTGCACCAGCAGGCCCGCGGCCTTAGCGAGGGAGGTCAACGCGTCGATCTCTGCGAGGGTGTAGACAGTGCCCGCTTCGGTAACATTGGTGAGCGTGAGCGGCCCGCGCGCGGGGGTGTGCACGTCGCCCGGGGCGAACGCCTCTAATGTCGCGGCCAAGGCATCTGGTGCAATTTTACCCGAGTCTCCGGCCACTGGCGCAAACGTTGCCCCGCCTGCAAAGAAGGCCGGTCCGTTGCTTTCGTCCACGCGCACATGTGCCGCGTCATGGCAGAAAATCGTCGACCAGGGCGCTGTCATGGTCCCCAAGGCGAGGGAGTTGGCCCCGGTCCCCGTCGCCACGCAATAGACTTCTGCGTCGGGGGCTTCGAACGTTTCCCGCACGGCGTTGCGGGCTGCTACCGCCCAAGGATCCTTTCCATAGGGCATGGCGTAACCCTCAGAAGCGCGGGCAACAGCTTCGATGATCTTCGGATGGGTTGGACCGGTATTGTCAGATGCGAAGTGCATCATTCCTCTCCCACGATGTAGTCTTCCCATTCTTCTTCGGGCACTTCAAATTCGGGCACTGTCCAGCCGCGCACGCTCGCACCGGCCTCGTGGACGCTCTCAGGGGTACCAGTGATCAGCGGGTGCCAATTCGGCAAGCGCTTACCTTCATGGAGGCGTTTGTAGGCGCAGGATTTGGGGAGCCAGTAGCTGTGCATGGGGATCGTCGCGGGCGTCATGCGGATGCACTCGGGGACAAAATGATGACGGATATCGTATTGCGAGCAGCGGCAGGTATCGTTGTCCAGCAGGCGGCACGCCACGCGGGTCAAGGCCACTTCTCCGGTATCGGGGTCCTCAAGCTTGTTGAGGCAACATTTCCCGCAGCCGTCGCAAAGCGCCTCCCATTCCGTGTCCGTCATTTTCGCGAGCGGGACAGTCTCCCAAAACCGCGAGCGCATCAGAGCGCCGCCAAGATCGCGCGGGCTGTTTCGCAATCTGCCCCCATCTGGGTGATGAGCGCGTCGAGCCCGTTGAACTTTTGCTCGCCGCGCAAATAGTCCACGAGGCCGACAGATATCGTTGCACCGTAGAGGTCGCCCGTGAAGTCAAAGAGGAAGGTTTCGCAATTTGCGGCGTTCTCCCCGAACATTGGGCGGACGCCGATAGAGGCTGCGCCGTGGTAGCTGCCCGCGTGAGGGCCGTCGAGGACGTCCACCAAAACCGCATAAACGCCATATGAAGGGTGGTGCAGGGCGCCCAAAGACATATTCGCAGTTGGATACCCCAGATCCCGACCGCGCGCGTCGCCGTGAATCACCTCACCTTCCAGCCGGTGCCAGTGTCCAAGCATTGCCGCAGCGTCGCGCGGGCGGCCTTCTCCGAGGGCGCGACGGATGTTGGTGGAACTGACCTCCGCTTTGTCGGTGGCCACCATGTCAGCTATTGTGACCTCAATGCCCTGCGGCTCGGCAAGCGACCTCAGAGCGTTTGCGTCGCCTGCGCGGTCCTTCCCAAACCGGAAATCGGCGCCCACGACCACGTGTCGCGCGCCTAGCCCTTCAGAGAGCGTGGCCCTGACGAACTTCTCCGGGGTCAGGGCCGCCAAGGCGGCATCGAAGGGCACCTCATAGAGGCGTTCGACACCCAGTTTCTCCAGTCGGTGCGCCTTTGCATCTGCGGTCATCAGCCGAAACGCGGATTTGTCGCCACGGTTTTCGGCGAAGTAGCTGCGGGGATGCGGCTCGAAAGTCATTACGCCGAGGGGGAGGTCGTCCCGGCGGGCCATGTCAATCACAGCTTGATGGCCAAGATGGACCCCATCGAAGTTTCCGATAGCGACAGAGGCACCGCGCGCGGCCTCTGGAATGTCGTGAAGTGTGCTCAGCCGCTCCATGCCGCGCGAGGTAACGCGGCAGAGTGGGCGGGGCAAGTCGCGCAGTTAGTCGAACTTGCGCGACGGGGCGAGGACTGTGGCTTCGCCCTTGAGTACTTTCTTACCGTCCACGGCGCAATGGGTGTCCATAGTGACCCGGCGGCGGGAGTAATCGATGCTCGTCACCTCAACCTCAGCCCGGACGAGATCGCCGGGGCGCACTGGTGCGAGAAACTTGAGGCTCTGACCCAGATAGACCGTGCCGTGCCCGGGAAGCTGCTCCCCGATGACCGCGCTGATGAGGCCTGCGGTCAGCATCCCATGGGCGATGCGGCCTTCGAAAATTGTATCCTGGGCATAGTCCTCATCGAGGTGCACCGGGTTGTGATCAGTGGAAACCGTCGCGAACATCTCGATGTCCTCGTCGGTTATGATCTTCGAAACATGGCGCTTCATGCCGACTTCGAGATCCTCGATTACAATGGTGCCGCGCGGGAAGTTGTCGTTCTGCGTGCTGTCGAGCATATCGAATCTCACTGGGTAATCATCTTGCTTGCGAGAGCGTATATGAGAAATATGATTACTTTGCAAACGCAGAAATCAGCGGAGA
>JBCCPQ010000071.1:0-10742 GCA_039024825.1 Pseudomonadota bacterium
ATGCCTCAATGCCGAGGAAGGAGCCGAAGGCGCCGGGTCCGTACCAGGCCATGTCTTCGCGCCAGAAAGGGCGCCACGCCTCATCGGGCGTGTTTAGGGCACGGAGCATCGCAGTGACCTTGGCGACTGAGTCCTCGCCGCGGCCCTGATCGCGGGGAAACGTAAGGCCGTCCTGCGTGGCCGGTCCGGGGATGCGGCCGCGATATCCGGGTGTTTCGCCAGGGCCGGAGGGGACAGGCCACTGGCCCGTTGCGGCCATGAGTTCGGGGATGTCGAAGAAGACGTAACTTTCGCGCGCGTGGCCGTCGTCCATCCGGTGGAACTCACCGTAGCGGAGGTAAGCGAGCTCCTGGCTGGGTCTCAGACCGAGCCAAGGCGCAGTCCAGCGACCAGCATAGTAGCCCGTCGCGCTTATCCAATCGGACCCCTCGAACGTGCCTGACATGACGATGTCGTCGCGGCGGTGGAGGCCCTGGAATGCTTCGCGCAGCCCCTCAAGAACATCCATGTAGCCGTCGCAGGTGCAGGTGTTGAACGGATGCACAACCTCAATGCGGGCGTCCGCATCCCAAAATTCAGGCGAGGACACATACGCGTGGTAGGCGTCGCGGTTCTTCGTCATCCGCGGAGGACAGTGCGTAGAGGGCGCACGCTACAGGTCATTGGCGATCATCTCGGCGCCTTTCCAGCCGATCATCATAGATGGGGCATTGGTGTTGGCAGAAGTCACATGCGGCATGATGGAGGCGTCAACGACCCAGGCCCCCTCTGCGCCCCGAACGGCAAGGCGCGGAGTCACGACGGAGGCTTCATCTTCACCCATGCGGCAGGTGCCAACGGGATGGTAAGCGGTGCCCGCGCGGTTCCGGATGACTTCCTTTAACGCATCGCCTGTGAGGCCTTTCGCCGGGCCCACTTCCTTGCCGCGCTTTGCCCCGAAATCGGCGTCACCGAGGAGGTCACGCAGGCGTTCCACTCCCGCCGTCAGAGTGTCGAGATCGCTTTCTTCGCGGAAGAGGCCGAGGTCAAAGACCGGTGGCTCGCCAGGATCGGCGGAAGCCAGGCGCAGCACGCCGCGCGATTTGGGGCGGCACAGGCAGACGTCTGCGAAGTAGCCCGACTTGAGCGCATATTTGTTGCCAGCGTGGTCGAGGTGAAAAGGAATGAAGTGACTTTGAACATCCGGTTCAGGTCCATCTCCACGCGCGTTGAAGAAGGCTCCGCCCTCGACCGTGGGTGAGGCGAGCGGCCCCTGACGCACGAAGAGGTCGAGCGGTGCCCGGGCCCAATTCCACCACTGGGCAGGCTCCAATCCATAGCCTGTGCCTGCCCCCTCGAAATGAAGCCCAAAGCCCGGGTGATCGTGGAGGTTCTCGCCTACATTCTCAGAGACAACGCGTTCCGGAATGGAGTGCTTTGCGAGCTGCTCAGACGGTCCGATGCCCGAACGCATGAGGATCGCGGGCGACATGATCGAGCCCGCGGCAAGGACGACCCCTTTCGTTGCATCAATCTTTGTGCCGTCTGCAAGCTTCACCCCGGCAACCCGACCGCCACGCCAGGTCAGCCGATCCACTGGGGCGCCTGTGGTGACGGGGATCTCATGTTCGTGGAGGAAAGCGCGCGCCGACGAGTTTCGACGCCCCCCCTTCATGTTGTGGGAGAATACACCTGCGCTCTCCCGGTCCGGCGTAGGTGTGCCCGAATTCGTGGGCAGCATCGCCTCAAGCCCTTGAGTGAGCGGATGCGTGTTCTCAAGCCGGTGAGGGGTCAGCTTTTCTTCCACGGCCTCAAAGACGCTTTCGACGTCGGAATATGCCCAGCCATCCACGTCCCACGCGTCAAAATCCGCCGCGCGGCCTCGGAACCAGACCATCGAGTTAATGGAGCCCGAGCCACCCACCATTTTACCCCGTGGCGCATTCACGCGACGGCTTCCGGCCTCGCGCATCGGCATTGTTTTGAACTGCCAGTCGCGCGTAGAGCCCATGAGCCACGTGAGCCCCATGGGCATCGAAACAAGCGGGTGCCGGTCTGACGGTCCTGCTTCTAATACAAGGATCTTTCCCGCACCTCGGCGGTGAAGTTCTGCGGCGGCCACGCACCCTGCGGACCCGGCGCCGACGACGATGACGTCATAGGGCATCTGGCTCTCCCGTATCGCTCGATGGGGGCTGGCGTGGTGCTGGCCCCTGCCCTTTATCCTTTGACTGCGCCTGCCGTAAGGCCCGAAACGATCTGGCGCTGGAAGAACATCACGAGGACGAACAGCGGAGCAGTGGCAGAGACCACAGCCGCCACAGCAAACATCACATTGCCCTCCGTCTGCGTGGTGCCCAGGAATGCCGCGATCTGGGGGACCATTGTCCGGTTCGCTTCGTTCAAGATCAGAGAGGTCACAACGAAGTCGTTGTAGGCGAGCAAGAACGAGAAGAGCCCCGTTGTGATCACGCCGGGCCACATGACCGGAATGATCACGTGACGGAACGCCTGAAATTGCGTGCAGCCATCCACTTTGGCAGCCTCGTCGAGGTCTTTCGGGATCGATTCAAAGAACGAGTGCAGCATCCAGAGCGTGAAGGGCTGATTGATCGCCACGAGAACGATGATCGCGGTAGGAAGGTAGCCCCAGATGTTCCACTGGAAGAAAACCGGCAGATATCCTGACACCAGCGTGATCTGCGGCAATGCCCGGAACATCAGGGCAATGATCAGCAGCCAGAAGACGTACTTAAAGCCCGATCGCGACAGCGCGTAGCCGCCGAGAGTTCCAATGGTGAGAGACACGCTTACCACGCAAAAGCACACGATGGCCGTGTTGATCATGTTGCTCCAGAAGGCGTTCTCCACAAAGGCACCTTCGTAGCCTGCACCTGTGAATGCGCCGCCATGGGTATTCGCGGTGTTCGCACCGGTAAGCGCATTGGTCCAATCGGCAATGGAGAAGAAGTCGAGCTCTACTTTGAAGGAGCCCCAGAGCGTCCACAGAAAGGGGAACGCAGCCATCATGAACCAGATGCCGACGAAGACCCAGAGGCCGATCTGGAGTGGAAGCGGGCGGCGTTGTGCGGCAGGTGTCGACATCTTAGTGCCCCTTCGCGTTGAAGTCGCGCCAGGTGCGGATCAGCACGGGCGTGAGCAGAATGGCGATGCCAAAAATTGTCAGAACAGACGTGGCCGCCGCGGAACTGAGCTGCCGCGTCTCGCCGCTCAGGTCGCTGAGGATGAAGGTCGACAGCGATTGTGCATGTGCCTGCGCCTGGAACCCCAAAATGGGCTCCAGCACTCGGAAGTTATCCATGAGTTGGATGAGTGCAACGAACGTCACGAGCGGCGCGAGATGAGGAATGATCACAAAGCGGATCTGCTGCCAGCGTGTCGCGCCGTCAATCTGTGCGCTTTCAATCGTGTCCTGGGGCACAGTCTGGAGCCCGGCGTAGAAGACGACGAATGCGAAAGGCGCGGACGACCAAATTCCATAGACCACGAGTGCGATCCACATGAGCGGTGTCGAAGCTTTGACCGACAAGTCAGGATCGCTGACGAGGTAGCTTAGGAATTTGCCGAGGACGCCGCGGCTATCGACCATCCAGCTCAACACAAGCGCGCCAATAAGTGGCGTAACAATCATCGGCAGGAGCGAGAAGAAGATCATGAGACCTTTGAGCCTGCGATGAAGCGAGTTCACTGCCACCGCGATGGCAAAGCCCAGCATGATGAGGAAGGGCGTGCAGACAAAGGTGT
This sequence comes from Pseudomonadota bacterium, assembly GCA_039024825.1. Classification (GTDB taxonomy): domain Bacteria; phylum Pseudomonadota; class Alphaproteobacteria; order Rhodobacterales; family Rhodobacteraceae; genus Shimia_B. The sequence continues at coordinate 3,745 of JBCCPQ010000071.1, forward strand.
AGGTGAGTGTGAAGGCGAGCGCTTTATAGAACGGCAAGTTGTAGACTTTGGCAAAGAAGTCGCCAAACCCGGCAGAGCTTTGCCACGCTTCGCCGATCTCCGCGAATGCGAGATGGCCGCGGTCTGTATAGATCGACGTTCCGACAAAACGGCCCATGGGCTGCGCATCTCGGAGAGCCTGTGTGGCCTCCTGATCGATCGTCGTTTCGGTCGTGCAACCGAACGGGCCGCAGTTCTCGGTCTCGATCAGCACTGCCTCATGAGGTGTGAAGATCGATTGCGTGACAATGGAAACAATGGGGAACGCGATGAAAAGAAGCATCGCCGCTGCCGTCGGAAAAAAGAACCAAAAGAATGTGCGGTGTTTCATCGTCGCCCCGTCCGTAGGGTGCGCGGCGCGCACCGTGACTTCAAATGCGCATAGCGCTTTCTACGGTGAAGCGGGCCGGTCCTTAATGAACCGGCCCGCCCTATGCGTCCTAGAGGAAGCCTTGCTCTTTCGCGGCTGCCATGTAGGCGGCCTCGACATCTGCGAGGGCCTGCTCTGCGCTTTCGGTGCCCTGCATGAACTCTGCGAGCTCATTGCCGAGTGCCGTGTGCATCAGGCCCATGTAGGGAAGCATCGGGTAGGGGATGGACCCTGCGTTGGCAGCGGCAAAAACACCCACCGCAGCCTCGGTCGGCTCATACCCATCGATCAGCCAGACGGCTTGCGTGGACACTTCATCGTCAAGGATCGACGGGTCGATTGCCTTTTTCATCGCAAGGAACGTCGCCTCGGCATCTGCGTCAGAGATGTTTTTGGCCACTGTGAAGCCATCCCACCAGAGCGTTGTTGCCGGGGTATCACCGCCGCCAACCGTCATTGGACCTGCGATTGCGAACCCGTCGATCACCTCTTGCGGAACACCTTCGGCAGTCACGAGCGTCGCGGCGCGGGAGCCCCACATGTTCATGAGCGCTGTGTTACCAGCGCGATACTCGGCGTTTGTCGCGTTGGAATCATGCGTCAGGAAGTCGGGGTTCATATACTCCGACAGCGCCTTCATCATCTCGAGCGCTTTGACACCCGCTTCGGTGTTCACATTGGGCTCTGCGGAGCCAGGCTTGAAGTGCGACCCACCGAAGCCGAGGAACATGTTGTTGAATTCCTGCGCGAGGTTCCAGCCCGCAGCATAGGCGCCGCCCACTGGGTTCTCCATGATGCCTGCGGCGCGAATTGCCTCGGCAGCGGCGAGCATCTCTTCGTAGGTTGTCGGCGCCTCGACGCCTGCCTGCTCAAGCACGTCGGAGCGGTAGACGAGGTGCTGTGCGTTCGCCATGAACGCTACCGCCATCACCTGTCCGTTGATCGTGATTAGCTGGTTCGGCTGAATGCCATCGCCATGCTTCGCCACGAGATCGTCGAGCGGGCGGATGACGTCTTCGTTCATCAAGGCCACGATGGACGAGTTGGCGATGATGGCGGAGGTGTATTCCGCCGGATTTCCCTGCATACCCGGCACGTTGATCGACTGGTGATCAGCGGTGAGGTTTGTGGACACTTCAACACCGTCACCAGCGCAAGCCATGGCACCAGCACCCACTGTCTGGATTGCCGGGAACTCGTTGCCCACGATGGACACGCGGCCCTCCGTCGGGCAGCCCGCATGGCCACCGGCAAGCGCAGTAGACCCAAGCATTGCAACAGCGCCCGCAAAGGCGATTTTCTTCAGAAACATTTATCTCTCCCTGTTTCCTATCATTTGGGGACCACCTCCCGTGGCCGCCCATGGGTACCGGTGTTTAGCGACACCGGAACGTTCTTGTGAGGGTCAGGACCCTCCCATACGTGCGCCATCTTTGGCGTCAAAGAGGTGGCAGATCGCAGCCGGGATGGACACGGAAACCATGTTCCCGATCTCGGTGCGGAACTCCTTGTGAGCTTTCACGCTGAGAAGCGCGCCGGCCGTACGGACGCTCACCATGGTCGCGTCGCCGAGCAGCTCCATGGAATAGACAGCGCTGTTGAGCTGGCCACCCGTGTCACCGTCAACGACCTCCGCATCTTCGGCGCGGAAGCCAAGCGTGACAGGACCGTCAGGCCCGCTGAGACCCGGCACACTGATGCCTTCTGCCTCGAAAGTGCCGGCTTTCAGCGTTCCTTCCACGAGGTTCATGGCCGGGTTGCCGATAAAGCTCGCCACGAACGTATTGGCGGGGTTGTCATAGATCTCAGTGGGAGTGCCCACTTGCTGAACGACGCCTTTGTTCATCACAACCACGCGGTCGGCGAGCGTCATGGCCTCGATTTGGTCGTGGGTCACGTAGATCGTTGTGACTTTGAGTTCGTGGCTCAGGTTCTTGATCTGCGCCCGCGTCGAAACGCGCAACTTCGCGTCGAGGTTAGAGAGCGGCTCGTCCATGAGAAAGACGTTGGGCTCGCGCACGATTGCGCGGGCCAGCGCCACACGTTGCCGCTGACCTCCAGAGAGAGCCGCGGGCTTGCGGTGGAGGAAATCGTCAAGCTCAACCATGGCGGATGCGCGCATAACGCGGTCGTGGTGTTCGCCTTGGGGAACCTTTCGCACTTTCAACGGAAAGCGAATGTTCTCGTAGACGTTCATGTTCGGGTAAAGGCCGTAGGACTGGAACACCATGGAGATGTCACGATCCTTGGGCTCCAGGTCGTTGACCCGTTCCCCGTCGATCATGATGTCACCGCCCGATGGATCTTCGAGACCTGCAATCATCCGCATGGTGGTGGTCTTGCCGCAGCCCGAGGGGCCGAGGAGAACGAGGAATTCTTCATCCGCGATGGTGAGGTCAAAGTCCTGCACACCGATGAAGCTTCCCCAGCGTTTGGATATGTTCTGAAGTCTGATCTCAGCCATGAGCGCCCATGTCCTCTCCCGGTCCGGCTTGTGCATGTGCGCCACAGGAATCGCGGGCGTTGCACAGGTATGCAAAAAGGCTAGACGCGCGGGCCATCCTTTGCCAACCTTTTTTCTGTCTGCAAAAGAAGGTTCCCCATGCTTGACGCAAAACTCGCCGCTGAAGGCACTGATTTCCGCCTCCAAATGCGGCAGGTCCTTGATGAGATAGCCAAAAAACCGGAGACGGCGCGGAGCTACCTTGCACCGGACTGCGTGTGGGACGTGGCACATCCGGTGAATCGCCTCGAAGGACCGGAGGCCGTGATCGACGGTTTCCTGAAACCACTCAACGACGGGCTCACCCATGTGGCGCGCCGCGACATTCTTTTCGTCGGCGGCAAAAATCGCATCCAAGAAGGCGGGCGCTGGGTCTGCTCGATCACGCATTATGTCGGTACGTTCAACGCGCCGCTCTTTGGCCTATCACCTTCGGGATCGATGGTGTTTCTGCGCTCGGGCGAGTTTTATCGGCTCGACGACCAAGGCCGCATCGCCGAGGCCAAGATTATCTTCGACCTCATAGATCTCATGGTGCAGGTCCGCCGGATGCCACTGCCGTCCATCGGCGACGAAATCACTTTTCCCGCTCCGGCGACCCAAGACGGCCTGTGCCCGACGCATGACTATGACGGGGACGCTTTCGATGTGGTTGAGCGCATGATGGCCACCCTCGGCGTCTATGATCCAAAGACATATTTCTCCGAAGGCCAGATCGGGGCTGGCGGGGCGTGGACCGACGATATGATGTGGTATGGGCCTGGAGGGATCGGCTCGAACACGCGGTGGGAAGGTTTCGTGAAAGACCACCGCAAAGCGTTCCTCGACGCGTTTCCGGACCGCAAAGGCGGGCACCACTACTGCCGGTTCGGGGATAGCACCTACGCTGTGATGGGTGGCTGGCCATCCATCCACGCAACCTTCGGTCAAGACTACCTCGGCGTGCGCGCCACCGGCGGCCCCATCACCATGCGCGTGATGGATATGTACCGGATCGCAACGACAGACGACGGCGACCGTTTGGCGGAGAATTGGGTCTTTATCGACCTTGTAGAGTTCTTCCTGCAGGCCGGACGCGACATCATCGCAGAGTCGAACGCGCTAGGCTGACCAAGCCTCCGAGGGGCCAGCCCCTCGGGCTCCCCGAGGTACTTTGAGAAAGATGAAGGGGCGTGCTAGCGGATGCGCTGCTCTGTGTTGGCGTCAAAAAGGCGCGCCTGCTCGCGGTCGAAGGTAATGCCAACGGTTTCGCCAGCCCTGACACGGTCTGCACCGCGCTCCTCGACGATGAGCCGTTCGCCGTTCTGAGCCATGAGATAGGCGTAGGACACGCCGCCAAGAGCCTCGGTCAGGTCAACCTTGTGCGTGTCGCCTGCCCGGTCGATGCGGATGTGTTCAGGGCGCATACCAAGCTCCACAGAGGTCCCGTCAGACGGCAGCGTCACATCAAGCGTCACGTCGGTGTTCAGCGATGCCACCGAAATTTTACCTGCTTTGACCTCAGCCTTGACGAAGTTCATCGCGGGCGAGCCAATGAAGCCTGCCACGAACTTGTTGTCGGGGTCGCGGTAGAGGTCCATGGGCGCGCCCACTTGCTCGATCCGGCCAAGGCGGAGGACGACGATCTTGTCAGCAAGCGTCATCGCTTCAACCTGATCGTGGGTTACGTAGATCATCGTCGCCCCGATCTCGGAGTGCAGGCGCGCGATCTCTACGCGCATCTCCACGCGGAGTTCGGCATCGAGGTTCGAGAGCGGTTCATCGAAGAGAAAGACCTCAGGCCCCCGCACGATTGCGCGTCCGATGGCCACGCGCTGACGTTGACCGCCTGACAGCGCCGCGGGCTTGCGCTTGAGGTATTCGTCGAGCCGCAGGATCTTGGACGCACCGTCTACCTTCTGGTCGATCGTGCCCTTGTCGACCCCGTTCATCTTGAGGCCGAAGCCCATATTCTCTTCCACGGTCATGTGGGGGTAGAGAGCATAGGTCTGGAACACCATGGCAACGCCGCGCTCTGCCGGATCGAGGTGGGTCACATCGCGCGGGCCAATGTTGATCTGCCCCTCTGACGTCTCTTCCAGGCCGGCCACCATGCGCAAAAGCGTGGACTTTCCGCAGCCTGATGGGCCGACGAACACGCAAAACTCCCCGTCTTCGATCTGGAGATCGACGCCGTGGATCACTTGCGTGGCTCCATAGCGCTTGATGACTTGATTGAGAGTGACGCCTGTCATGGAAGTCTCTTTCTTCAGATTGGAACGGTATCGGGAAACCGCCATTGGACGGCCTCTTCGGAGATGGCGCGCGCGGTGGCGCGTATTGCGGGGACATGGACCTCAAGAGCCTGGAGCGTCGTGCGCGAGGTCGATGATGTCACCGACAGCGCCCCCAGCACACGTCCTCGCTCTGTGCGGATGGGCATGGCCACGCAGATGATACCGGGCTCGTGCTCTTCGCGATCAAACGCAAAGCCTTGATCGCGGATCGCCTCCAGCTCTGTTCGCAATGCGAATTCGGAGATCACGGTGTTGGGCGTGAAGCGGTGAAAGCTCTGTTGACCGATCACCACATCGAGTTCGCGCTGCGGCAAAAATGCGAGCATCGCCTTGCCCACTCCGGTGCAGTAGGCCGGGCCGACTTTGCCCGCCTGCGAATACATAGGCAGGGGCTCTCGCGCATTGACCTTGTCCACATAAAGCACAGACGCATGGTCGAGCTGTGCAAGATGTACCGTTTCCCCAACGCGAGCGGAGAGTTCATCAAGGTGCTGACGCGCGACCGGTGCGAGGGAAGACGTTTCCCACGCCGCATGCGCAAGTCGCACGAGCCGCACACCGAGAGAGTATGTCTGGCGCTCTATATCAAAGGTAAGCATGCCTTCGGCCGTCAGCGTCTGCACAAAGCGGTAGAGTGTAGCCTTTGGAAACCGTGAAACTGCCAGAAGCTCCCCAAAGCGGACCGGTCGGCCAAACGTTGCGACTTGATCGAGGACCTCAAGCGCCTTGCCCACGGTGCCAGCGCCCGAAGCCGAACCTGATCCGTCCTTTGCGCCCGCGATTTTTGCCGCGCTGTCCATCTTTCCTCCCGCAGCCCTGCCGCGCTGTCGTATCTCGCAGACGGTCCAGGCTCTTTGGTTGACAAGAGTAGGTGAGTCGGCGTTTCATTCCAATATCTAAAACCGAGTTCCGAATAATGGAACCACTCCGGTCCTCAGTCGGGCTCGGCGAATGGAAGCATAGGGAGGAAAACATGCGTTCCATCATGACCTCCGTGGTGGCTATGGCCATCGCGGCGCCTGCGTTTGCAAGCGAACTCGTCATCAACTTCGACGATCTGAACCCCGCCCCCAAGGCCGCCTTCGAGGCAGCCGTCGAGGCCTTCAAAGCCGAGAACCCGGACATCAACGTCACGGTCAACATCAATGACCGCGAAGCGCACAAGACGGCGATCCGCAACTTCCTGACCGCCGACGCGCCCGACGTGACGTCCTGGTATCCCGGCAACCGCATGGCGCCGTTCACCGACACGGGCCTCTTCCAGGGCGTCGACGATGTGTGGGACGACAATGGCCTGCGCGAGACGTTTGCGGCCATCGAGCCCACCATGACGCGCGACGGCGTGACCTACGGCGTGCCCTATTCCTACTACCAGTGGGGCATCTACTACCGCAAAGACATCTTCGACAAGCTGGGCCTCGAAGAGTTCGAGACCTGGGACGACATGCTTGCGGGCTGCGCGCAGATGAAGGAAGTGGGCGTGACCCCCTTCACCATCGGCACGAAGTTCCTTTGGACTGCGGCAGGCGTCTTTGACTACATCAACCTCCGCACGAACGGCTACGACGTGCACAATGCGCTGACCGGTGGCGAGATCGCCTACACCGATCCGCGCATCGTGGCGACGTTCGACAACTGGGAGCAGCTCATCAACGAGTGTGGCTTCGTCGAGAACCACGCCTCCATGTCCTGGCAGGACGCGCTTGCGCCCTTCGCCAACGGCGACGCGGCCATGTATGTCATGGGTAACTTCGCGGTTGCAGGCATGAAGGACGCGGGCCTCACCGAGGACCAGATCGACTACATGCAG
>JBCCPQ010000072.1:0-10688 GCA_039024825.1 Pseudomonadota bacterium
CCATCACCCGGGACGACGGCGACAGCACGATCTGGGTGGAAGCCGATGGCGGCATTCTGAAGAAGACCGAATTTGTGGACGCGGCGATGTCTGCCGATGGCACGGAACTCTCGCGTCGAACCCCAGGCAACCTCACAGCCATCACAAAGCGGGGTCTGATCTCAAAAGGCCAGTAGAGCCCACTGCGGCTTAAGGCGGGTGCTCCCTCGATACTGCGTGCTTAAGTGAGGATCGTCGGATGCGTCTTTCCACGCGTCTGCGGGTACGCGATGGCTTATGTGGAGGCGTGTAACACGCATTGCCCTTATCGGTTGGCGGTGCCCTTCAGAACACCGATGTCCTGTCGATCTCCTTTCGTTTTATTCTTGATGCAATCAGCGGGACCAGGCCCGTCTGCCGGTCGGCTTCCGCTCCCTTCAAGCAGAGCTTTCCCCTGTGCGCTGCGCGCCCATTCCTCGCGGTGCAAAGTTCCGCCTGACATCCGATCCGGACGGTCCCGCTTGTTCGTTTGCATCGAAAACGAAAGGAGATCGATATGGCTAAGTACTTCACAGTCACCACACCCGAGACCGGCAAAGACGGAAAGACCCGCTTCCACAAAGTCGGCGTTGCCTTCCCCCAGAGCGAGAGCGCTAAGTCGCACATGACGATCCAGCTCTTCGCCACACCGATCAACGGGGAGCTCGTCCTCTTCGAGCCCCGGGCGGGCGATGCCGACGACGATCCGGTCACCGAGTGACCGCCTTTTGGGGAGGAGTGATCCTCCCCAATATATCTTCCTGCCAGAAGGGTCGGCCGCATCTGCGACCGGCCTTTTCGTTATCTAGAGCGCCGACAGGACCGGGCGCACGTCGGGACGCCCGTGTCGCCGATTATGCTGAGATTTTGGAGGCCATAAGGCCAAAAGCCGGCACGTCCCTTTTGCCCGATCCACCGTTGAATTGAGAGCTCAATCTGGGCGGCCTCACGGCTGCACCGCTCGGCGAAAAGCGGAATACAAGGCCGCCTAAAGCAGATCACACGAATATATATCATTGACACGTAAATATAGCATCGTATGGTGGAGGCGGCCTCGTATGAAGGTGGCAGGAAATAGGGGGGCTTTCTTCCGCATGTCCCGTTCAAAGCGACTTACCGATCATGAGAAGATGGAGATCGTCCGCGAGGCCGCGGAGGGTGTCTCGACGTCCGAGCTTAGTGAGCGCTTCGGGGTGACGGCGCGGGCGATCCGGTATGTCGTGACGGCCGATGAAGAGCGGAAGAAAGACACCTCCGTTGCAACGTCGGCCGTGACCGTAAAGCTGACGCCTGAGGAACTGGCGGCCTTGGATGCGGTGTTCGCTACCGCCGGGATAGAGACGCGGACGGAAGGGCTCCGGAGGCTCATCCAATCAGCCGGCGGGACCTTTGTTCCGGACGTTCAGTTGGCCGCCGAAATGGCGCGCTACCGGGCGTCTCTGAACGACCTTGGGAATGGGGTCGTGAAGCTGACGAAGCGGATGGCGGAGGCCAACCAAACGGGGCAGGGGGCAGCGGCCTTCTCCGAGTTGCAGCTTGCCCAGATGCGCGGTCTGGCGCGGTTCGTTTTGGACAGTGCCGACGAGATCGACCTGCTCGTGCGTCGGCGTCGCGATGCGATGCAGCTGGAGGCGACAGCGGCCTTGAGGGAGTTTGCACATGCCGCTGAATGACGCTGTAGACGCCGTCACAGGCGAAGTCTTCCGGGACGGCTGGAGCCGCATCCGAGGCTCGATGCAGGGGCTTCATGTTGCCAAGCAAAAGCAGTTGATCCGGGCTGCAGCGGGACACCGTGCGGCGGTGTTCAAGGCGATCCGGGGTGGCGGCACACATTCCAAATCCGAGCTCTCGAACCAGCTCGGATATCTGACCACGAAGTCCACCTACATCGTGGACAGTTCGGGCTTCCTCGATGGCAAAGCCAAGCTCGAGCCGACGGAGATCAAGGACCTGACGGAACGCTTTGCGAAGCGCTGGAGCGCGGGGTTCAAGCCTAAGCTCGGGCAGACCACGCACATGCTTTTGTCCTACCCGATCGGGACCCGAGGCGAGGATGTTCGGGACATCACTGCGAAGGTCGCGGAACGGTTCTTCCAAACCGACGAAGGGCACTTCGATTACATCATCGCGGTCCATGAAGACCGGGATCATCCGCATGCGCATATCGTCTTGAACCGGCGCTCCCAGGAGGGGGAGTTCTTCTTCCTCGGGCGGGATCACCGGTTCAACTACGACGACTTTCGCCTCGCGATGGTCGAGGAGGCTGAGAAGTTTGGGGTTCGGCTGGAAGCCACCCGGCGGATTGACCGGGGTGTGGTGCATTATCCGGCGCGAACCCGGGAGGTTTATGCGGCCAAGGAAGAGGGCCGGATGCCAGAGCCTCGGCCGCGCGTTGGGGCCGACCTCGAGCGCGCACTGGCCGAGATCGCGAACACAAAGAAGGTGTTCCATTCGCTCGCTGCCGAGGCGACCCGAGACGCCCGCGAGGACATTTCGGACGCGCTGTTTAAGGCCGGCGAGCTTTTGGCGCGGGGCGGCAAACTGAATCTGGACGGAGGTGTCTACATGGCCGAGGAGCAGAGCTTCGATGATCTGAGGATCAGATACGCCGAACAGGTCGAGCGCGTGCAGAGCGTGATCGCAGAGAAGCCGGAAGCCGAGCGACCGCCCCTCGAACGTCGCCTCAACGAGATCCAGTCTCGCCTCGCGCATATGCAGCCGCTGGGCCTGCGATCTGTCACCCTCACCGAAAAACCGTCAGACGGCGGGGTCTACTCGGAAGCCAATATTGACCGGGATCAGCTGGAGCGGTTGCGGGAGCCTGATGTTCGGGCGCAGGTCGATACCGCTCTCAGAGGAACCGGGATTAGCTCTTCCGTCGTGATTGCACGGATGGAGACCGGCGCGCAGAACGCCGCGCTTGAGCGGCTGTGGATCGCGGATGATCTGCAGCGGGTGGCAGAGACGGATGGTCTCAATCTCGAGCGGAAGGCCGATCTGGAGACCGCTCGGGAGACGCTCAACCGTGCCCATGTGCAGCTAGGGATTACGCTCGAGCGAAACGAGGTCCTGCGGGACGACGGCGTCATCGACGAGCGGCAGGACGAGCTCTTCACGGATCGAGGCGAAAGACTGGCTGAGGTCATCAGGCAGCCTGTAGCTGAGCGTGGAGCGTCTGATGCGCAGCTTTTGGATTGGAGGGTCCAGCGTGTCATCGACCACGAGCGTGCGGGCAATCTGACTTCACCGTTCGAAGATGATGCGCAGAGGCTCAGCTATCGGGAGGCCGTCGAACGAGAGCTCGATGTGGAACAGATCGACCGTTTGCACGAGGGGGACGCCGATGTCCTGAAAGAACAGATTGAAGACCGCCTTGACCGCCTCTACGCAGCGAAAGCCTACCTGAAATCCGATGCCGCAACGGCCAACAGTGAAGCCGCACGGGCCGTAGTCGAAGAGATCGCCGACCGGGAATACGAACTGCACCGCGCCGAGCTCGTGGACGGCGAAAGCGAGCGCGGGGAATCCCACTGATGGGTGGTATGGGCAGAGGCCGCCTGGCCATCGGCGTGGTGCTGGTCACGCTCGTGGCCATCGCCATGGGCTACGTGGTCGCCTCGGCCGTGCTGACCTTCCGCGATCTGGGGTTCCAGGCCGATATCGACTTCTTCTACATCGCGGAGAATTATCTCGCGCTCCGGGACGCTCGACCCGACGATTTCCGGTTGATCAACCTCATCATGGGCGCGGCAGGGATCGTGGGACTTCTGATGAGCCTCGCCATGTCCGGCTCAGCGCTGACCCGTTTCGGCTACACCCATTGGCAGACCCGGCGCGAAATGAAGCGCAATGGCTTCTTCGGAAAACCCGGCACAGGATTTGTAATCGGCAAGCTCGGCAAGCCATCCTCACGCGCGCCGTTCCTCTGCTCAAAGACCTACCCGCATGCATTGATCGTCGCGCCCACAGGCCGCGGTAAGACGACAGGCTTTGTCATCCCGAACCTGCTGACCTGGCAGGGCTCGGCCGTGGTGCTCGATGTGAAAGGAGAGTGCTTTGAGGCATCTGCCCGTCACCGCGCGGCGCAGGGGGATGAGGTATTCCGCTTTGCCCCGACAGATTGGGAGGACAAGCGGACGCACCGCTACAATCCGCTACTGCGCATCTACGAGCTAGAGGATCCCGCGCGGCAGCAGATGGAGCTTCAGCTTTTGGCGACGCTGTTCCTCCAAAACGACAATGATCGTGTGCAGGGTCTTCTCAAGGGCGGTATCGACCTGTTTGTCGCAGCGGGGCTCTTGGCGTTCCAGCGCAAGCGCCCAACCCTCGGTGAGATCTACCGGATCGCGGCGTCTGGCGGGAATAAGCAGAAGGAATACTTGGCACGCTCCCATGAGGTAGAGAACGCGGCTGCGCGATTGATACTCACGCGACTGGCCTCGACCAACAATGACACGCTAACCTCCTACGTCTCGCTCCTCATGACCTCGGGCCTCGATCAATGGCAGAACCCAGCGATTGATGATGCGACAGCAGTCTCAGACTTCGACTTCCGGACGATCCGAAAGAAGCCGCTCAGCGTCTACCTGGTGGTTCAACCGCTCATGGTGAAACCGCTGGCGCCACTCATACGCCTGTTCTTTTCGGACCTGCTCTCGGCGCTCCAGGACAAGGAGCCGGGGTCGGATGAACCTTGGCCCGTCATGATCATGCTCGACGAATTCAACCGGCTCGGAAAGATGCCGATTGTCGCTGAGAGCATCGAGGTCCTTCGCCAGTATCGTGGACATCTGGCCGTCGTCACGCAGACTATCCCCGCCATCGACGAGATCTACGGCGAGAACACGCGGCGCGCACTGCAGGGCAACGCCGGCATCAAGCTCTACCTCACACCCTCTGACGAGAAGACTGTCGAGGAGCTGAGCAAAGCAGTCGGCAAGACCACAAAGACTGTGGTCACGCGTTCTCGCGCCGTTGGAAAGAACCCGTTCGAGGGCCGGAGCCAATCGGAGCGGACCGAGGAGGTGTCGCTTCTGCCGGAAGACGAGGCACGCCGACTGCCGCTCGACGAGATCATTGTTGTGGTGGATGCGCAGATGCCGGTGCGGGCGAAGCGCGTGGTGTACTTCGAGGATCCGTTCTTCAAGTCGATCCATGCCGCGCAGGAAGGGGAGCTTCCGTTTCCGAAGGGGCCTGTGCCGCCGATGGTAGAACTGCCATTGAGTGTGAGGGCGATGCCGACGGCACCGCGAGCGCCCGGTCTGACAGAGCAGGATCTTGAGGCGCGCATTGGGATAGGTGAGCGAGGTGCCGAAATGCCCGTAGATGTCGCCCAGAGACCGGGCGGGACAAGGGCGCGGGCGGCTGTTCTGGCGAATGATCAGCGGCAGTTTGAGATGGATTTTGAGGCTGCGGGCGAGCTGAGCGTCAATGCCGCTAGTGCATATGATGTGGCGCTTGTTGAAGATGCGCTTGGCGATCTCGAGCGGTTCGAGGGAGAGATTTCGGATGACCGGGTTTCGGTCGAGCGGGTGGTTACTTGATCAGCGGACAATCGGGCAGACCCAAGTAAAGTTTCTTAAACGTACGAATGACTGTGCTTAGAGTGATGGCAACGAAAGACAGAAAACCCCGGTGGCTCTTTTTGTGAACTTTGACGCGGTAGCCGGTCACCTATCGCCCCGCTGTTTTCATCCATCCCCCGTCAGATCGAAACGCGCTTGCGCTGTGCGGATAACGTCCTCGTTTTCGACCGCCCATGCCGCGAGGGCGGCAATGGGGCCAATGAGCGAGTGGCCAAGTGGAGTAAGCCCATAAGACACCGACGGAGGGCGTGTATCGAAGACCTCGCGGTGCACAAGCCCGTCACGCTCCAGCCCGCGCAACGTTACCGTAAGCATCCGCTGCGAGATTCCGTCAATCGCGCGAAGAAGCGCCCGGAACCGCTCGTCGCGGCGGCTTAGTCGCAGCACAACTAATACGCTCCACTTGTCGCCCACACGGTCCAACACGTCACGTACGGGGCATGCGCCGGAATAGTCATCCTTGATCCAGTCATCTTCGCGAGGCGGGGCAGGCACATCCATGTGCCCATTGGCGGAAATGATGCCTCCTTTTTCGGTCATAGCGAGTCCTCTAGATGGTTCCCTATCAGAACCATGACATCGAAAGGACCCACTATGACCAAGACTGCTGCCGTGTTCGGCGCAACCGGCGCACAGGGCGCGCCCGTCGTACGCGAGGCTCTCGCACTCGGGATGACCGTGCGGGCTATCGCCCGCAGTGCAAGCGAGATTGCCCAAATGCACCCCGAGGCCGCGGCGACCGCAGCCACACTCGACGATACTGATGCGCTGGTAACCGCGCTCGAAGGTGTCGATGCCGCCTTCCTGCACCTGCCGCTTCCTACCGGACCGGATGCGGCTCAGACGTGGATGGGCGCATTTCTGCAGGCCGCTCATAGAGTGGCGCTCCCCCTCCTCGTCTACACAACCGGTGGTCCAACCGGAGATCGCTTCCCGTCCTCTGTTGTAGTTGACGGTGGCACAGCAGGCATGAAGGCCCTTCTTGGGTCGGGCATTCCGACGATCGTGCTGCAACCTGCGCTTTACCTCGAAAACCTTCTTCCGCCTGTGTTTGTCCCCCGGCTTCACGCAGAAGGGATCCTCGATTACCCACCGGTCCCGTCGGATTTGAAAGTGCAGTGGACGTCGCATGCTGATCAGGGCCGGATCGCCGCGGCAGCGCTAGACCGGCCAGAACTTGCCGGGACGGCATATGAGATCGGCACGCCTGAAGCTTTGACTGGCGCGGAGCTCGCGGCGCTCCTAGCGGACCATCTCGGCCGCGACGTACGCTTTGATCCAATCACGCCGGATGTATTCGGAGCGCGCGTTGGCGAAGCCATGGGCAATCCGGGCGTCGCTTTCGCACTGAGTGATCTCTACGGTTCGGTGGCTAAACTATCCGTTGACGAGATGCGCGTGGACACCAGCACTATTGAAGAGACCTTCGGGGTGAAGCTCAGATCTGTTGCTGATCACATCGGAGGATGGCCGAAAGAGGTTTGATCGTTAGCCCGCGTGGTGCCTGTCGCTCGGACGGAAGCTGCGCGGGCAACTAGAGTCGCTGCACTGGCAGTTCGGAGGCTAAGAACGAAGTTAAAGCGCTTAACAAGTGCGAGACTTGCCCTTTTTGGTTCGAGCTTGCTTGTCCGGCGTTGCCGCCATTTGTATGGGTAGGGCGATTGTCCGCGATCACAGATTTATCGTCTTCCCAACCGCCCAAGCCTGGCCAACTGAGCCAGCATTTGCGCGCCGGTCCCTGTAGAGGCACCACCCGGACTAACTGGTGTGTTCTCATTCACCCCCCGCCGTTGGGGCATCTGCTGCACCCCGAAGAACTGACGCGCACGCAAAGCTGCGTATTCCGCACCGGTCACCCCACCAATCAGGTAGCGATTGTATGCCTGCTGACTGCCGCCAAGAGCCCGCCCAAAGCTGTACGCCCCACCGAGGCCGCCAGAGAGCGCGGGCATCATGATGTTCCCGGAGATCGCCTTCACGATGAACGGCGTCGCGATGATGAAGCCTTTTGCCATCAGCACCATCATGAAGAAGGGAATGAGCGCGCCAATGTTGGACGCCCCTTCCGGATCACCAAGTTCACCGATGAGCGCGGTAGAGACACCCGTGATCGTCGCAAAAACCCCGGCGACGACAATTGGATAGATTGCAAAGGACACGAGCGCAGACAGCCAACGCGCAAAGTAGTCTTTTGTCACTTCGAACAACGTCAGGAATATCATCAATGGCGCGATCCCGATCAGCAGCGCAATCATGAGACGCGAAGCGACGAGGATGGACGCCGCAAGACCGCCAAGGATGGACAGTAACAACACACCGAGTACATCAAGGAGCGCCCCCGCCATCCATTGGAGCTCGGACCCTGCTGCGTTAAGATAGTTCCCAAGTTCGGCAATGAGCCGGTCGAACTCTTCCGCGAAGGTTCCTGACGGTCCCGGAGTGCCGCCCCCGACCGATGCCACGAGCGATCCGGCAATACTGTCTATGCCATTCAGGATGGCCGACGACAGCGCATTAAACTGCACCCAGTTCGTCGCGAATATCCCAATCAGTCCCACCTTCACCGCCAGCCAGAAGGCCGTTCGTCCGTCCATCGCACGGTATTGGTAGATCATGTTGATGCAGACGAGCGCGAACACCAGCGTCGCCCCAAGCGCAAGTATTGTGCCAACGGTCGCGGCCACCGCACCGAACTGCGTCTCAGCAGCGCTGTCGAGATAGCTTTGGGAGGTTTCGACGAAGTAGGTGACCACGCTCATGGACCTGGCTCACCAATTCCCGGCGGCTTCGCAGATCGCCATTGCCTCAGGGCGAGCGGCGTTAGCACGGCGATTGAAGTCCTCAGAGGCCTCAAGCATTTCCCACCGTTCGGCGGAGGCGAACCTTTCGAAGAATACGGCCTCGGCGGCGTCCCACGACGGAAAGCGCGTCTCACAATCGCAGTTGCCTTCCTCAACGACGCGCTCGAGGTTCTGCGCGCGGTATATATCTTGCACCAGAACACGCTTGTACGCCTCGCGGAGGGCGATGTTTTGCATCCAGTCTGGTTCGGCGGGTCGGTCAGCGCAGACATTGGGCGCGTTCTCAAGGCTTGGAACCAGATCGCGGTCGGCGAGGGCGGGGAATGCGAGGAAGGCAGCCAGAATGGCCGGTAGGACACTACGCTTTCTCATCAGGTGGCCGCCTCTGCTTTATCGAGGCCGATCTCGCGCTTCAGGAAGGCCGTATGCCCGACATTTGCAAACTCCGACGTGCTCACCGACACCACTTCCCAGCCCTGGCTGCCGCGCAGGTTCAAATCCTCCTGCATCTTGATGAGGCTGGTTTTTCGATCCATCGGGAATGTCACGATTTGGTACTCGAAGCGTTTCATGCCGCGGCCTGCGTCTCGATCTCGGTTCCCGGCAGATAGAATTCAGTGATGCCGCGCTTGCCGCTCTCCCGCCCCGCCTGGATGATCACGTCGATCGAGTTTTCGATGTAAGTCACCATGTCCTGGTAGGTCATCGGTATCTCCGTCTTGAGAGCGGCGATGGCGAGACGCTGGACCGCAAGCTGTGGCGTTTCGGCGTGGAGCGTGGTCATCGAACCGCCGTGGCCGGTGTTGATTGCCTCAAGGAAGGTCATCGCTTCCTTGCCGCGCACCTCGCCGAGGATGATGCGGTCCGGACGCATGCGCAGCGTGGCGGTCAAAAGCACATCGGCCGACTGGAATTCTGCGTCCCGGTTGGCGATCAGAGTGACCGCGTTCGGCTGCGTTGGCAGAAGCTCTGCCGCCTCTTCGATTGTGACGATGCGTTCATCGTTTCCGACGTAGGAGAGGATTTTCCGGGCGGCGACGGTCTTGCCTGTCGAGGTGCCGCCCGAGACGATCATGTTGAGCTTGTTCTCAACGCAGAAGCGGACGGCCGCATAGATATCGCCTGCCGCAACGACCTCGCGCAACGCCCGGTTTTTGTCCTGCCGGAGCGCCTCGAGCTTACGCTCTTCGCCGTAGAGGTACTGCAGCTCGATCTCATCAAGCGGCAGGCTCGAGAAGAACCGCAGGGAGATCGACATACCATCGTTTACGGCGGGCGGCGTGATGACCTGAGCGCGGATTGGACGGTCGCGATAGGTGATCGAAACCGAGACGATGGGTTTGTCCTTGCTGAGCGTCGTATTGGCGCCCGAGGCAATCTGGTTGCCGAGATCACGAAGCTCGGTGCCGCTGAGTGTCTGGTCGAGCCTCCGCATGAAGTGATCGCCCTGGAACTCGCCCCAGCATGTCCCATCGGGATTGATGCAGATCTCGATCACATCGTCCCGGGCGGCATCGGCCAGCTTGTCGAGAGAGGCTTGGAGATAGCTCAGCGTCATGGCTCAGAAGATCTCCAGATCGCGGTCGACCATCACGGTGACGCGCGCGCCCTGATCGACATAGATGACAGGACCGATAGAGAGGTATTCCCCGATCACACTGTCGGTCGCATCGGCCAGATCTTCCCCCACATCCTCGAGCACATCCGCTGCGGTCTCATCCTCCACCTCGTTGGCCGCTGCAGCGGGCGCGGCAGAGATGATCGAGATGAGAGCGGCCGAGCCAAAACGTTCATCGAAACGAGTATCGACAAATCCGGACACGCCTGAGCGTCCCAATTCGTCGCCGCCGAAGGAACTGATCTGGATGGTCTGATCCGAGGGCAAGATGATCCGGTCCCAAGCGATGGTCACGCGCCTTTGAGCGATCTCAAGGCCAGAGCGATAGCGCCCAATCAAACGCGAGCCGCGCGGAATGAGCAGGCGGGTCCCGTCGTAGCTATAGACATCCTCGGAGATGATCGCGCGCACCTGGCCGGGTAGCGAGCTGTCAAGCGCCGTCTCCATGATCGCCTGGATCATCGTGCCCTGGATGACGGTGTTCGAGGGGTTTGCGATGACTTCGGCTTGAGTGACCGTGGCGGGCAGGGCTCCGTTCAATACGAAGTCAGTCACTTCGCTGAACGTGCGCTCGGCCAATTCGCCTGATGACGGATCACTGCCGACACCGCCAAACGCGATGACGGGTGACGCGATGCGGCGTTCTTGGAAGGCGCGTTCTTCTTC
>JBCCPQ010000073.1:0-10643 GCA_039024825.1 Pseudomonadota bacterium
ACCTCTTCCTGATGTCCGACCGGTTTCGGTCGGTTCCATGAAAGGTGACGTAGTACGCCACCCATCGCCAGCTAGTCTCCCTCCTGGCAATGGCCCAAACTTTGGGCAAATTACCGGTCTATCGTCAACAGCCTGTGGGGAATTCGGTGGGAAAAACTCAAAAATTCAGCGCTTGCACGATCCAAGGCGCGGGGTGCTGCATTCATGTGCAATGAAAACCGTTCAGTGCTGTCAGACTATGCAGCACCGAAGGGCCCTGAAAGCGTCTAGCGCGCCTGACACCTGTGCGCACGCAACATTACACACGCAAAGCGTGAGTAAGATGACCTTTAGCGGGGACTTTGCGCCATCAAATAGAATCGGTGCGCGGCCTCGAAAGCGGCTCGTTTGGCCTCCGCCACCTCCACCGCTTCCTCGTCATATCCCCATTCGTCAGCCTGAAAGGTTTCATCAACACGGCTCGCCTCCCAAAGCGGCGTCACATCTTCAACCTCCCGGGCCTTAAGCCCAATGACAAAAGAGCCGGAGAGCATGATCAGGTCGTGCAGACCGGCGAGCTCAAACGCATTTGCGTCTTCAAGCGCTGCCCGCAGCGCTGCCAAAGCGGCAGGATCCTGAGCCACAAACATGACGCCGGTCGTTGTCTTCAGGTCCGCACCCAACTGCGTGCGCGCCCAGTCAAGGAGCGGGTCCCACGCCGCGACCTGCCGCGCAACAAGCTCCTGCGGACGCTCCGCACGATAGCACAAAAGGTCACTCTCACCGTATTCCGCCAAAGCGGCGACGACGGCGTCCCGCTGCGGGGTAATCTTCTCAATCGCAGAGTTGGCGGCGCGCGTCGCGGGCATGGAAAGCGGATCTATTATCTCGCCCTGCTCCGCCCATTCGACGGATATCGCTTCCGCAAGCGCGCGTGTCGGCACCACCAACGACGCACGTCCCGGCGTTTTCACACCGCGCCCGTCCAGCGTCACGGTGAACCCTCCATCTACCTGCTCGACCTCAGCGCTGGTCCAGAACCTCTTGCTTTTCCACTCGCTCACGAATCGCCCCCCGCCACGGTTTCCGGGCAAAGGCGGTCCAGCGCTTCCGGGATGTCACGCACTTGCTCCACAAGCGCATCCGCGTGAGGCCGCAGTCGATCAACGGCATGATAGCCCCAGGTCACGCCAAGCGTCGCCAGCCCCGCCGCGCGGCCCATTTCAAGGTCAAAGGTGGTGTCACCGACCATCACGCCACGAGAACACCCAGTCTCTTCCAGGGCGGCTAAGGCCATGGACGGGTGCGGCTTTGATGGATGCCCGTCAGCGTCTTGTCGGGTGTGAAAATACCCTCCGAGACCGTGAACCTCCATCACGTGATCGAGCCCACGACGCGACTTGCCCGTCGCAACGCCAAGAAGGGTTTCCGGCTGTGTCTGCAGTTCCTCAAGGACCGCCTGTATCCCCGGGAACAAGGGGGAGGCAGCGCTCTCCCCATGGCTGCTTCGAAGATCCTGGTAAGCGCTCTTGTAGGCCTCAACGAGCGTGGCCGTTTCGCCGTCAGGGGCCAGCACGGTCATGGCTTGAGGCAGCGACAGCCCCACGATGGAGAGAGTCTCTTCTCGGCTGGGGGCCGTAAGCCCGACAGCCAGGAACGCAGCTTCCATGGAGGCGACGATATGCGCCTGACTGTCCACAAGGGTTCCGTCCACGTCGAACAGGATAAGCCGCATCAAAGCGCCTCGAATGGGTCGTCTGCGGCCTCTTCAGCCTCCCAACCGAATTCAGCCCATGTCCTGTGCATGTGATCGGGAAGCGGAGCGGTCAGATGTATGCGTTTGCCCGTGACAGGGTGCTCAAACGACAAAGAACGTGCGTGGAGATGCAGCTTCTTCGAAAATCCACCTCCAAGACCCGCGCCCCAGCCATCGCCGAGGTTCTCTTGCCCGGAGCCACCGTACTTGCCGTCCCCGACGATTGGATGGCCAAGGGCACCCATGTGGGCCCGGAGTTGGTGCGTCCGGCCCGTGACCGGAACAAGGGCCACCCAGGACGCCCGGCGACCCAGGGCTTCGAGTGTTGCGAACTCGGTCGTCGCGCGCTTGGCATCCTTGGTCGCGGCAATGTCGTCAGGATGCACAACATGCATCTTTTCACCCTCGCCGCCCGCTCCGTGGCCGGGGGCCTTCACAAGGCCGTACTTGATGGTGCCTGCCTTGGGATGCGGAACACCCGCAACCGCCGCCCAGTAAATTTTGCGCGTCGCTCGGTGACGGAATGCCTCTGTCAGACCGGCGGCCACAGCGCGGCTCCGCGCGAGGAGGAGGACGCCAGAGGTGTCCTTATCGAGGCGGTGCACGAGGCGCGGATTGTCATCGAGGCCAAATCGAAGGGCCGCGCCCATGCCATCCACATGCCGCGTCTGCTTTGAGCCGCCTTGAACTGGCAGCCCAGGAGGTTTGTTGAGCGCGAGGATATGCTCGTCACGGAAAATGATGGCGCGTCGGATCATGTCCGCATCACGCTCATCCACCGCTCCTTCCGGCTTCGGCGCCTGTGGCTTCGGCAGCGGTGGGACGCGCAGCATCTGGCCCACTTCCACGCGTGTCGAAGCCTTGACCCGTCCGCCATCGAGCCGCAGCTCGCCCTTTCGGCACATCTTCTCGATGCGACCCTGACCCAAACCCGGGAAGAGGCGCTTGAGGAACCGATCGAGCCTTTGCCCCCCGTCTCCTGGCGCGATCTCAATGGTCTGAACGCGGCTCATGCGAACCGCCCGGCAAGGAAAAAACCCAGCGCGCAAGCCCCGATCGAGAACAGGACGGAGATCAGCGCGTAGCCGAAAGCGGCCTGCCCTTGTCCAGCCTGCAAGAGCTTCAGGACATCGAGCGAGAACGACGAGAACGTCGTGAAGCCGCCCAGGAAGCCGAGGAGCACGAACGCGTTGAACGGACCGCGATCTGCAAGACCAGACGCAAAGGCCGCGCCAATGAGAAAAGAGCCCAGAATGTTGACCACAAGCGTACCGCCTGGGAACGCGACAGCCATCCCGATGAGGGCGCGCGCCACGGAGCCCAAGGCTCCGCCGAGCGCAATATATGTCAAATTTGGCAGCACATCGTGTCTTTCGCCAGACAAAGCCACAACTGTCAACAAGCACCAAATTCCTTGCGAAGGAATTTGCCAAAACTCTTCGAAAGAGTTTTGGTCCTCAGCGGCGCGATCTCAGCTTGTCGAAATAAGCGATGCGCTTGGCCAGATCTCGCTCAAACCCACGCTCCACCGGGTCGTAAAGCTTCTGCCGCTCCATCCCGTCGGGAAAATAGTCCTGACCCGAAAATCCGTCCTCCGCGTCGTGATCATAGGCGTAACCCGCCCCGTAGCCCTGCTCTTTCATCAACCCGGTCGCGGCATTCAGGATGTGTTTCGGAGGTGGCGCGCTGCCGCTGTCCTTAGCGAGCTTGCGAGCGGCCTTATAGGCCACGTAGCCCGCATTGGATTTGGGCGCGAGGGCGAGATATGTAGCGGCCTGAGACAGCGCCAGCTCCCCCTCGGGAGAGCCCAGTCGCTCATACGTATCCCATGCCGCAAGGCATATGGCCTGCGCCTGTGGATCAGCGAGGCCGATGTCCTCCACCGCCATGCGCACCATGCGGCGTGCCAGATATCTCGGGTCTTCGCCGCCCTCAAGCATCCGCGCAAACCAGTAGAGCGCTGCATCGGGATCACTGCCGCGCACAGATTTGTGGAGCGCCGAAATGAGATTGTAATGCCCGTCGCCCGACTTGTCGTAGAGCGCGGCGCGACGCATCAGGCGCGCGCTCAGTGCCGGCGGATCCAGCGGCTCTGCGACATCCCAGGCGGCAACCTGTTCCACAAGATTGAGAAGTGCCCGCCCGTCTCCGTCCGCCATCTCACGCAGCGACGCCCGGGCCGCTTCAGTCAGTTGCAGGGTCTGCCCTAGGGCATCTTCTGCCCGCACCAGCATCTCCTCCAGATCGTCATCGGACAGCCGATCGAGCACCAGCACCTGAGCGCGGCTCAGCAAGGCCGCATTCAGTTCAAAGGACGGATTTTCTGTCGTGGCCCCCACGAGCAGGATTGTTCCGTCTTCCATATGCGGTAGAAACCCGTCCTGTTGCGCTTTGTTGAACCGGTGGATCTCATCCACGAAGAGAAGGGTGCCCTGCCCTCGCCCGTAGTGAAGCTTGGCTTCGTCGAACACGCGTCGAAGCTCAGCGACGCCGGAGAAGATTGCAGAAATCTGCACGAAGCGCCGCTCTGTCGCGTCCGCGAGCAGCCGCGCGATCGTGGTCTTTCCGACCCCGGGCGGCCCCCAAAAGATCACAGATCCAAGCGAACCTGCCGCCAGCATTACCCCAAGCGGCGCCGATGGTCCGAGCACCTGTCGCTGGCCGATGACATCCTCGAGCCTCGCAGGCCGGAGACGGTCGGCGAGTGGGCGCGGCGCGCCTTGGTGCACTCCTTCATCCGTCGCATGTTCGCCAAAGAGATCAGCCATGGCGTCACCATGGTCGAACAGCAGCGGGATAAAAAGGGTCCGTCCGCGAGGCGCAGACGGACCCCCAAATTCTCACCCCCAAAACAAGCAACCGGATCCCCCGATACGATTGCCTTCACCCAACAACCAACTCAGTGAAGCTTTTCAGCCAGATTGAGCAGGACACACTGGTTGTCGATGCCGTCGAGCTCCATCACCGGACCCGCAGCAGTGCCGTCGAGACCACAGCGCCGGGCCCAGCGCGGCCAGTTCGCCGGAATCAGGCCGAGGACCTGAACGGCTCCCAGCTCGCGTGCCGCGCGGGTCATCTCTGTGATGAGCATCGCATGCACACGGCGCCGGATACGCTGCGGCGTTGTGTGGCTCACAAAGACACGGCTGGATTCCCAGATATTCTCCTGCACAGGCGCTGCGTCATAGAGCAGGTCCGTCGGGATCGTATCAAGGAGACCCTTCTGCGCGTCACGGATCATGTAGCTATAGATGCCGCAGCGTGCAGTGGTTGGCGTTAGCCGGATACCGGCATAGACCTCGCCAAATTCGTGTACCGCAACCCAGCGACTGGCGGGCGTGTCGTACTGGTCGTACTCCATGCCCATGGCCTCTGGCAGGTCCCATTGATTTTGAACGATGAAGGATTGCCGACGCGCGCGAAGCACGTTTGCAAAAAGCTCGCCATGGTTGTGTATATTGGCGAACGAGAGGGTGGTGGTTTGCATGTCTTTCCCCAGGTTTACAGTGACAAATCACCCCGCTCTCACCCCCTCAGGGATCAGACGTGGATCACAGCAGCCCATAATCTTTGGCGCGCTGAATCGCCTCTGCCGTCGTCCGCGCGAATAACTTCTCGCGCGCCGCCGTCAGCCGGGCCTTCAGGGCACTTTCAGAAATGTTGAGCTTAGCTGCCGCAGCCGCGTGCCGTTCCCCTTCGGCGATGAAGCGCAGGGCAGTGAGTTGCGCCTCGGTGAGGCGCTCGGGCGGCTGCGTGAGTTCATGCAACCGCTCGACGTGGTGGGAGATCACAGCGATCTCCGCATCTGAAAATTCCCGGTCAGACCGGGCGACGGAACCGATGGTGCGGGAGCGCAGCTCACCTACCGGCACAACTGCGCCGTACCTCAGCCCGTGTAGAGCAGCTTCTTCCAAGATGCCGAAGGGATCGGGGATGCCGATTTCACTCCATCGGGTGGCGCCTTCCTGGCCAAAGCCCCAGGCAATGATCGGATCGCGCAGAGCGTAGCCTTTAGCCGTATAGGCCTCGATCCAGTCCGGGGGATACGTCTGCAACGTCATCAACGGCGAGGTGAATCGGATGTGAAGCCCCAGAAAGTATCCTGCCGGGGCGAGATAGGCGATCTCCCCCAAAACTTCATCAAGACCAGACTTACCAGACATGCCAACCGTCAGCTATTGAACGACTACTCCACCCTCAGTTGTAGCGTGTCGAGGCAGAGAATCCCCTTAGGGGTTCGATTAAGAGACAATTAATTCTTTCTTCAGGCAAGTTTAGCCTGTGCCCCACGCGGCAAATTGCTGCGCAAACAACAAGCCCCGCCAGGCACAATGCTCTGGCGGGGCTTTGAAAAACGCGCTTGGCGCGAATTAAGGTTTACGCCTCCGCGGCGTCCTCAGCCTCGAGGCGGGCCTTGTCAGCAGCACCTTTTGCGGCGGTATCGCGGTCAACGAATTCGATGATAGCCATGGGCGCCATGTCACCGTAGCGGAACCCAGCCTTGAGCACGCGCACATAGCCGCCGTTGCGCTCTTTGTAGCGCGGTCCAAGCACGTCAAAGAGCTTGTCTACATGTGCAGCCTGCTTGAGGCGTGACGCAGCGAGCCGCTTGGCATGGGCGTCGCCCTTCTTGCCGAGCGTGACGAGCTTTTCGACGATAGAGCGAAGCTCTTTTGCCTTGGGCAGCGTGGTCTTGATTTGCTCATGTTCGATGAGCGACCCGGCCATGTTG
Organism: Pseudomonadota bacterium; assembly: GCA_039024825.1. Lineage (GTDB taxonomy): Bacteria > Pseudomonadota > Alphaproteobacteria > Rhodobacterales > Rhodobacteraceae > Shimia_B. The sequence continues at coordinate 6,468 of JBCCPQ010000073.1, forward strand.
GAGAACATCGCTTTGCGATGCTCATGTGTGCGATTGAGGCGGCGATATCCGCGGGCGTGACGCATGGTTTCAGTCCTTCATTTTGCTTTGTCTCGGGGCCGCCTGCGTTGGGCGACCCTCGCGTTAGTGGGGCATCATTGCCCGGGTCTTTCACGCTGGCGCCGAACTCCTTGAAAGAGTTCGGACGCAGCGTTGCGGCTTAGAAGTTGTCTTCGAACTTCTTGGCCAGGTCTTCGATGTTGTCCGGTGGCCAGTCCTCGACATCCATGCCGAGGTGAAGCCCCATGCCGGACAGCACTTCCTTGATCTCGTTAAGAGACTTTCGGCCAAAGTTCGGCGTGCGCAGCATCTCGGCTTCGGTCTTCTGGATGAGGTCACCGATATAGACGATATTGTCGTTCTTCAGGCAGTTCGCCGACCGCACGGACAGCTCCAGCTCGTCCACTTTCTTGAGGAGAAGCGGGTTGAACTCGAGACCGTCATCTTCGGCCGCAGCCGTTGCGCTTTCAGGCTCATCAAAGTTGACGAAGATAGACAGCTGATCCTGCAGGATGCGCGCAGCGTAGGCCACGGCGTCATCCGGCGTGATGGAGCCATCCGTTTCAATCTTCATCGTCAGCTTGTCGTAATCAAGCACCTGACCTTCGCGGGTGGGCTGCACGTCGTAGCTGACTTTCTTGACCGGCGAATAGATCGCATCAATCGGCATCAGGCCGATCGGCGCGTCTTCGGGACGGTTCTTGTCCGCCGCGACATAGCCTTTTCCGGTGTTAACGGTCAGCTCCATGAAAACGTCGGCGCCGTCGTCGAGATGGCAGATCACGTGATCCTTGTTCAGGACCTCGATGCCCGCGCTCTCCGAAATGTCGGCCGCGGTGATGACACCAGGCCCCTTCCCGGAGATCGAAAGACGCTTCGGTCCTTCCACTTCCATGCGAATGGCCACACCTTTGAGGTTCAGCACGATGTCTGTCACGTCCTCACGGACGCCAGCCACGCTGGAAAACTCATGCAGCACGTTGTCGATCTGCACAGATGTGATTGCCGCGCCCTGAAGCGACGACATCAGCACACGGCGCAGCGCGTTCCCGAGGGTGAGGCCAAAGCCCCGCTCCAGCGGTTCGGCAACAACCGTTGCGTTCTTCATGGGGTCATTACCCGGTTTGACGTCGAGCTGCGTCGGTTTGATTAGCTCGGCCCAGTTCTTGTGGATCATGGTACCTCCATCCTTGCCCGCACCGGATCCGGATGTGCAGGCGTCCCGAGGGTCGTAAAAATCGGGTCCCGAGCGAGCTCGGGACAGAAAATCAAACGCGGCGGCGCTTTGGTGGGCGGCAGCCATTGTGAGCGATCGGCGTCACGTCGCGGATCGACGTCACCGTAAAGCCCAGGGCAGCAAACGCACGAAGCGCGCTTTCCCGACCGGAGCCCGGCCCCTGCACCTCAACCTCAAGCGTCTTCACGCCGTGGTCCTGCGCCTTGCGGCCCGCATCTTCAGCGGCCATCTGCGCGGCGTAGGGGGTCGACTTGCGCGAGCCCTTGAAGCCCATCGTCCCCGCAGAGGACCACGCAATCGCGTTGCCCTGGACGTCGGAGATCAGGATCTTCGTGTTGTTGAAAGACGAATTCACGTGGGCCACGCCCGACGCGATATTCTTGGAAACCTTGCGCTTAGGAGCGCGACGATCACGTGCCATGTCCCGGGCTCCTTATTTCTTCTTACCAGCGATGGGCTTTGCAGGGCCCTTCCGCGTGCGAGCGTTGGTATGCGTCCGCTGGCCGCGAACCGGCAGGTTCCGGCGGTGACGCAGGCCGCGGTAGCAACCGAGGTCCATGAGACGCTTGATATTCATCTGAACGTCACGGCGCAGGTCGCCTTCGACGGTCAGGTTGGCGTCGATGTGCTCGCGAATGGCGAGGACTTCGGCGTCGGAAAGCTCATTCACGCGACGCGTGGCGTCGATGTTCACGGCTTCGCAAATCGCTGCAGCGGTCGTGTGACCGATACCGTGGATATAGGTGAGCGCGATCGGGACGCGCTTGGCGGTGGGGATGTTCACGCCGGCGATACGTGCCAAGGCGATGTTCCTTTCAGCTGCGGGTCCGTAGCGCCAGACCCTTTTTTCACAGACAAAGGCCCGCGATAGTGGCGGGCCTCGATGTAAGGTGATCAAGGCGCTTTGCGGCGCGCCAAATCTCCGCGATGTGCGCACGTATGTTGATTCATCTGGGTAGTCAAGGTCTCTGAACAGACCATCGCAAAAGAACGCGTCAGGGACGTTCGAGAGCCAAAGGACCTGACAGGATCGGAAGCCCCTCGGGCGACCACCCGTAACCAAAAAGGCGAAGGTCATCGCGGCAAGCGTAGTTAATGAGACGCTGCTCCTCCTCGGTAAACCTGGCCGCCTCGCCAGCCCCGGTTCGATTGAAGGCCTCCAGCGTTTCCGGACGCACACCGCTCCGCTCTTCGAGAGTGGCTGCGATCTCCTCCCAGTGTCGGCCAAGTTCCTCGGACCGAAAGACCCGAAGCCGCGTGTCGCTCAAAAGCGGAGCGAGATGTTCTGACTGGGACCGAAAATGGGCGTCCAGAACGCCCTGGGGGACGCCCGCGATTACGCGAAGGAAATCAGGAAAGCTCGTGAACCTGCCAAGACCGAGCCGCCGCGCCGGTCCGAACGTCCTCGCAGAGCTCACCTTATTCTTCCAGGCTGAGCGCAGGCGGGACGCCGGATGTCGAACGACGGTAAAAAGATAAGCGTCGCCCTCGAGCGCGGGAAGCACCTCGGAGGCCGCGTCACGCGCAATAGCCGGATGTTTGTGGACTTTGGACGGCCGCGCCAGATCCTCGCGACTTCCACCAAAAAGCGGAAGCATCGCGATGCGGATGGAGGTGTTCGCCGCCTTTGGCACTGGCACATATCCAATGCCAGGGCACGGGGTCAGCACCTGAGGATCGTAGGGATCGACCCGCCCGTCTTCCAGCGCCCGAACCCATTTGCGGATCGTGCGGTGGCGACGGACAGCGCCGAGCATCAGCTGTCCAGGATCGCCGCGATGGATGCCTCGACGTCGTCCATGCTTGCCAAGCCATCCACGGATTGCAGGCTGCCCTTGGCGTAGTAGTAGCCAATCAGGCTCGACGTCTTCTTGTAGTACTCCATGAGGCGCACTTTGAGGCTCTCCTCATTGTCGTCAGCACGGGCGGTCCCGCCTGCGGCCACGGCCTCCCGCGCACGCCCGACGATGCGCTCCACGAGCACGTCATCATCCACCTGGAGTTCGATGACCGCGTCGAGCGTCAGGCCCTTCGCCGCCAAAAGATCGCCCAGCGCGTCGGCTTGCGCCAGCGTCCGCGGAAATCCGTCGAAGATGAACCCGTTGCCACCTTGGTCCAGCTTCTCAGCAATGAGCCCGATCACGATTTCATCGGTCACGAGCTCTCCCGCATCCATGATCGCCGCAACCTTGCGGCCCATCTCGGAGCCTGAAGTCTTGGCTTCGCGCAGCATATCTCCGGTGGAGAGCTGCACCATGCCGCGCTTTTCGACAAGGAACCCCGCTTGGGTCCCCTTTCCGGCGCCCGGCGGGCCAAGCAGTATGATATTCATCGACGTTGCGGTCCCTTTTTGCGCCCGCTCTTCCGGCGGAGCTGCGATTTTTCCAGCAAGCCTTCATACTGATGCGCAAGAAGGTGCGACTGGATCTGTTGGATAGTATCCATCCCGACCGAAACGACGATAAGCACCGCCGTACCCCCGAAGACGAATGGAATATTAAGCTGCGTCCGTACGACCTCCGGCAGGAGCGCGACAAGCGCAAGGTAGCCCGAGCCAAGGACCAGCACGCGCGTGACCACGTAATCGAGGTACTCCGCTGTTTTCGCACCCGGACGAATGCCCGGGATAAAGCCGTTCTGGTTCTTCAGATTGTCCGCGACGTCCTCGACCTTAAAGCTCACCTCTTTCGTGTAGAAATACGTGAAGAAGATGATCATGCCTCCGAAGAAGAGCAGATAAAGCGGCTGACCAGGGCCGAAGTACGCGAGGATCGTGCTCATCACAGGTCCCGTCTGGCCGCCCGAGAACGTACTGATTGTGGTCGGCAAAAGAAGCAGCGCAGAGGCGAAAATCGCCGGGATAACGCCTGCCGGGTTCACTTTGATCGGCAGGTGCGATG
>JBCCPQ010000074.1:0-10615 GCA_039024825.1 Pseudomonadota bacterium
CCCTGTGCGGGGCCGCCGTGCCGTGCCGGGCGGGCCCCTGGGCTCCCCCGGCCCGCGCCGCCGCGGGCGCGTGTTCCTCTTTTTCCGGCTTGTTGCGGGGGCGGGGCGGCGCGCCCCCCCCCCCCCCCCCCATCCAGATCGGAAGGTCGGCGCGTCAGGCGAAGACACCGTGACAGAACCAGCCACCTGACTGGGCCGCGCCATGGGCGTAGTAGAGCCAGAGCCGGTCGCCTTCCCGGGTCTCCACCTGCCAGTAATCGCGGGTACCTGTGCGCCAGGGGCGTTCATCCAGCCACCATTCCGGTGCGATGCGTTCGGGCCCGCGGGCGGCCTTGGTGTGAAAGGTGCGTCCCCGCCATTTGAAGCTGGGCGGAAGCGCGGGGTCCTCGGGGGCGTCCACGAGCTCCACCTCAAAGAGCGTCAGCGGACGGGGCGGGTGGTCGCGGGGCCAGTCGGAGGCGGCTTCCGAATAGGCCGCGGCCAGCGTGAGCGCTGATTTCTCCGGGATATGCGAGGACGCCGGGTGTCTGCGCGTAATGGCCTCAAGCCCGATGCGTGCCCCGAGCCGCCCCACAAGGTCATCGATGTCGTTGACGGCGTCTGGAGCCCGCTCTCCCGGCAAGCGGCGGTGCTGCTCCGGTCGGACCGGTTCATGGCGCGTGGCCACGAGGCGGAGAAGGTCAATGCCAAAGCCCGCATCAAGATCGGCGATCTTCATCTTGAGGAGTGGCCGCATGCGGTCGGGCAGGGCGGACGGCCGCGCCAGCCCCACTTCCACCGACTGGCTCGTGCCGTCGGCGCGGTAGGCTTCGAGCCGCAGCCGTCGCGCGCCCCGCCCGGCCTCAGCGAGCCTGCGCGCGAGCGTGGGCAGCATCTTGTCCACGGCGGCCTCCACATCCGCTTCGAGCCCGATGGGTTCCGGCAGGGTCAGCCGGCATGAGAACGTCAGCGGCGGGCGGGCCGGGCTGATCGGCTCTGCGAGGAGGCCCAAAGCCTGATCGATCCGCTGGCCCAGCACCTGACCATAGCGCCGCACGAGGGGCGCGCGGGGCTGGTTCAGCACGTCTTCGATGCGGCGCAGACCCACGCGATTGAGCTCTGTGACCGTGTCCTCGGGCAGGCGGAGCGCTGCCACGGGCAGCGTCGCCAGGGCCTGCCGCGTGGCGCCGGGGGCCGCGATGCGGGCCTGTCGCGCGCGCAGCGGCACGATCTTGGGCGCCGCGCCGCCCTTTTCCCAGTTGCGCCGCTTCACAGCCCGCGAGCGGGTGGCGTAGGCCTCCTGGTCGATCGCGTCCCCGGTGCGGGACGTGCCCACCCCCTGACCGGCATAGCGCGCGAGCGCCCAGGCGGCACCGGGCGTGTCCGCGATGCCAATCTGCACGGTCAGGTGAAAGCGCGCGCAGTCGCTTTCCACGAGGTCGGCCACGCCCTCCTCACCGCCAAAGAGGTGGGAGGAGCCCGTGAGGTCGATGAAGAGGCCTGCCTCTCCGGAGCGGCTCACCCAGGGGGAGAACTTGCCCGCCCAGCGTTGCAGATGTCCAAGAAAGGCCGCTTCCGCCGGGGCGTTCTCGCGTTCTGTGATGAGCGCGGGGCACATGGCGACCGCATCGCGCAGAGGCTGACCGGCGCTGAGTCCTTCGGCAGTGGCGTCTTCGGACAGGGAGACGAGAAGCTGGAGGTTTCCGGTTTCCCGCACGATGGCGAGGGGTGCGGTCAGGGTGCCCCGCGCGCGCCGCAAGACCCGCTCTGCACCGAGGCGGGGAAACCAGATCGCGAGGATGCGCCGCGAGGATCCTTCCAGCATGTTCTGCATTTGTTCATGTTGTTTGATTCTCCGCCCGGAGTCGAGTCGTCCCCTTAGGGTCAAGTCGTCCCCCCTTAGCCGCAGACCACGCGCACGACGGTGTCCTCGCCATCGAGGACGATGTTCAGCCGGGACGGAAGGAAGTCCATCGTCACCGCATCATCTGGCCGAATGACGCGCACGGGCCCGAGTATCTCGATCTGCAGAAGGTCGTCATGGGTGAGGCCCACGAGGGTCTGAAAGCGGTCGGCGCCACACGTTTCCGCTGGCGCGCCCGCCACGACATCCGGCGCCTGACGAGGCGTCTCAGAGCATGTCGCGAGTCCGAGGCAAAATGTAATAAGGTAACAAAAACGGGGCATTAGAGATCCTGTCGTCAGGGCGGGACGCTGTGCAAGAGTATTGCAATGCGCGCAGGGCTGCGCCACGGTCTTTGCAAAATACTGACGAAACACATTTGGGAGGATCGTGTCATGCGCACCCGTGCCGCCGTAGCCACTGCCGCTGGAAAGCCGCTGGAAGTGATGGAGGTGAACCTTGAGGGTCCGAAGGCGGGCGAGGTTCTGGTGGAGATCAAGGCCACGGGTATTTGCCACACGGACGAGTTCACGCTGTCAGGGGCCGATCCCGAAGGCATGTTCCCGGCGATCCTCGGCCATGAAGGCGCGGGCGTTGTCCTTGAGGTGGGCGCGGGCGTCACCTCCCTGAAGCCGGGCGACCATGTGATCCCGCTTTACACGCCCGAGTGCCGGGAATGCGATTACTGCCTGAACCCGAAGACGAACCTTTGTCAGTCGATCCGCACGACCCAGGGCGCGGGCGTGATGCCGGACGGGACGTCCCGGTTCTCTACCCTCGATGGGGATCCGATCCTGCACTACATGGGCTGTTCGACGTTTTCGAACCACACGGTTTTGCCAGAGATCGCCCTGGCAAAAGTCCGCAAGGACGCGCCCTTCGACAAGATCTGTTACATCGGCTGCGGCGTGACGACGGGCATCGGTGCGGTGATGAACACCGCGAAGGTGGAAATCGGCTCCCGCTGCGTGGTGTTCGGGCTCGGCGGTATCGGGCTCAATGTCATTCAGGGGCTCCGGCTGGCGGGCTGCGACCAGATTGTCGGCGTGGACCTCAACGATTCCAAGAAGCCCATGGCCGAGAAGTTCGGCATGACCGACTTCGTGAACCCCAAGGAGGTGGAGGGCGACCTCGTGCCGTATCTCGTGGAGCTGACGGGCGGCGGCGCGGACTATTCCTTTGATGCGACGGGGAACGTGAGCGTGATGCGGGACGCGCTGGAATGCGCGCACAAGGGCTGGGGCGAGAGCGTGATCATCGGCGTGGCCCCGGCGGGCGCGGAGATCTCGACCCGTCCGTTCCAGCTCGTGACCGGCCGGGTTTGGCGCGGCACGGCGTTTGGCGGCGCGCGGGGACGCACGGACGTGCCCAAGATCGTTGACTGGTACATGGAAGGGAAGATCGAGATCGATCCGATGATCACCCACACCATGGGCCTCGACGACATCAACAAGGGCTTTGACCTGATGCACGAAGGCAAATCGATCCGCGCGGTGGTGACCTACTAGGTCGCCGGGCGGCTCTGTTCCTGCGCGCGCCGTTCGGCGTGCTCGAAAGGCGCCCGCCCACCGACCCGGGGTAGGGACCTGAACTGGGGGTTTTGCGGAGTGCGCGGGGGCAGCGCTATGTGCCGTAGCGCGCCAGGAACATCTTTACGGCTTCGCTGACGACGGTTGCACGCTCCCCTTCCGGGATGTCGTCCTTGATGTGGAGCATGGTCATCGGGAAGATCCGTGCCTTGCACAGCTCCGCGAACTGGTGGGCGGCGAGGATCTTGTCTTCGATCCTGAGTTCTCCACGCTCCTCGGCCTCTTCGAAGTAGGGCACGAGTTCGCGCTCTATCAGGCCGGGGCCGGCATCGTAGAACCGCTGCCCGAGTTCCTTGAACTTGCCGCTTTCGGCGATGGACATGCGGAAGCTCTGCTGGCCGAATTCGCTGAGGAAGAAATCCACCAGAACGCGGCCAGCGAGGGGGAGCACCTGTTTGGGCGGGAAGGACTTGTCGATGAAGTCTTCGGCCTCTTTCGCGCGGCGCTCGCATTCCCGTTTCATCACCTCCACGAAGAGCAGGCGCTTGTCGGGGAAGTAGGAATACAGCGTGGCTTTCGAGACGTTGGCCCGGCGCGCGATCTCATCGACGGACGCCCTTTCGAAGCCTTCTGTCATGAAGATTTCGGTGGCGCCGTCCAGGACCTGATCGAATTTGCGACCCTTTCGGATCTCTGCGGTTCCGTCTGGCATTAATGCTCCCTTGCCGGGCCTGTATAAACAGGAGGGTTCAGATCCGGCAAGGGACGGCCCGAGTAGAGGCAGGGCCTCACTTGTCTTCGGGCAGGGTGACCAGCGGGAGGGTCGGGCTCTGCGTCGAGGTCTCCGCGCCGGTTTCCGGGAAGCTGAGGTCGGGGAAGAACGGCGTCATCGTGAGCGCGGAGGCACTGGCTGCGGTGAGCGTCAGGACGAGGGCTGTTGCGAGGATTTTCATGGCGGGGCTCCTTTCGGTGCGGGTTGATTTGAACTGAACCGTTCGGTTCATATCCGTCTATATGAACTATTGAGTTCAGTTTTCAAGAGGAAAATGAACTGATCGGTTCATTTTCTTCCACAGGGCTGATTTCATTGGCGCTTGCCGCTTGGGGCGGGCCGCATTACCGAGGGTCATGGTCGAGATTTTTCTCAAGACGCTGCCCTTCTTCGCGCTGATCGGGTTGGGATACGCGGCAGGGCGGACGCGCTTCTTCAATGAGGAGGCCACGGCCTACCTCACGAAGTTCGTCTTCTACTTCGCGCTCTCTGCCATGCTGTTCAGATTTTCGGCGACCCTCGATGTGCGCGAAGCCTTCAGCTGGTCGTTTGTCTTCGCCGATCTGTGGGGGACGACATTCGTCTATCTCATTGCCACGGCGCTGGGGTTTCTGCGTGGGGCGAAGGTTGAGGAGATCGCCGTAGAATCACAGGTGGCGGTGATCGGCAATGTGGGCTTTCTGGGAATCCCGATGCTCGCGCTTCTCATGGGGGAGGCGGCTATCGGGCCCGTCATGATGGTTCTGGCGGTGGATCTTATCATCTTTGGGTCGCTCATCGTGATCCTGATAACCGGGTCGCGGGACGGTCGCATGTCGATCGGTATCTTGCGCACTGTTGGCATCGGCCTCGTGTCCAACCCGATGATCGTGTCGATCTCCCTCGGGCTAATCTGGGCAGCGACCGGGTTGCCGATCCCCGGCCCGCTCAATGAGACGGTGGATATTCTTGGATCGGCGGCGACGCCGGGGGCCCTCTTTGCCATTGGGGCCTCGCTGGCAACCAAGGCGGTGTCCAAGATCGTGGTCACCAGCTACCTGAGCTTTTTCAAGCTTGTGCTGCATCCGCTGGCTGTCGCCTATGCGGCACTGGTGATGTTCGAGGTCGAGCCCTACGCGGCGGGCGTCATGATTGCGGCGGCGGCCCTGCCGGTGGCTGGCAACGTCTTTATCCTTGCCCAGCACTACGGGGTTGCACCGGCACGTGTGTCCGCCTCTATCCTGATTTCAACGGCTATCTCGGTGGTGACGGTGTCGCTCGTCATCGGCTGGGTCAGCGACTTTGCTTTGTAAGAAAGGGGACGCCATGGAAACTGTGTCCGAGAATGCCTGCTTTGGAGGGGTCCAGGGCGTCTACACCCATGCTTCAGACGCTTGCGGCTGTGATATGACGTTCGGGCTCTTCTTGCCTGAAGAGGCAAAAAGCGGGCCGGTGCCGGTGCTTTGGTACCTCAGCGGGCTGACCTGCACCCACGCCAACGCGATGGAGAAGGCAGGGGCGCAAGCCTGGGCCGCGGACGCGGGGATCGCGCTGGTGTTTCCCGACACTTCCCCGCGGGGGGACGATGTTGCGGATGACGATGCCTACGACCTCGGCAAGGGCGCGGGGTTTTACGTGGACGCGACGGAGGCCCCGTGGGCCCCGCACTTCAAGATGTGGAGCTATGTCAGCGAGGAGCTGCCGGCCCTGATCGGGACGATGGGCTGCGATCTGGAGCGTCAGGCGATCACCGGTCATTCCATGGGGGGGCACGGCGCGCTGACGATTGCCATGGGCCATCCGGGGCGCTTCCGCTCCGTCTCTGCGTTTGCACCGATTGGGAATCCCACGGCCAGTGACTGGGGCCAAAAGCAGCTCGGCGCCTACCTCGGGTCGAACGAAGGCACCTGGGCCAAGCACGACGCGACGCTGCAGATGGCGGCGCAGGGGCTTGATGCGCCCTTGCTCATTGATACCGGGACGAAGGATCAGTTCATCGACCTGCTGCGTCCCGAAAGCCTCGCTGCGGCGATTGCCGCGCGGCGGCAGCAGGCCGTCTTCAGGCTTCAGCCGGGCTATGATCATTCCTACTTCTTCGTGTCGTCCTTTATGGCCGACCACGTCGCGTTTCACGCCGAGGCGCTTTTCGGGTGATCTACGTCGACGCCGATGCCTGCCCGGTCAAGGCTGAGGTGGAGCGTGTGGCCACGCGGCACCGTCTGCCCGTGGCGATGGTGTCGAATGGCGGCATACGGCCGTCGGCCAACCCTCTCATCGAGATGGTGATTGTGGCCGAGGGGCCCGATGAAGCGGACAAGTGGATCGCAGAGCGGGCCGGGGACGGCGACGTGGTGGTGACAGGGGACATCCCGCTGGCGGCGCGGGTAGTGGACGGCGGGGCGTTGGTTTTGAAGCCCAACGGGGAAGCGCTGACAGCGGCAAATGTGAAGCAGGCGCTCGCCACGCGGGATTTGATGACGGATCTCCGGTCTGCTGACCCGTTCCGGCAGGGAGGCGGCCGGCCCTTCTCGAAGGCGGACCGAAGCAGGTTCCTTGATACGCTTGAGCGGCTCGTGCGGGAGGCGGCCCGCCGGTCCGGGTGACCCAAAGAGCCGGGGGTCGCGGCAGGCCAGCGCTTCCGGATCATCTTGACGTCAGGCCTGTGCGACTGTGAGGTGACGCATGGCAGTGGTTTTTGACATCGGCAACGTTCTGATCGAGTGGCAGCCAGAGGACTACTTTGACCGCGAGTACGGGGAGGCCCGGCGCAGGGCGCTTTTTGATGCCGTGGACATGCACGGGATGAATGACCGTCTTGATCGGGGGGAACCCTGGGCGCAGGTCGTGCAAGAGACCGCCGCCGCATACCCCGAATTCTCGCGCGAGATCCTCGACTGGCATGAGCGCTGGCTTGAGATTGCCGGGCCGGTGATTGAGCGGTCCGTGAGGCTTTTGCGCGCCCTTCGGCGCAAGGGCGTGCCGGTCCTGGCGCTGACGAATTTCGGAGCGGAATCCTTTGAGCTCGCGCAGGGGCACTACACGTTCCTGAATGAGTTCGATGAGGCTTATGTGTCCGGGCGTCTCGGGCTTCTGAAACCGGAGGCGGAGATCTATGCCGCGCTGGAAGCGGGCAGCGGGGTGGCGCCCGGGGATCTGCTTTTTGCAGATGATCGCGCAGACAATGTCGAGGCGGCTTTGGCCCGAGGGTGGAAAGCGCATCTTTTTGATGGGCCCGAGGGGTGGGCGGCGCGCCTTGTGGCGGATGGGGTGTTGACCGAGGAAGAGGCGCGGTGACGCGCATGATCACCCTCGCGGAGGGTGAGGCGCGGCTGGACTGGCTGGGCCTCGTTCGAGCCTTTGAGGCAGGGCATGAGATGCCCAGAGCCTCTATCGAAGACAGTTTCCTTTACCGGGGCGATGATACGATCCTGAGCCGTGCGGCCTGGATCGACGGGCTCGGCGCGCTGGTGAAGACGGCGACGGTCTATCCCGGCAACCCAGCGCAGGGGCGGCCCATGATTGGCGGGGCGGTCACGCTGTTCGATGATGCCACCGGCGCGCTTGCTGCCGTGATTGATTTCACACTGGTGACGAAGTGGAAGACGGCAGCGGATTCGCTTCTGGCGGCGTTGCGGCTCGCCCCGGAGGCCCGGCGCATTCTCATTGTCGGGGCAGGCACCGTGGGTCGGTCGGTGCGGGAGGCATTCGGTGCGGGGTTTCCGGCGGCGTCCTTTGAGGTGTGGAACCGTACGGGTGCGGCGGCTGATGCCTTATGTGCGGAGTACGACATGACGCTTCCCGTGGGGGATCTCGCGGCAGCGGTGAAGCGCGCCGATATCATCGTGGGATGCACCATGGCGACGGAGCCGTGGCTCGACGGGTCGTGGTTGCGCGACGGGCAGCACGTGAATCTGATCGGTGCCTACCGGCCCGACATGCGCGAGGCCGACGACGCGGCGCTGGGTCGGTCGCGGGTTTTCGTGGACAGTTTTGCGACGACGCTGGGCCATATCGGGGAGCTTAAGATCCCCCTGGAGGAGAAGGTCATCGACCGAGAGCATGTGCTGGCGGATTACTACGACCTGGATGCCTTTGTGCCGGGCGGGATCACGCTCTTTAAGAACGGCGGCGGTGCGCATCTCGATCTGATGACGGCGCGATACATCCTCGATCAGTTTTAAGGTCTGCGAGCGCTCTGTTTCTGCGCGCGGGGCGTTGCCCGTGCTCGAAAGGCGCCCGCCCGCCGACCCGGGTACAAAAAAGGCCGCCCTTGCGCAGGGCGGCCATCATGAAACGCAGGGTTCTGAATTAGCCGTTCACGCTGTCTTTGAGCGCCTTGGCGATCGTCATCTTGACCACTTTGTCGGCCTCTTTCTTGATCTGCTCGCCAGTGGCGGGGTTGCGGACCATGCGCTCGGGGCGCTCACGGCAATAGATCTTGCCCACGCCGGGGAGGGTGACGGCACCGCCGCCGGACACTTCCTTGGTGATCACGTCGCAGACAGCATCGAGCGCCGCCCCGGCGGATTTCTTGTCACTGTCCATGGCGTCGGCCAGCGCGGCCACGAGTTGGGTCTTGGTCATTGGTTTGGCCATTATAGCTCTCCTTCACTGCCCAAATGTCGGGCCTCATCGCAGCTATGTAACGGTATCTATGGGGAGTACACAACAATTAGTGGGTTAATTTGCCTAAATTACTGACGTTTCTTGGCTACAGGTCCTGCCCTTTCCGGCATGACCTAGAGGAAAGCAGTCTCTTCGAAGGAGCGAAGTTTGCGGCTGTGGATTCGCGCAAGCGGCATCTCGCGCAGGATCTCCATGGCACGGATTCCGATTTGCAGGTGACGGGTCACCTGGGTGCGGTAGAAATCCGTGGCCATGCCGGGGAGCTTGAGCTCACCGTGGAGGGGTTTGTCGGACACGCACAGGAGCGTGCCGTAAGGCACGCGGAAGCGGTAGCCGTTGGCCGCGATGGTGGCACTTTCCATATCGAGGGCAATCGCGCGTGACTGGCTGAGGCGCTGGACCGGGCCTGATTGGTCGCGCAGTTCCCAGTTGCGGTTATCAATGGTGGCCACGGTGCCCGTGCGCATGAGGCGCTTGAGCTCGTAGCCCTCAAGGCCGCTGATCTCTGCCACGGCCTGTTCGAGGGAGGTCTGGATCTCTGCGAGAGCCGGGATCGGCACCCAGACTGGCAGGTCGTCGTCCAGGACGTGATCCTCGCGCAGATAGGCATGCGCGAGGACAAAGTCGCCGAGGGACTGCGAGTTTCGCAGTCCCGCGCAGTGACCCACCATGAGCCAGGCGTGGGGCCGAAGGACGGCGATGTGATCGGTGGCAGTTTTGGCGTTGGAGGGGCCGACGCCGATGTTGACCAGCGTGATGCCGCCACCGCCCTCGCGCTTGAGGTGATAGGTGGGCATCTGCGGGAGCTTCGCGGGTACGTCGATGACGCCATCAGGCGTTGTGATCTCCTGATTGCCGGTAGCCACGAAGCTTGTGTAGCCGGTATCGGTCTCAAGCATCTTGCGGGCGTAGGCTTCGAATTCCTCCACGTAGAACTGGTAGTTCGTGAACAGGACATGGTTCTGGAAATGCTCTGCATCGGTGGCCGTGTAGTGCGACAGGCGCGCGAGCGAGTAGTCGATGCGCTGGGCGGTGAACGGCGCCAGAGGCCCCGCGCCGTCCGGGTACGTGTAGTCGTAGCCATTCACGATCTGGTCGTTCGTGGTGGCGAGATCGGGGACGTCGAAGACGTCGCGCAGCGTGAACGGGGCCGCGCCTTCCTGGGGGACGACGACGTCTTTTTCCTGAGCCACGGCAAAGTGCACGGGCATGGGCGTCGTCGAGGGGCCGATCATGACCCGGATGCCGTGGTTGTCCATGAGGAGGGCGATCTGCTGGAGCAGGTAATTGCGAAACAGGTCAGGTCGCGTGACGGTGGTCGCATAGGTCCCGGGCTCTGCCACGTGGCCAAAGGACAGGCGGCTGTCCACGCTCGCGTAGGAGGTCGTGGAGATGCGGATCTCCGGGTAGAAGGCGCGGTAGCGCGTCTTTGGGATGTCGCCTTGCAGGGCCTCTGCGAAATGCGTGCAAAGAAAGCGCGTGGCCGCGGAATAGAGCGCCTGGAGGCGGTCCACGGCGGCTTCGGCGTCGTCGAAAAACGCGGCTGCGTATGTATCTGGCGTGGCGATGGGTAGGTTCTGGTCAGTTTTCATTCTTGTGTCCTTTCCGCGCTCGCGCCGCAGGGGATGCGGGGGCGGAAGCTTGTCTGGAGGGTATCATTATGGCGCGTCCTCGAAGAGGGGAACTAGCTCAAAGGTGCGCACGTCCACGAGCCCGAGATCGGAGATCCGGAGCTCTGGTATGACGACGAGCGCGAGCAGCGAATGCTGCATGTTCGCGTTGTTCAGTGTGCAGCCGGCGGCCTTCATGGCGGCAAGGATGCCGTCG
>JBCCPQ010000075.1:0-10541 GCA_039024825.1 Pseudomonadota bacterium
CTGCCTGCGTGGTGCCGGTCTTTCCCGCGATCTCGTAGCCGTCAATCGCCGCGCGACCGCCGGAGCCCTGACGGATCACGGCGTTCATCATGTACATCAACTTGGCGGCGGCATCCTCTTGGATTACCCGCTCCCCGATACCGCCGCCGGTTCCCATGAGCGGCTCCTCATCCCCCTGCAGGCGCAGCTCTATGAGGCCATACGGCGTCACGGATGACCCGCCATTGAGGATCCCGGCATAGGCCCCCGTCATCTCTAGCAGCGTTGATTCCGATGCTCCGAGCGCCAGCGCCGGGCCGCCGGCGAGCTCCGATTCAATGCCGAAATCCGCGGCCACCTGGCGCACGAGATCGCGCCCGAGGCTCTCCGATATCTTGACGGCCGGGATGTTGAGTGACCGCGCCAGCGCCTCTGTCAGCGTCACACGGCCGGCATATTCGTTGTTGTAATTGGCCGGGGCGTAGGTGCCTGAGCCGGGCACCTCGATGGACCATGGTTCGTCCACAACGGTGTCCAGAGGGCCATAGCCCAGCTCCATCGCTGTGGCATAGACGAAGGGCTTGAAGGTTGAGCCCGTTTGCCGATTGGCCTGCGTTGCGCGGTTGAAGGCCCCGTTCACGCGCAGGTCGCGTCCACCCACCATGGCACGCACAGCGCCGTCAGCGCTCATCACCACGATGGCCGCCTCGGCCTCTGACCCCTCGCGCACTTTGGTGTCGAAGATGTAGGTCAGCGCGTCTTCTGCGGCGGCTTGAATGCGCGGGTCGAAGGTCGTGCGCAGGATGACGTCTTCAGTGGTATCGCGGGTAAAGAACTCCGGTCCCGATGCCATCACCCAGTCTGCAAAGTAGCCGCCCACGCGGGCGGCGGCGGCGTCACTCAGCGTGGCGGGATTGGCTTGCGCCTGCCGCGCCTCGGCGTCGCTCAGATAGCCCTGTTCTTCCATGAGGCGTACGACCGTCGCCGCCCGCGCCTGGCTTCGCTCCAAGTTGTTTGTCGGCGCGTAGCGCGTGGGCGCCACAAGCAGGCCCGCAAGCATCGCCGCCTCGGCGGGGGTGGCCTCCGAGGCGGGTTTGGCGAAGTAGCGCTGTGTTGCCGCCTCAAAGCCCCGCGCTGTGGAGCCGAGGAAGGCGCGGTTCAGGTAGATCGTGAGGATCTCATCCTTGGTATACTTGATCTCCATCCCGAGGGCATAGATCGCCTCCCGAGCCTTTCGGGAG
This sequence comes from Pseudomonadota bacterium, assembly GCA_039024825.1. GTDB lineage: Bacteria > Pseudomonadota > Alphaproteobacteria > Rhodobacterales > Rhodobacteraceae > Shimia_B. The sequence continues at coordinate 1,221 of JBCCPQ010000075.1, forward strand.
ATCGAGCCTGCCCGGCACTCGCGCTCATAGTCCGACTCAGATGCCCAGACCCCCGGATCGTATGGCACGCCCAGGCAGATGAGTTTGGCGGTCTGCTGGGTCAGCGTCGAACCACCGTGGCCCGACAACGGCCCGCGCCCTTCCCGAAGGTTAATCCTGATCGCAGAGGCGATGCCGCGCGGTGAAAGGCCGAGATGCCTGTAAAAGCGCTTGTCCTCAGTGGCGATCACCGCGTTGCGGATGTGCTCTGAGACATCTTCGGCCTGCACGACACCGCCGAACTGGTCGCCCCGCCAGGCAAATGTTTGGCCATCCCGGTCGAGCATCGTCACTGATCCCCGCGCCCGCTGATCGGCAAAGACCTCTGCGTTCGGCAGGGTGAGTGCGATGTAGAGCGCCGCGAGGCCCACGAAGGCTGCCGCGAGCGCGGTGCCACGCCAGATCACCGACCAAAAAAGCCCCAGGATCCAGCGGAAGAGACGCGCGTACCACGGGCGCTTCTTGGCGGATGCAGATCGGCGTTTGCGCGTGCGTTTCGCCGGCGCCGCCTTTGCCGGGTAGCGTCGTTCCGCCACCAGCGTTTTACCGGGCGGCTTTCGGGTTTTTGTCGTCCTGCTCATCGCGATGGCTCTCCGGCCGCTCGGCGCTCAATGTAGGCAAATTCCCGCCCGATGTAACCGTGCGATTGCCGTTCATTCTTGATTTCTTAATTCGCCTAAAATGCAGGCAATGATTAGATTTTGTGCAAAAAACGACTCCATTTGCCCCCTGCAACCAGCCCTGTCCCGGCCCTTCGCTTGAAAATGAGGCACCTTGCGCCCCCTCTCCCCCCAGCCTCCGCCGCTCGTGCTGCTGCGGCGGGTGCAGACCGTGAACTATGGAAGGGACAGACACGTGAAACTCATCATAGCAGCCATCAAGCCGTTCAAACTCGAGGAGGTGCGCGAGGCCCTCACCGGGCTTGGCGTGCGCGGCATGATGGTGACCGAAATCAAGGGCTTCGGCTCGCAATCGGGCCACACGGAAATCTATCGCGGGGCCGAGTACGCCGTGAATTTCGTGCCAAAGGTCAAGCTCGAGATCGTCGTGGCAGACGCCATGGCCGAGCAGGTCGTGGACACGATCGCCAAGACCGCCAAGACCGACAAAATCGGCGACGGCAAGATCTTCACGCTCGACGTTGAAGGCGCTCTCCGCGTCCGCACCGGCGAAACCAACGACGACGCGCTCTGATCGCGCTTACCAATCAGGGACCTACCTATGAAACTCACTAAGATCCTCCCACTTGCGGTCGCGGCCATCATGCTGCCGACGCTGGGCTTTGCTCAGGAGGAGGCCGTGCCCTCCTTCGATGAGATTGGCCCCTACATCATGACCACTTTGCTCTTCTGCATGGCTGGTTTCCTTGTGTTCTTCATGGCTGCGGGCTTTGCGATGCTCGAGGGTGGCCTCGTGCGTTCCAAGAACGTGACGATGCAGATGACCAAGAACATCGCGCTCTATTCCATCGCAGCCATCATGTACTGGCTCGTCGGCTTCAACACGATGTATCCGGGCGACTTCAACGGCTACTTTGCCATCGGCGGCATGACCGTGCTCGACCCCGTTGGCGTTGCGGCTGCTGACGCGGCGCTCGACTATGCGTCTGTCGGGTCCGACTTCTTCTTCCAGCTCGTCTTCGTGGCGGCCACGGCCTCCATCGTGTCGGGTGCGCTGGCAGAGCGGATCAAGCTGTGGCCATTCCTCATTTTCGTCGTGATCCTGACGGGCCTCATGTACCCGATCTCCGGGTCCTGGCAGTGGGGCGGTGGCTGGCTCTCCGAGATGGGCTTCTCCGACTTCGCAGGCTCCACCGTGGTGCACTCCGTGGGTGGCTGGGCTGCTCTGGCCGGTGCCATCGTCCTCGGGCCGCGCCTTGGCAAGTACAAGGACGGCAAGGTGCAGCCGATGCCCGGCTCCAACCTCGCGCTTGCGACGTTGGGTACGTTTATCCTGTGGCTCGGCTGGTTTGGCTTCAATGGCGGCTCCCAGCTCGCCATGGGAACCGTGGGTGACGTGTCCGACGTGTCGCGCATCTTTGCCAACACGAACATGGCAGCGGCGTCTGGCGCTGTTGCAGCGCTGATCCTGACGCAGGTGCTCTACGGCAAGCCTGACCTCACCATGGTGCTCAACGGTGCTCTGGCGGGCCTCGTGTCCATCACGGCAGAGCCTCTCGCTCCGTCCCTCGGCCTCGCGCTGATGATCGGTGCTGTGGGTGGCGTGATCGTGGTCTTCACCGTACCGATGCTCGACAAGCTCAAGATCGACGACGTGGTCGGCGCCGTGCCGGTGCACCTCTTCGCCGGTATCTGGGGCACGATCGCGGTGGTGCTGTCGAACTCCGACGCGGCCTTCGGGACGCAGGTCATCGGCATCGTCGCCTACGGCGTGTTCACGTTCGTCGCCAGCCTCATCGTGTGGTTCATCCTCAAGGCCATCATGGGCATCCGGGTGAGCGAAGAGGCGGAGATGAACGGGCTCGATACCTCCGAGATGGGTATGGAAGCCTATCCCGACTTCTCGAAGGGCTGATCACCCCTTCCGATCCTCCTTCGATGGAGTGGCCCCGGCGCGAGCTTCGCGCCGGGGCTTTTCTTTGGGCAGAAGAGTTTTGCGAAAACTCTTCTCAAGACCCTGGCGCAGGGTCTTGGTGCCCGGGTCGTGAGCACGGCAAGACCGTGATCATCGTGCCGTGGGCGCCAAATTCCTTCGCAAGGAATTTGCCAAAACTCTTCGCAAGAGTTTTGTTCCCGTTCTTAGATCTGGGTTCGCTCCGGCGGCCGATTTGGGCTCACCTCAGGATGAGTCTTCCATGCGAAGACCAGTGTGCGCCTAAAGGACGCTGGCGATGGCCTTTGCGAGCACCAGAACTGTCTTGGCATTGAGCCCCGCCACGTTGATGCGGCTGTCGCCCACCATGTAGACGGCGTGGTCTTCGCGAAGCGTTGCCACCTGTTCGGGCGTCAGGGCCAGGCGCGAGAACATTCCGCGGTGTTCAGCGATAAAGCCGAAGCGGTTCGATCCTGTTTCGGCCTGCAGCGCATCAGCGAGGTCGCGCCGCAGCTTGAGCATGCCTTCGCGGACCTCTTCCAGTTCGGCCTCCCAATCCGCCCGCAACTCCTGATCCGTTAAGATCTCGGTAACGATGCGCGCGCCATGGTCAGGCGGGAACGAGTAGTTCTGCCTGTTGAGGAAACTCAGTGTCGCCTGGGTCAGCGCTGTGTCTTTGCCGCCGGTGGCCATGAGGATCCCGGTCCGCTCCCGGTAGATGCCGAAGTTCTTGGAGCATGAGGCCGCGATCAGCGTCTGGTCGCAATTCGCGGCGACTTTGCGCACAGCTTCGCCATCCGCAGCCAGCCCGTCGCCGAAGCCCTGGTAGGCGATGTCGATCATCGGCAAGGCCTGCTTGGCGTTCAGCACGGATATGACCTCGTCCCACTGCACCGCGTTCAGGTTCGCGCCCGTGGGGTTGTGACAGCAGCCATGGAGGAGGACCACGTCGCCCTCGGCGATCTGGTCGAGGTCCGCGATCATCCCGTCGAAGTCCACGGCACAGGTTTCTTCGTCGAAATAGCGATATTCGCGGAAGGTCATCCCCATGAACTTGAGGATTGAGTTGTGGTTGGGCCATGTGGGCGCAGATACCCAGACGGTGGCACCGGGCGCGGCCATCTTGATAAGCTCGAACCCTTGCCGGATTGCCCCTGTACCCCCGGGCGTGGCCACGGCCGCCACGGCATCGCGGGCGACGGCATCGCCCAGAACGAGGTCGGCCATGGCATCCGCGAAAGCCGGATCACCTGCGAGCCCGGTATAGGCCTTGGACGACTGGTTCTCCCAGATGCGCTGCTCGGCGGCCTTCACGGCGCGCATGACAGGGGTCACTCCGTCCGCGTTCTTGTACACGCCCACGCCAAGATCGATCTTACCATCGCGCGGGTCGGCCTTCATGGCGGCCATCAGGGCGAGGATCTTGTCGGCAGGTTGCGGGGTGAGGGCGTCGAACATCAGGCGTCTCCGGTTGCGACGGTGAGGGTGGGGAAGCGGCCCCATTCGGACCAGCTTCCATCGTAGAGCGCGTGGTCGGTCTTGCCGATACGCTCCAGGGCGAGGCTGAGGATCGCGGCCGTGACGCCGGATCCGCAGCTTGTGATGACGGGTTTGTTCAGATCAACACCGGCGCCGTCGAATACAGCGCGGATGCCAGCGGCGTCTTTGAGCGTCTGATCGTCGTTCAGGAGGGTTGTGAAGGGCACGTTGCGGGAGCCCGGGATATGGCCGGAGCGCATGCCTTCCCGTGGTTCGGGGGTTTCGCCGCGAAACCTCTCGGCTGATCTTGCATCGACAATTTCCCAATCGCCGAGCTTTGAGGCCATGGCGACCTGCGTCACATCTTTGACCATCTGGTTCTGGCGCGAGACGGTCATGTGGCGGTCGCGGATGATGGGAGGCATATCCTCAACCTCACGCCCTTCGGACAGCCACTTGGGAAAGCCGCCATCAAGAACGGCCACGTCGCGCTTGCCCATCAGTCGGAAGAGCCACCATACCCGGGGTGCGGAGAAGAGACCTACACTGTCATAGATCACCACCTGGTGCCCATCGCCCACGCCGAGGGTGCGCATGCGGGACATGAACTTTTCCACAGGCGGCACCATGTGGGGCAGGTCTGACCGGGCATCGGAAATGTCGTCGATATCGAAGAAGCGGGCGCCGGGGATGTGGCCGGCCTCGTATTCGGCGCGGGCGTCCCGGTCGGATGAGGGCATGTGCCAGGACGCATCGAGGATGCGCAGGTCCGGGTCCTTCAGATGCGTCTCCAGCCACGCGGTGGAGACCAGTTGTCTCGGGTCGTCGACCATGGGTTCGCTCCAATCGTGCTTGCCATACGCCCGTTGTGTTGTTCGGACAAGCCGCCTTTCGGAGAAGGCGAGCGGCTAAACGTTAGGCCAGCGCCCGCATGGGTCATGAAACAGAAAGGAATGTGTGCCTTGGGCTGCAGTGGCTGCTGCGCCTCAATCGCGCTCCCGAGAAACTACCTGCTAGAAAACAAAACGGGCGGAGCCCGACCCGCTCCGCCCGTCCATGTTCAAGAAAGACGATTCGCTGCCGCCTAACTCGCCCTTTATGTGACGCAGTTTTGTTGATCCCGCAAGGATTCAGTGGCGGTGACGGGATCACCCGGCCGACTGTTCCATCATCGCGTCATGCAAGGCCTCAGCGACGGCGCGGACCCGTGCGCCAGGCCGTTTGTGCGGAGCGCCCAAGGTGATGAAGAGCGGCACATTCACCCGGCTGCTAAGACACCGGACAAGGGACCCGCTGTTCAGCTCGCGTTGAACCGAGAAAAGGATGCAGCTTGTCGTGCCGAGGCCTTTGCGCGCGAGCCCCAACGCCTCTGCGGCGCCCTGCACTTGGAGGGGCCCTTTGGACTGCGGTGACAGGCTGGGAAGTCGTGCCACGGCCTTGTCATCCTCTGGATCTGCATCTCCCAACAGGTCGGGATGGGCAACGAGTGCCGCTTCGCTTTCGACCTGCCAGAGTGTCTGAAGGTCTTTGTAGTCCCGCTTCCGGCTGATCCTGAGATAGAGGTCGCGGGCAAATCGCTTGTGATCTTCCAGCGTGTCGTCTGGAAACAAGCAGAGCCGAAGCTGCGGGTGGTCCCGTGCCAGAACGGCGAAGGCCGTGTCGAACCATCCTTGTATCGCCTCCCAAGGCAGGGCGAGGCGTACCTCGCCCTTGAGGTCGTCGTCTTGAAGGTGACCCATGGTGCGGTGAAGGGCATCTAGGATTGACCCGGCTTCCACGGCGACCTCCGCGCCTTTGGTTGTCACCTGCACACCGTCATGTCGGCGTTCTAGCAACGGCTCGCCATAGCTGGTTTCGAGAATCCGAACCGACCCCGACATAATGGACGGGCTCACGCCAAGGCGCGCGGCCGCCCCGGTGATGGAGCCTGCGCGCGTGATTTCTGCGAAATTTGCGAGCTGGCGGAGATAGCCGTGCATCGGTGAGCCGTACCACGGAAGACCGGCCATAGCATTCTGAAAAACAGAAGATGCGCTTTTAGACTTTTGAAATACTGGTGCCTGTGATCGCGAGGTAGCGTCCCGTCGAATGCATTTCAGGGAGTTCAACGATGTTCACACGCTTTGTTTTGATCGCTCTTTCGGCGGCCGCTTCGGGTGCCTCGGCTGATACGACCGCGGCGGGGCTCGATGGCTCCTGGCGGTCTGTCTCGTGCGAGGTGCGCCCGCAGCCCAATGCCGACGGCTCCATGGGGGAATGGTGGATGACGCGCACCGTCACCCTGGAGGACGGCCGGATCGAGGCGGCGTTCACGACCTACGCCGGGCCCGGGTGTGACTTTGCCTTGCAGACGCTGTACTTTGCGGGTCGTGTGGATGTCCTGGGCCCATCCGACGTGCTTGATGGCGCGGTCGAGGCTGACCTCACCATTGACGAGTTCGTGCGGTTTACACCCCTGGCGCAGGGCTTTGCTGACTTTCTGAATTCTGCGGAGGCGGGAACCTGCGGCACCGTGCCGTGGGAGGTTGGGACGGCTGGCGACGTTCTTGAAAGCGGATGTTCTGTTCTCGGATTGCCGCCCAACAGTCCGACGGTGGAGTATGAGGTGCTTGGGGTCGCCGGGGACCATCTTTACTTTGGCGAGCGACCTGTGGACGGGAGCTTTCTGACGTCGCCTGAGGGGCGGCCTAGAGCGCTCCTTGCGCCGTTGATCCGAGACTAGTGCTCGCGCAGGAGGCGGGCCTTCTGGCGCTGCCAGTCGCGCTTCGCCTCTGTCGCGCGTTTGTCGACGTTCTTTTTGCCCTTGGCGATGCCGACCTTGAGTTTCACGAGACCGCGGTGGTTGAAGTACATCACGAGCGGCACGATGGTCATGCCCTTGCGCTGGGTAGCGTTCCAGAGGTTTGACAGCTCTTTTCGGGAACAGAGCAGCTTGCGCTTGCGACGCTCCTCGTGGCGGAACATCTTAGCCTGCTCATAGGGCGCGATGTAGCTGTTGGTGAGCCAGAGTTCCCCGTCTTCGACTTCGGCGTAGGATTCGGCGATGTTGGATCCGCCCTGGCGGAGGCTTTTGACCTCTGAGCCTTCGAGGATGATGCCCACTTCGAGATCGTCTTCGATGGCGTAGTCGTACCGCGCGCGGCGGTTTTCCGCGATCACCTTGTAGTTGGGGTTGTCGTCCTTCCTGGCCATCGACGGGATATAGGCGGGGCGGGACGGCCTCTGCAAGGGGCGCCCTGCCGGCAGAGAGGTACTGCGTGTCGGGCAGGGCGCCGGAGTATTCTTGAACGAAAGAAAGGGGGAGGTCAGCGCGGCAGTTCAGCGGGCGCTTCCGGGAGGCCGGCATCGCGACGCATGCGCGGGGTGAGTTTCGCGATCTCGCGCCGGGCTTCGGCGTTGAGCGCTGCAGCGTGGAGCCAGCCGGTGAGGCGGGTGAGGTGGTCGCGGCCCTTGGCGAAGGAGAGGGTCGATTTCCGGGCGGTGGGTGCGGGCAGGTAGATCATGGCGGTGTCCTTTCGGTTGATGATCGAAAGGTAGGGGCGGGCTTGCTATAAGTGAAACGCGAAGATATGTATGTTGATATCAGATTTTCTGAAAGGTAATCCCATGGCCCTTCCGCTCTTTGATCTCGACCTGCTCCGCACGATTGTTGCCATCGCGGAGACCGGGAACTTCTCCGCCGCGGCGCAGAGCGTCTTTCGGACGCCGTCGGCGGTGTCGATGCAGGTCAAGAAGATGGAAGAGATCGCCGGGCGGCCGCTTTTCGTGCGCGATAGCCGGTCGGTCACGCTGACCGAGGATGGCGAGAAGGTGCTGGCCCACGCGCGGCGGATGTTGGCGCTGAACCAGGATCTGATGGCTGATTTTCATCAGCAGCACATGGAGGGGACGGTGCGGCTCGCTGTGCCCGACGACGTGGCCGAGGGGCACTTGCCGGACATGCTGCGGCGCTTCGCGCGCACGCATCCGTCGGTCACGGTGAACGCTATGGTGATGAATACGAACCCGACGTTGCAGGCGATTGCGGAGCGTCGCGTGGATGTGGGGCTGATCACGCGGTTGCCGTTCCAGCGCGATCAGCGTCCCGGCGAGCTTCTGGGCAGCGAGCCCCTCGTCTGGGCCGGGTGCCGGGGCGGGATCGCCGCGGAGCAGGAGCCGATCCCGGTGTCGGTCTGGGAAGAGAGTTGTGCGTGGCGGCTGGCCGGGCTCGGCGGGCTGGAGAAGGAGCGGCGGCCCTACCGGATCGCGCTCGAGTCCGGGCATCTGTCGGGGCAGAAGGCTGCGGTGAAGGCTGATCTGGCCGTGGCACCGATCCCACGGAGCGCGCTTGGCGGCGATATCGTGGAGGTGCCCGCATCGCTTGGTCTGCCGCCCCTGCCGCACTTCGAGCTTTGCATGGTGGTGCGGGATGATCCGCCTGCAGCGGTGGAGGCGGCAGCGGACCATCTGCGCGCCTGTTTCGCGCAGGCGGCGTTGGCGGCCTAGACGTCAGTTAATCAAAGAAGACCGGCGCGTGCCATGGCGGCATCCATCTTGGCCTTTGTAGCATCGCTCAGCGTCACGAGGGGGGAGCGGACCGCGTCCGAACACAGTCCCAGCTTGGCTGCGCCGTACTTCGCGCCGCAGAGGCCCGGCTCTGTAAAGACTGCCTGGTGGAGAGGCATGAGGATGTCCTGGATCTCCACCGCTTTGGCGTAGTCTCCGGCGAGGCAGGCGGCCTGCATCTGGGCACAGAGTTTCGGCGCGACGTTGGCGGTGACGGAAATGCAGCCCACGCCGCCCATGGCGTTGTAGCCCACGGCAGTGGCGTCCTCTCCCGACACCTGGATGAAGTCCGCGCCGCAGCTGAGCCGCGTTGCAGGGACCCGGGCGAGATCGGCTGTGGCGTCCTTGACGCCGACGATTTCGGGCAGTTTTGCGAGCTCTGCCATGGTCGTGTCGCTCATGTCGATCACGGAACGGGGCGGAATGTTGTAGATGATAATCGGCAAGCCCACCGCCGCGCAGGCCTCATAATGCGCGATGAGGCCGCGTTGGGTGGGTTTGTTGTAGTAGGGCGTGACAACGAGGGCGCCGTCGGCACCGGCGTCCTTCGCGGCCTGCGTAAGCCGCACCGCTTCGGCTGTATTATTAGACCCGGCGCCTGCGAGTACCGGCACGCGGCCTGCGGCTTGTTCCACCACGGTGGCCACGACTGCGTCGTGTTCGGCATGGGACAGCGTCGGGCTCTCGCCCGTGGTTCCCACCGGA
>JBCCPQ010000076.1:0-10520 GCA_039024825.1 Pseudomonadota bacterium
CGCGAATGCCGCACGGCCCAGCGGGCACATCCTCTTGAATCTCTCCCAAGGTGGCAGGCGTTGTGACCACCGTCTTCAATGCAAAATCTGCCCCTGTTGCAGATGCATAAACAGCTGCACCACCGGGCCAGTTCTCCGCCGTAGCTGCCAGATGCGGTGCGTGAGGAACCTCGTCCCCATCCAAAAGCGGAAGATCGAGGAACTGTGCAAAAACAGGTAGCGGCGGCACGAACTCATTGACGACAATTTCGTCCTCCAAGTCGGCGGGGCGCTCATAGCTTCCCGGCTCAACCCGCACGGCTTCCACAAGGCGGGCTTCTGTGTCCTCAACGCGATCAATCCGAAAGTGGGCCTGTCCTCCGTCTTCCGGCAGAGAAACAACATCGCCTGCGCCCAGATGAGATTTCGAGGGCGGTAGGACAAATTCCGCAGTGTCGCGTGCAAGCCGCGTTTCCGACAACCATCGTTCGGCAATGGCCCGCGCTTCGCTCCGGGTGAGCGCCAGCGGCATCTCGGATACAGTGAGCGTGGCAGCATCCTCTCCAGGATAAAGCGCATCAACGGCTGCGGCTTCAAAATCACCATCGACGTCAACGAAAGTGACCTGCACCCTGCCCGTTACCTCTGCAAAGGCGGCACGCTCAAGCGTGAGCACAGCATCATCGCCGCCACGATAGACCAGTCCCTCCTCTTCAAGCGCCGCCGTTGAAAGGCCATCGCGATTGAAGAAGATAAGCACGCCGTTTCGCTCCACCACGTCAAAACCGTAGGCAAGCATCAAAGGCTGTAGCGCAGACCTTGCGTCGGCTACGTCTTCGACCACGTAGCCTCGGACAAATCCAAAGAGGCGGCTTACATCAATCTGGGTCACGCCCGAGCGTGCACAAATTTCTGTCACCACATCTGCCAGTGTGCGCCCCGTGCCACGCCCTGTCAGCCAGTGCCCTCGGCCGTGGTTACTACCATCAGACCAGACATCAAGCTTTGCAGGAAACGCGGGGTAAGGGCGCGCGTCCCAAGCCCACACATGCGCACGAGCCATATCCACCATGGGTCCGTTGTATTCTTTGGATACCGGGTTGTTGGACTCAGCGTTCCAGTAACGTGCCATCGCGCGAAGGTACTGAAGCTGTATCAACGGATCGCGCAAACCGTTGGAATAGAAAGGCAAGCTCGACTCCGAGGACTTTGGATCCACGAATTTGTTTGGCTGGTTCGTGGACTTGTCGACGGCCGCGCACCCAAGTTCAGTAAATCGAATTGGCTTCAGACCTGGCTGCCAACTCGTTGGGAATTGAGCGCGCACGCCTCCGGTTCGTTCATGATGATGGTTCTCCCACCAACTACGGATGTCTTTGTAGCGGTAGACCCATGATTCTCCGTAGGCACCGTCCGTGATCGGGGTCCGGATCTGGGCATCCCGTTCAGCCTCAGAAGCATAAAACCAGTCGTACCCTTCGCCGCCAGCGACGTTCCCAACAAGGTAATCCAATGAATAGATTGATCCGGCACCCGCATCAGCATGGTCCTGACCATCGCGCCAATCGGATAGAGGCATGTAATTGTCGATTCCGATGAAATCGATCACGGGATCAGCCCACAGAGGATCAAGATGGTAGTAGACGTCACCTGATCCATCCTGCGGTTGATAGCCGAAGTATTCAGACCAGTCGGCCGCGTAGGATATATCGCACTCATCGCCCAATATCGCGCGGCACTCCGCTGCAAGTAACCGCAGTGCTTCGACCGCTGGAAAGCTATCACCTGATCCCCGGATCTGGGTAAAACCCCTCATCTCGGAGCCTATGCAGAAAGCATCAACGCCCCCTGCCGCGGCGCAAAGATGGGCGTAGTGAAGGATAAACCGCCTATAGCCGGTATCCGGCGGCCCGACGTAGCGCACGCTTGTTCCTGCTAGGTCAAAATCACCAGACTGGGCCGTGCCCATAAAGGCGGCAACTTCCGCTTCAGCCCCAGCGCTTCGATCCGAAGAGCCAGGGCGCCCAGGGGCTGCATCAAGCGTAATTCGACCACGCCAAGGGAAAACCGGTTGCCCAGGTTGATCACCGTATGGATTGGGAAGGTCATTCCCCTCAGGCTGGGTCATGAGAATGAACGGATAAAACATGACTTCCTGGCCCATATCGCGCAGGGCGCTGATCGCCTCAATAACCGACTGATCTGTGGGCGTTCCGCCGTAAAGTGGCCGCCCCTCTTCATCGAGCGGTACGACCTGTGCCGAGGCACGATCAATGCCGGACACGCTCCAGTCCATGGATGCCCCGTCCGCGGTGCTCCGCTCAACGCGCGGGGCCAGCGTACACTGAGCGCAGCGCAGGTCATCCCCGAACCAGGACACAATGAGGGAAGTCGACCCGCAATTGGGAAGCTGCTCTGAGAGCGTCTCCAATGAAACAGCGAAATCGGTTTTGGACGAAGCCGTGTTCACATTGGCTGACGCAACACGGCCGAAACCTGCGTCATAGGTCACCGGCGTAGTCGCAAGCGCGTATTCGCCTGTGCCCGGCATCATCGCAACGGCCTGCACCGCATCTCCCAAGTCTTGCGGAGCTTCAGGCGATCCATCCTGCGCTGGCCTTGAAACCTCAAAGGAAAACTGCGGGACGCGTGAACCAAAGGGCGCGAGATCAAGATCCTCCATGACGACATAGGCGGTGCCCCTAAACGCCGGTGTGTTCTCGAGCCCCTGCACCGCCGCAATCTTCGGATCAGGCTGTTGCGTCTGTGATCCGGGGTAGACCCGCATGTTGAGCGTTTCCGCAGCAACCTCTTGTCCGTCAGCCCAAACACGGCCCACGCCGGAGATTTCACCTTCACAAAGCGCGATAGCCAAAGAAATGCTATATGAGTACTCTGTCGTCTGAGGACGCGTGGGCGCTCCTTTTCCACCACCGGTCGTATTGGTGTGCTCCTGAAACTCGGTAGCCCAGATGACCTGTCCGCCAATTCGCATGCGCCCATATAGCTGAGTGATCGGCGCGCCTTCGCTCGCGCCAGTCAGGCGAAACCGGTCCACTTTGCCGGTCTCCACTGCCTGGCTACCGGACCCAAGGAGCTTTTGGTCAATCACCCGTCCAAAGGTTGCACCAATAGCCCGACCCAAGGCCACTGAAGACACCCCAAGAAGGGAGCCGCCGACCGAACCACCAAGCGCCGCTCCTGCGGCAGAAAGAAGAAGCGTCGCCATGGAGAAGGCCTCGCAAAGTTAGGGAAATTCGAAAAAGGACACAGCCCGTCGCTGCCAAGGTGAGCTCAGAGGGCTCTCGATGACGCCGTGGCGCTGATAGGCATGAATGAAGCGCGGCGCGGAACCAAGTGACGATAGGATTCCCAAGTGCTTGGCGACCATTCCGCTACGCATTCGAAAAAGCACTACGTCTCCGACCTGCGGCCTACGCTTGACCTCACACAAGTGCTGCCGCGCGGCCTGCCACAAGCGCTCGTCCCGTTCCGCCTCCGCCCAATCGGGAGTGTAAGCTGGCGGAACGACAGGTTCCTTACCGCATACTTCACGCCACACACCACGCACCAAACCGAGGCAATCCGCGCCCTCGCCCCGTCTCGACGCTTGATGCAGATAAGGCGTTCCTATCCAGCGACGCGCTTCAGCGACGACGTCGTCTGCCTTCATCGCAGGGCTCCGCCATTGTTCGAGCCGCCCGTGACCGGGACAGCAGACAACCAGTCCTCGCCGGGAATAAACGGGAAGCCGGTAAAATTGACCGCGTTGTCAAACTTGCGTTGGCACGTCGCTAGCGTCCCATCAGAGCCAGCCTCCAACCGCACCGTATCGCCCGGGCGAAGATCTCCGCGAATAGGCATCCAAAGCTCAATCTCGCGGCCATTGCTGGTCTGGCGGTCCCATTTGATTGCCCCCCAAAGCCCGCTCGCAGCGCCACTTACGACGTCAAGGCGCCCACGCTCAAACCAATCAGGATCAAAACCTGGTAGCTCTGCAAATCGCAAAAGCCTCCGGCCCTCGATTTCTTCCACCGCAACCTCGGTGCGGTAGCCCGGGGTGGAAAGATCGACGGATGCCATTCCAAGCTGCGAACAGTTTCGCAGATATGTTCGACCTTGAGGTTCGTTCAGCGCCTCCGTGAGGCCGCGCAACTCCGCAGTGAACGCCCCATCCCCACGTCGGACCTGTCCGACAAAGCCGCGAAAGAGGATTTTCCGAGCCGTGACATCAGCCCAATTAACAAGCCAGCACAGGACCTCAGCACCGTCATAAAGCCCCGCATTTATGTCTGCTTCCGTGATCCGGGCATCACTTAACGCTCCAAGCGCCTCCGTATTGTCCACGGCGAGACCGGATGTCTGCATCAAAGCCGCGGCGGTCATGCCCCCGCTTGCATCGTAAATCAGACCATCGAATTCCAATGGTAGGTCATGGTCTGTAAAGCCGAAGACAACGCCGTCTCTTCGCGTCAGCCGCCAAGCCCGCGCAACGGTAGTCAAACCTGCCGCCAAATGCGCGTGAAGAGCCTCAACGCTCATACCCGAACCTCCACAACCGGCACGGTTGGTGCATCGCCCGCATTAAACGCCGCAACAGAAGTCTGGATCTGGTCGACGTCGAACCGCACGGGCACGTCAAACTCGAAGCCCGCCACAACCTCAGCTTCCTCGGGCGGAGGAGACGTAAACGTCACGATTCCAGTGGTGTAATCCACCGCGTAATCAATGCCCTCGGTCTTCTCAGCATCTCCCCATCCAATGCGAACGGTTCCATCAACGGGCTTGCGGATCGGGCGTGCGTAGCTCTCCAAACCGGACCGGTACACTTTCATGAGCTGGAAGACGATCGTGCTGCCATCGCCGTTCCCAATCACCTGATCGGTGAACGCAATTTCGCGCGAAGACGCAATGGATCGGTAGTCAGACCAGTCCTTCCAGCGAAAGCCGTAGAGCTGACCGTGGCGCGCCTCGAAGAACGCGATGAGTTCCTCAATGTCATCGAGGGACCGCATAGCAACCCCGGCATCATACCGACGACGAGAGTGTGCCCAGGGCGTGTTGCGCTCTTCGAACCCGTTTGCGAGCATCACGATCTCGGTGCGCCGCTCAGGCCCGCCAACAGAGCCGAAGCTTAATGTCGACGGAAATCTCACTTCATGAAACATCGCTAACCTCTCAGGAATTGCGCTGCCCGCGGGCCAAGGCTCTGTTCACTTGCGCCGCGATCTGACCTTGCGTCCGACGAAAGCCTGCTACGTCGGGCGTCGAGACATTGATCGTCACATTCGAAACGGCACCTCCGGAAGCGCGGACGCCGAGGCTGCCATCAGAGCCCCGTGAAAGCGGCATAATCGCTTCCGGCCCCGCTTCACCCATCAGCCCAGTGCCGGACCGCATGGGAAAAGCGGTCGCCTGGCTCACAACACCACCTTTGGCAAAGGGCATCACGTTGCCACCGACGAATGCCCCGCCTTTCGCAAAAGGCGTTGCGCCAAAAAGCCCGCCAAGCCCATTCGCAATAGCGGATCCAAACCCATCCATGACTGGAGTTATTGCTGCGTTATAAACCGTCTTCGACAGGCTCTCTCCGAGGACACCCAGCGCATCGCTCAGATCAAGGCCCTTGAAAATGACTCCATCGAACGCCTTCTTCAGCCCGCTGGAAAGCCCGCGATCAAACGTTCGGACATCGACGTTAACCGATGCAAGTGCTCCCTGGACGCGATCAATCTCGGAAACGAAAGCCGTCGTCATCACACGCGCCCCGTCCATGCTGGCCTCCAAAGCGGTCAACTCCGCCTCTAGGCCATCAAACTCATCTCCAAACTCAGCCATCATCAGGCTCCTTTGTCATGTCCGGGAAGGCGGCCATCAGGTCAGAAAGACGCTCTCGACCCATGGGCTTCGGCCCCACAGGCCCCACCATGAGGCGAAGCTCCGCGGGTGTGAGGCGCCAAAACTCCTCGGGCTTTAAACGCAAACGGCTGATCCCGATCTCCATCAGGCCGGGCCAGTCGAAAGCACTCATTGCCCGACGGGCGTAAACGCCGAGATAAGCAACCGCGCGGCAACCCGTGCGGCCTCCTCCACCCCTCCCTCGATCTCGAAGGTGAGGAGATCTTTCTTTGTGCCGCACCAACCACCGCCGCGAAGACCTGCCACAACAAGGCCCAGAACATCGGCGGCTTTGTAGCGCCCTGCCTCAAACCGCTCGATCAGCGCGATGAGGCTCTCTTCTCCGAGCTCTGTTTCGAACTCAGCCAAGGCACCAAGGGTGAGCTTGCAGAGGCGTTGCTCACCGTTGAGGACAATGCAGACCTCGCCAGCATAAGGGTTTGCCATGTGCTCAGAGCGCTGTGAAGACGAGCGCGCCAGCCGAAGCAAGCGCCATCTCGTATGTCGCTTCGCCGTCATGATTTCCGGCGTATTCCAGCGACGTCACCTGAAATGGTCCCTCAAGGGTACCAAAATCCGGGATCACAACCTGGAAGTCTGGGTTCACCCCGTCAAAGAAAAGCTCCCGCATCCGGGCATCAGTATCTGCGTCCTTAAAGACGCCAGAGCCCGATATTGACGTGGTCCGAACGCCAGCCCCAGCAAGAAGCTCGCGCCAACCACCGGAGCTTTCCGCGCTCGTGATATCGACGCTTTCAGTGTTGAAGCTCACGCGCGTCGCCCGCAACCCGGCCACAGTCTCGAAGAGACCCGCGCCGTTCATGTCGACCTTAACCAAAAGGTCCTTACCGTTCTGAGCAGCCATGGCTCACACTCCATTCATTGAGGAAAGTTAATGGGCTCAGAGCCCGTCCACCGCCGCGCGGAACGTCAGATCGATCCGTCGCGTATCATCGTTGCCAATGCGCGCCGCCTTGGCCTTGAGAAACCAGAGCCCCGCAAGCGTACCCTTGTTCAGCGCCAGGGGTGCATCGACGAGGGCTTCCGAAATCGCCGCTGCAACCGACTTGGCTGTCTGAAATCCCGACGCCTCAGTGATGACTGAAATCACGAAGTCATGACGCGCGGCGCCGCCAGTTTTTGTTGAGAAGTCCTTTGCTTCCTCCGGCCCCAAGCTCACGTAAAGCTCGGGCGCGACCCCGGTCGGCAACGCATCATAGATGTCCATCCCCACCAAAGCTTGCAGGGCTGGGTCCGCGATCAGGTGTTGATAAACCGCCGACTGCAGCGCCGAAGAACCCGCGTAACTCATGACACCACCTCTTCAACGGCGTTGCACTGCAGAAACCGCCCATCCTTACCCGCTTCCAGCACCGCTAGAATGCGAAAGATGCGAGCGCCGTCCCTGAACCTCTGATCCGCTTTCGGACGCGAGGGTGCTCCATGAGGCGCAGACCGAACCGTAATTCGATAGTTCGCAAGGCTCAGCGTCGCGAGGCCCTCAGCCTTTTCACGCCCTGACCCAGCCTTTAGTTCAGCCCAGAGAGTGCCAAGCGGCATCCACGTCTCGGTAAAACCGCCGGCCCCATCAGAGGCCCGTGCTCTCTCCTCTAGAAGGAGCGGACGGTTGAGCGAAGGCATCCTCATGGTCTCGCTCCCGCAACGAGGCGCACAACCTTGTAGCGTTCAATCAGGACAGAAACGCCGTAAGGCATATCCCCACCACTCATCGCGACCTCTGCGCGATGTTCGTAGTAATGCGCAGCCAACAGAAACACCGCGAGCGCCAGGTCAGACGGCAGATCGTTGAAGGCAACGGCAAAACCCGCGCGAAACAAGATAGCGACTTCACCATCGGATGGTATTGCGGGCAACAGGCTGCGGCGCGCCGCCAGAACCGGCCTCTGCTGGTCCGTGATAAGCCGGTAGCTCTCCGGGTCTGCACTGGTTGCAGCTCCGTCGGCGTCACGCAGAATTAGCTCGGTCACCGCAGTGACGGGCGCAATCGGCAAGCTTTGAGCCGCGCAGTCTCGCCATGCCGTCAGCGTCCACGAGAACTCGCGATCCAGCAGGATCTTACCTGTGCGCGCCTCAATTGCCGCCATTGCAGCCCGCAGGAACGATGCGAGGACAGCATCCTGCAGCGCGCCGTCAGCAAACCCCGTACCCAGCCTCAAATGGGCTTTGAACGCATCTACCGGTAAGGCAGCGTCCGGGATGCTTGTCTCTTCGATGAGCATCATGGAAGTCTCCAATCCTCGATCCCAAAATCCCAAAATTCTGAAAGGCGCGCGCCGTCTGAGGCCCCTGAACGGGCAATGCCCGCGCAAAGTCAGAAAAGTGACAGCGCATGGGCAAAGGCCATCAGGCGCGCGCCTTTTGGGGGGCCTAAGCCCCCCCGACGTCACGACCTTTAGCTGGCCGCGAGTTTCAGGATTTTGATCGCAGCAAAGTCGCTCACGTCACCACCCACGCGCTTGGTCGCGTAAAAGAGTACATGAGGCTTCGCGCTGAACGGATCACGCAGCACGCGCAAATCAGGGCGCTCGGCGACTGTGTACCCTGCGCCAAAGTCACCAAACGCGATGGAATGCGATCCTTCATCCGCATCCGGCATGTCCTCGGCAATCAGCACCGGGTAGCCCATCAGACGTGCGGGCTCAGAGGCAGCCAGACCATCCGACCACAGGAAGCGGCCGTCACTGTCCTTGAGCTTGCGCACAAGGGCGGCAACCTTGGAATTCATGACAAACGTGCCATTCGCCCGGTAAGGCGCGCCTAGGGCATAGATTACAGTGACAATGCCATCGGCCGTCACCTGGCCGTCCGTGCCGGATGCCACATAACCGAGGTTGTCCCAGGACCAAGTTGCTTCTGGAACGATGGAATGGGTCAGGAAGCCGCGCGGCTTGTCCGCCCCGTCGCCGTTGATGAATGCATCGGCTTCGGCGCGGGCAAACTTGTCCGCGATGCGCTCTGCGAGCCAGCCTTCAACGTCGAAAGCGCTGTCATCGAGAAGTCGCTGCGATGCTTTCGGCAATGCTGACAACTCGTGCAATGCGATGGAAATCCGGTCGATCTGCGGCGTGGCCGTTTCTGTGATCGTCGACGTCTCAGTGGCCCAGCCGGTGCCAACATCGCCATGGTCAACCAGCACGTCATAGGACGTCGCGTCGACGTTCACCACATTGGCAACTGCGCGGATCGACGCCGTGGACGTGAGCACAGACTTCACAATCTCAGATGTCTGAGGATCGACGAGGTAGCCGCCATCGCCAGAAACCGCGAGCGCCTTTTCTTCCATTTCAAGGCCGCGCAGCGCGTCATCATCGCCGGAACGCAGATAGGCATTAAATGCCTTCTGGTGCGGGGCCTCCACAGGACCGGAGGCCAGCGCTGGGCGGGTGAGTTTCGATTTGGTCAGCATGGTCAGCTTTTCTTCCTGCTTTTCGAGTTTGCGTTGAATGTCGCTCTGGAACTCGCCCAGATCGCCCATGAAACCGGCAAGAGCCTGCTTCACGGCATGGGCCGGAGACAGATCTTCCCCGGCCTGAGCCTTCGTCTCAGGTGTCGTCATGATCATCCTTTCGGGTGGTTGAGACCGCTGGCTCAGGTCCGGGCCAGCTCGGCGCGGGCCTCTTCAAAAGCCCCCGCAATTTCGCGCAACACGGCATCGGCAGGCTCCTGGCCCTTCGATCCCACCCGCGCCTCCGGCAGCATCGGGAAGGTCACGAGTGACACCTCCCAAAGCTCCAGCTCGCTCAAGAGCCGTTGGCCCCTGGAATTCTTTGTCGCTTTGATCGTGCGATAGCCAATGGACAATCCATCAATTGCCCCGGCACTAAGGAGTGCAGCAGCCTCCCGCGCCCGCGCCACGTCCGGCAGAAGGCGTCCCTTCACGTAAAGGCCCTTCTCGGTTTCCCGCACCTCATCCCAAAGCCCAATGGGCTCCTCGGGTCGGTGCTGCCAGAGCATTTTCACGCTCTGTCCGGCCTTCTGCAGCGCCGTGAGCGACCCGGTATAGGCACCCTTCTCGACGATGTCGCCACCGGTGTCCTTGACGCCGAAGAGCGAGGCATAGCCCTCGATCTCCAGGTCCGCGTTTAACGTCACCGGCCTTTTGAGCCGGCAGAATTTTCGCTCAAGCCCAAAGCTCTCTGCCATACTGAATCTCCTGCATGTCTGGTTTGAGGCGATCCCCATCGCTCTCTCCGCACCCTGCGGATTAGATTGTGATGACGCCCCCACGCATCACAAACGACATTAAGCCGCCAATTATCGCCGCTATGATGAGCCAGACGAGGCGCGACGTGTGTCCTTCGATCTTGACCAATCGCTGATCTAGGCGGTTAAACCGTTCCTCGATGAACTTCTGCTTCTCAAGATCTACGGCCCGTTCCGTTTCCATCTGCCGCGCGGCACTTTCCAGAAACTCCACGCGGCCATGGATACCAGAGAGCATGCTCTCAGCCTCACCGAGCGTCGTGTAGTAGACAGGCACCCGGTCAAAGCTCGTACTCTTCGTCTCATCACTGCTCATCGCCCACCTCCTGCGCCGGGAGCCCAAGCAGGAGACGCTTCTCCGCGTCCGTCAGAAAATCTGCGGATGCCACGCGGTTCCAATGCGCCTCTCGCTCGGCAGC
>JBCCPQ010000077.1:0-10495 GCA_039024825.1 Pseudomonadota bacterium
GATCAGGTGACGCAACAGAACGCCGCGATGTTTGAAGAAACCACCGCGGCCAGTCACGCTCTCACCCGGGAAGCAGAGCAAATGACCGAGGCGATGGGGAGATTTCAGGTCCCCGAGGTTCAGTCCTCCCTCATTCCTGACGAGCCGATCCCGGCTGCGCCTTCGCTTCCATCCGAGGAATTGGAGGAAGCGGTGTCGCTCCCGCTCGCGGTTGGCGATGACAGCCCCGCAGTATTTGATGCCCCTCTGAACGATCCCTCAGAACCGATGGCCGACGTTCAAGAAGGCGACGGCTGGGAAGAGTTCTGAATGGTTGGCCTCCTTGGCGCGGAAGCCGGACGCACACTACTTACGCAAGGCGAAGTTCGCATCGCGACAAGTGAAACAGCATGCAGTTCCGCGATCCTGGGTTCCTGCATTGCCACGCTGATTTGGGATCCGGAGGCGCGCATCGGAGGCATCAACCACCTTCTCACACCAGCATCCACGGCCCGTGATCCCGCAGGTCTTGGCCACGACGTCAACCTCATGGAGCTTCTGATCAATGGTGTTTTGTCGGCGGGTGGAAATCGCGCGCGGCTCGAGGCCAAGATGTTCGGCGGTGCGCGCATGATCGACGGGCTTGGCTCAACGGGCGCGACGAATACCGCCTTCGTTGAGACATTCCTCGACAACGAGAACATTCCCTGCACAGCACGCTCAACCGGGGGCACGGAAGCCCGGCGGATCCGCGCTTGGCCCGCCGCTGGCCGCGTCCAGCAACTCCGCGTCCGCGATATCGGGAAGGATGGCGGGCTCTTTAGTCCGCGAGCCCTTCGTAGCCGGGCGCTGCGCTTGTCCGGCGTGGAACTGCTTTGATCAAGTCAGATTAGCCGAGCTGATAGATCGTGTGGGCCCGCGCCTCGAGGCCTGGTGCTACGTCTTCGGGGACGCGTTCCGAGTGCCCCACCAGAAGCCATCCGCCATCGGTCAGTTTGTCCTGCAGCCGCGACCACAGTGCGTTGCGTCCAGCTTCGTCGAAATAGATGACAACGTTGCGGCAAAAAATGACGTCGAAACGACCGGGCATGGGCCAGGGACCGTGGAGATTCAGTTCCCGAAATAGAAGGAGTTCGCGGAGCGCCGCTGACGCCACATAGGTGCTTGCGGAGACATCAAAGTCGAAGTGCATGTCTCTTAAACGCGGCTCGACATCGTTCATCATCGACATGTGGTAGGCGCCAAGCTGCGCGGTGCGCACGACGAGAGGATCAATGTCCGTGCCAAGAATGCGAATATCCAGTTCCGGGGCGTCTGGAAGCATGTCGAGGAGTGTGAGCGCGATCGAGTAGGCTTCCTGCCCGTTCGCGCAGCCCGCTGACCAGATGCGGACGCGCTCTCCGGCCGCCGCGCGTGTGAGGAGGGGCGGAAGTATGCTCTCCCGCAGCGCTTCGAAATGATGCGGTTCTCGAAAGAAGGTCGACACGTTCGTGGTGAGCGCTGCGACCATCCGCCGGCGCTCGGGTGCGCCCGGCGCGAGGATCAAGTCGAGGTAGTCCTCGAAGCTGGTCAGAGCGAGCCGCGAGAGGCGCCGCGAGATACGCGAGGCGACCAGTGCCTGTTTGGAGGGCGGCAGATGCAGGCCAGCCACAGTGTACGCGATGCCGGCAATGGCCTCAAAGGTCGTGTCGCTCAGCCGCGGGCCGAGGCGGGGCGGCTCTAGGCCCATCAGGCAGCAGCAGTATCGGCATTTGCGCCGCCTTCGTTGGTCCCGGCCTGGGCCAGTCGCTCCGTGGCGAGGACCCGGATCAGGCGCTCGTCATCAAGGATCAGGCCTTTGACGCAATTGTCGCGTGTGGAGGCGCCAACCGCCGGTGGCTCCTGCAAGGCCTCGACCGGGATCGTGAGAATGTCGGAGACCGCATCCACCGTGATCCCGAAAAGCCGCCCACCGTCATTGAGCACGATGTAGACAGCACGATCCTGATTGGTCTCGCCTTCGAGCTCCAGGCGCCGTGCGAGGTCTAGGATTGGGAGGACCGTTCCTCGCAGATTGATCACCCCGCGGACATAGTCGGGAGTCTTCGGCAGCGGCGTTGGTTTTGACCAGTTCCGGATCTCGCGGACGAGCATGATGTCGACCGCGTAATCCTGTCCCGCGAGGGTGAAGGACAAAAGCTCCAGCATGCCGCTGCTCGCTTCGGATTGAGTCTGTATCTCTTGCATGTGCTAGTCCTTTTCCTCATCCGCCCAGGTCGAGGGGCACTGCGGATTTCTGCTGCAAACCGGCGGACCCCGGCGAAAGGCTCGGGTCATAGGGGTCGATGATCAATGCAATGCGGCCGTCCCCGAGGATGGTGGCGGCAGCGACGCAGCTCGCCGTGGCAAATCCGTCCTGCAGGCCCTTTATGACGACCTGGCGCTGCTCAAAGATTTCGTCGATGGCGAGCGCAGTGGTAGCTGCCGCGTCGCCTGCCGTAATGAGCGCCACACGGTCGTCGAGATCGCTGCGTCGCCCATGGTAGCCCAGCTCCTCACCCAAGTCGAAGAGCGTGATTGCCCGACCATTGTAGCGCAGCATGCGCTGGCCTGGCCCAAGCTCCAGGACATCCTGATCTCGAATTGTGATGGTCTCGTGGATCGTCGAGAGCGGCAGCACGAGGGTTTGATCGGCCACACCCACCGTCATTGCATCAAGCACCGCGAGCGTGAGGGGTAGCGCGATCTCGAACGTCGTGCCTTCCCCCGGTCGGCTCTCGATGGAGATGCGTCCCCCGAGGTTGTGGATCGCCGCACGCACCACATCCATGCCGACGCCGCGCCCGCTCAACTCACTCACTTGGTCGGCCGTGGAGAACCCGGGCTTGAAGAGAAGAAGGTCTATTTCGGCAGGGGTCAGGTCGGCATCCGGGGCAATGAGACCTTTCTTCCGCGCGCGCGCGAGCACTTTATCGCGGTCGATCCCACGGCCGTCATCGCGCACTTCTAGGATCACCTGGCCGGACCTGTGCGATGCGCTGAGCGTTATACGTCCGACCTCCGGCTTTCCCTTCTCGCAGCGCGCAGCAGGGCTTTCGATGGCGTGGTCGACAGCGTTGCGGATCATGTGGGTGAGGGGGTCAGAGAGCCGCTCAATGACCGTCTTGTCGATCTCCGTGTCCTGCCCCTCTGTCACGAGCTCCACGTTTTTGCCGCCCAGATCAGCCGCCTCGCGGCAGATGCGCGCCATGCGCTGAAAGAGCGGTTTCACCGGCTGAGCGCGGATCTGCATGACGCTGTCCTGGAGATCGCGCGTCAAGCGCATCAGTTCCTCGAGGCCGATCATATGGTCGGAGTTTGGCTCCGCGCCCATGGTCTCTGCAGACCGCGAGAGCATGGCCTGATTGATGACAAGCTCGCCCACGAGGTTGATCAGCTTGTCCACACGGTCGAGACCGACGCGAATGGTTGGCGTCTGGAGCGAGGGCGCCGCTTTCGCGGTCGCATTCGGGGTGGCTGCCTCTTGCGATGGGGCGCTTCGCTGAATCGTGCCCGATGGGTCGAGATCGCTCAGCGCTGCATCCAGCATCGGGCCGCCCAGTTCGGTGCTGAGAGACACCTGCCAGCCGAGCGTCAGCCGGTCGGGATCATAGGTGGCCAGGTCAGCCATAGCGCCTGTATCACAGGTCACCGATACGTTGCCCAAGGCTCCGAGCGCTTTGAGCATCTCGCGTGCGCCTTCAGCACCAGGCGGGATCGACAGCGCCACCGGCGCGGCTTCCGCCTCCGTGTCGGACAAAAGCGAGGCATCGCTCAGCCGGTCTTCTTCGCTTACCTCATCCCCGCGTGCGGCCAGTGCCACGAGCGCGGCCAAGCGATCGGCTGCCCGTTCAAGGGCAGGGACATCCGCCGGCGTGGGCGGCGTGCCAGCGTCGCGGAACGCCATGAGCCGCGCCTCAAATCCGTGGGCGAAATCGGTCAGGTCGCTCAGCGCAAATGCCGCGGCACCGCCTTTGATCGAATGGACCGCCCGAAAGACGGCATTGACGCTGTCAGCGTCGCCCGTGCCCGTGCGCAGAGCCTCCAGCCCGTCCGCGAGGCTTTCCAGAAGCTCATCGCACTCCTGGAAGAACCCGGCCTTGATATCGGCCATTGGGTCGGCTTTGGGATCGGGCGTGGCGGGCATGCGTCAGCCGGCGATCATGCGTAGCGCGCGCACGAGTTTCTCCGGATCGAAGGGTTTTACGACCCATCCGGTGGCTCCGGCAACGCGTGCCTTGGCCTTCAGCTCCGGCGCGGATTCCGTTGTCAGCACGAGGATCGGCGTCTTCTTGTGTTTGTCCTGCGACCGCACGCCATCGATGAAGCCAAAGCCGTCCATGTTGGGCATGTTGATGTCGGTGATGATTGCGTCCGGTTCAATCGTGTCGAGAACCTCGAGCCCGTGAACCCCGTCTTCGGCGAGGTGCGTTGTGATGCCTGCATCTTCCAGTGTGGACTGGATCATGGATCGCATGGTGCGGCTGTCGTCCACCGCCAGGATATTGATTGTCATGGATTTTGTCCTTTCAACTGCTCGACTGTCACGCCGTAGAGGGCGAGATCGGAGGTGAATGCCTCCGACCCATTTTCGATAACAAAGGGATGTCCGCGGGCGCGTTGCTCCGCCGCGATGACGAGGAGACCTTCAAGGGCCTCAGGCGCCAAGACCTCCACCCGGCTGGCGTCGAGGGTGATCTTGCAATGACCCTCCCCCAGGCGAGAGATGTAGGCCATCATGCCTTCGCCCACAGGCGCAGGCGGCAGGCGGTCGATGAGCGTCTTCGGGTGAGACCCGGCCATGGGCGATCCCTCTCCGTGCAATGGGATTCTGGAGATGGGTCTAGCCCCGGCAGGCTTAAAATAGTCTTACGATGCGCGGTCTTTTCCGCTGCTACCGCCGTGGGCGAGGAGGGCCGCGCTATGGGCTGCGCAACCTGTTAGCGGAGCGAAGTCGTCCTCTACGACAGTGACGCCGAAATTGCCCATGAAGCCCGCAAACCGGCCCTTGTCGCGGAACGCGCCTTCAAAGCCGAAGTTGGCGTAGTAGGGCTTCATTGCCTTTGCCATGCCGCCGACGAGGTAGACGCCGCCGAATGGTAGGAAAATGAGGGATAAATTGCCCGCGACAGTACCGAAGAGCCGGACGAACATGCGCGCGGCATCCTCGGCCATCAGGTCTGAGCCGTCTTCGAGGGCGGATATGATCGCCTGGGACGACTTTTCTGCCGGGGAGCCGGCCTCCCGCGCGTGGAATGCGTAAGCCCGCTCCAGCCCGCGACCGGATAACAAGTCCTCTACTCCTGGAAAACCGTGGGCGGTCTCGATGAACTTCAAAAGCCGCAGATCAGCTTCGGTGCGGATCGGCAGATTGGCATGGCCTGCTTCTGCCGGGGGTACGTAGCGGCCGGTCTCGGTCTCATACACCGCGGCCACGTTGAAGCCGGTGCCAATGTTAATGACGAGGCGTGCCGCATTGGGGGAGGCCTCCGGCTGCGGGATGATCGGTGTCAGGCAGCTATCGTCGATGTGTCCCAGCGCGTGACCGGGCGCTTGCAGGTCGTTCAGCACCGCCACAGTTTCCGCTCGCGTGGCGCGGCGCAGCATCTCTTTGTCGATCGTCCAGTTCAGGTTCGTCAGTGAGCCAACACCGTCCCGGACGGGCCCTGCAATGCACACGCAGCAGGCCTTGGTGTCCACGTCGTCCTCTTTCGCGATGTAATCCTTGAGGACGGATTCGAGCCCCGGATATTCAGCATTGCGATACTTGCGGATTGTCTCCTTGAGGACCTTCGGACCGTCGGCCAGTGCCACGCGCGTATTCGTGCCGCCAACGTCGGCAACTAGGGTCATGGTGTCGGGGTCATAGGCCATTCAGCGTTCCGTCAGCCAGCGTTTCAATTCGTAGTAGGAGCCCTTGGGCGTCCGGGCCATTGTCTCAAAATCCACGTGCACGATGCCAAAGCGCTTCTCGTATCCAAACGCCCATTCATAGTTATCGAGCAGCGACCAGTAGAAGAACCCCGTGAGCTTCACCCCGGCGGCGATTGCCGCGAGCGAGGCATCAAGGTGGTCATCGATGAACCTTTGGCGTTGCGGATCATGGACGGCTCCGTTCTCTATCTCGTCACCCCACGCCATGCCGTTTTCCGTGACCATAAGGGGCATGTCGCCGACATAATCCGCCTTCAGGCGCTTGAGAAAGCCGGTCAGGCCCTCGGGATAGATTTCCCAATCCATCTGCGTGCGGGCCAGGTCGCCGCGTGACATCGCATAGGACGGCCATGGCGCCGTTGGCGCGTCCGTGTAGAGCGTGCGGGAATAGTAATTGATGCCAAGCCAGTCCATCGGCTGGCTGATTTCGCCCATGGCGTCCTGCCAGCCTTCGGGCATGTGAGGTCCAAGCCCCTCCAGCACGAGGTCCGGATAGGCGCCTTTGGTGATGGCCTCAATAAACCAGCGATTGTAGATCGCATCGTGGCGCGCAGCGGCAGCGATGTCCTCTGCGCGGTCAGAGGCTGGAGCGGCGTGCTCGAAGTTCAGCACGATGCCGAGGTTCTTGAGGTTCATCTCGCGCAAACGGGTCATGGCCGTGCCATGGGAGGCCATGATGTGATGCATCGCCCGCGCGGCGGCGCGAATGTCAGCAATGCCCGGCGCATGGCGACCGATGAAATGACCAAGCCACGCCACGCACCACGGCTCATTAATCGTGGCGATGCTGGCCATACGGTCACCGATCTTTCCGGCCACTACTTCCACGTAGTCCGCGAACCACTTCGGGATGTCTGCGTTCGTCCAGCCACCAAGGTCGCTCAGTGCCGCGGGAAGCTCCCAATGATAAAGCGTCAAATGAGGTTCAAGGCCGCGCTCAAGGATCGCGTCGGTGAGCCGGTCGTAGAAGTCGAGGCCCTCCGCATTCACAGCGCCTTTCCCTTCCGGCATGACGCGCGACCAAGAGGCGGAAAAGCGATAGGCGTCAAAGCCGCCATCCCTCAGGATGTCCAGGTCCTCGGCGTAGCGGTGGTAGTGGTCGCAGGCATGGGCGCCGTCTTCCGCCCGCACCACGTTTCCCGGGGCCGCTGCCCATGTGTCCCAATGGCAGGGACCCGCGCCGCCATGGGCATGCCCCTCGATCTGGTAGGCCGCCGTGGCCGCACCGAACCGGAAACCTGCGGGAAAATCACCGCGGGAACGCTGTTTCATGCTGGTGTTCCTATTCTGCCGCTCTCGGGGCGGCTGTGACCTTCGGAGCAGGTCCCGTAGACGTGCCCAGAACAAGCGGCGCCTCAAGAAGCTGGGTCCGTATGGGGCTACCGGGGTTTGCGATCTGATCGAGGAGGAGCTTAGCTGCAATCTGCCCTGCCTCGCGCACGGATGATCGTGTTGCAGTAAACAGGGGCACTTCGCCACCGTTGCGTAGGTAGCTCAGATCATCATCGTGTGTGATGACAGACACATCCGCACCGAGGGCGAGGCCCGTTTCCTCCACCGCCCGCCGCACCCCGATGGCCACGATCATGGAGGAGACAAGGAACGCAGTCGGCGCATCGGCCAGCGCCAGCATCTCCCGCGCGCTGTCGTAGCCATATGTCTCCGTCATCTCCTCAGACCGCATCAACGCCGGATCAGCAACGAGCCCGCGCGTCGCCATTGCCGCTTCGAACCCGGCCCGGCGTCGGCGCGCGAAATCCATTGCCTCAAGCCCATTGAGCAGGGCGATGCGCCGATGACCAAGATCGGCCAAAAGCTCTGTCGCACGCTCGAAGGCGCTTTTGTTGTTCACGTCCACCCAGGAGTAGGGTGCCTGCTCATTCGTGGAGCGCCCATGGACGCAAAAAGGAAGACCAAGCTCCCGCAAGAGGCCGATCCGCGGCTCCGCTGCGGCGGGCCCGTGCAGGATGAGCCCGTCCACCGTGCCCTTTGCCTTGAGTTCCCGGTAAACGCGGGCCTGATCGCCGTCCTCAACCATGGAAAGCACCATGTCATAGCCATTCTGCGCGTAAGTCTCCCCGGCGCCGGAAATGAAGTCGCCAAAGATGGGGTTGACCATCTCGTGGCGGGTAGACGTGGGAATGACGTGCCCCACGGCCATGGCGCGGCCGGTTGCGAGGCCCTTGGCGCGCGTGTTGGGACTGTAATTGTGCTGCTCTGCAGCGTGAGCCACGCGTTTTCGTGTAGCTTCCGACACCTCGGGATAGCCGTTCAAAGCCCGACTCACAGTCGTTTGAGACAGGCCAAGATGAGCTGCTAACTCCTTTAAATTCATGGCCTCATATCTTCCAAAGCGCCTTCAAAGTCCGCGTAGACTAATCGCAGTACGCGGGAAAGGTCAAAGCCTTGGCTCGACACTGCAACGGATGCCAAATGCTGCGACTGCAAAGAAAATTCGGCATTTTTCAAACTTGATTGACAGCTTTTTGCT
Source organism: Pseudomonadota bacterium (assembly GCA_039024825.1). Taxonomy (GTDB): domain Bacteria; phylum Pseudomonadota; class Alphaproteobacteria; order Rhodobacterales; family Rhodobacteraceae; genus Shimia_B. The sequence continues at coordinate 8,423 of JBCCPQ010000077.1, forward strand.
GCTGCGCGAGTGTCTCATCATCCAAAGCGCTTTGAGGCTGACTCGGTCAACCCGGCGAGCGCGGATAACCGCAACAGCGTCGCACGGCGGCGCACTGGGAGGACTATCATATGAAACATCTGCTTCTTGCAGGGTCTGCGACGCTTGCGCTGTCGGCCGGTATGGCCAGCGCCGGTGGCCACCTGACCTTTGCGCCGGGCGAGGGCCCGTTCAGCTGGGACAGCTACGACGCATGGGCCGCGGACGCGCCCGACCTTTCCGGCCAGACGGTGACGATCTCCGGCCCCTGGCTGAACCCTGAGGACGACTACTTCCGCAATGCATTGGCGTACTTCATGGACGCCACAGGCGCAGAAGCCGTCTACACCGGTTCCGACAGCTTTGAGCAGCAGATCGTGATCGATGCCGAAGCAGGCTCCGCTCCCAACGTCGCTGTCTTCCCGCAGCCGGGCCTCGCGGCAGTCATGGCGTCCAAAGGTCAGCTGTTCCCGCTGCCCGACGGGACCGCTGACTGGGTCGCGGAAAACTACGCTGCAGGCCAGTCCTGGGTTGATCTCGGCACTTACGCTGATGCCAGCGGCGCCGACCAGATGTACGGCTTCTTCTACAACGTGAACGTGAAGTCGCTCGTCTGGTACTCGCCGGAGAACTTCGAGGATGCAGGTTACGAAGTGCCGGGCTCCCTCGAAGAACTCAAGGCGCTGACCGAACAGATCGTCGCTGACGGTGAGACACCTTGGTGCATCGGTCTGGGCTCCGGCGCGGCCACCGGCTGGCCGGCAACGGACTGGGTTGAGGACATGATGCTCCGCACGGTGGAGCCAGCAGTTTACGACCAGTGGGTCGCCAACGAGATCCCGTTCAATGACCCGCGCGTGATCAACGCCATCGAAGAGTTTGGCTACTTCGCCCGTGACGACGCCAAGGTCGCAGGCGGGGCAGGGGCCGTGGCCACCACGGACTTCCGCGACAGCCCCAAAGGTCTCTTCGCATCACCGCCGCAGTGCTACATGCACAAGCAGGCGTCTTTTGTGCCCGCCTTCTTCCCGGAAGGCACAGAGTTCGGCGTAGACACGAATTTCTTCTACTTCCCGTCCTCCGCTGATGCCGGTCTCGGCAATCCGGTTCTGGGCGGCGGCACGCTCATGGCGATCACCGATCCGTCGGATGCCACGAACGCGCTGATGGAGTTCCTGAAGCTGCCGCTGGCCCACGAAGTCATGATGGCACAGACCGGCTTCCTGACGCCCCATAACGGTGTGAATACTGAAGCCTATCTGAACGAGACCCAGCGCGGCCTCGGCCAGATCCTGCTTGATGCCACGACGTTCCGCTTTGACGGCTCTGACCTGATGCCGGGCGCAATCGGCGCGGGCACGTTCTGGACCGGCATGGTGGATTACGCTGGCGGCGCCTCCGCGGAGGATGTGACGGCAGAGATCCAGGCTTCCTGGGACGCCATCAAGTAAGACGGCAGGGGCGAAGCACGCCTTCGCCCCACACACCATAGAGACTGCTCACCGCAGCTTTACGGAACATTCAGCTTAACGTTGTGTTAGGCTTACGGAGGGGCCCCCACGCGAATGAGGGGCCTCCCAACCCAGCCAAGGGAGGAACGCCATGCATCCCGCATTGCTTGGTCTGTTTACGATCGCCATCGCTGTCGCGGCCTGCGGTCTCTATTTCTGGGGCTCGAACTGGGTGCTGGACAAGATCCTGTTCCCGGCCAAGGGACCCAATGCCGGGCGCAATATCAACCGCGCCAACATGATCCGGCCCTGGCTATTTCTCTTTCCCGCGTTTGCAGCCCTCGGCCTCTACCTCGCCTATCCGGTTTTTGAGACCTTGCGGCTGAGCTTTCTCGACTCCAACGGGCGCGAGTTTGTAGGCGGCGAGAACTACGTCCGCATGGTAGGCGAGCCGAAATTCTGGGAAGCCGTGCGCAACAACTTCTTCTGGCTCCTCGTGGTGCCCGCTTTGTCCACTGCCTTCGGCCTCATGGTTGCGCAGCTCACGGACCGTCTCGCATGGGGTAACATAGCGAAATCGCTAATCTTTATGCCCATGGCGATC
>JBCCPQ010000078.1:0-10291 GCA_039024825.1 Pseudomonadota bacterium
GATGAACGTGCTCAGCCAGTTCACGGATGAAGGGCGCTGGAAGGGTCTCAAGAGCTTTATCGATGTTCCGGGAGTCTACGCTGCAGGTCGGCTTGATCGGGATAGCGAGGGGCTTCTTGTGCTGACGGATGACGGCAGACTGCAAGCACGGATAACCTCGCCCAAAGGAAAACTAGACAAACGTTACCTCGTGCAGGTGGAAGGAAAACCAGACGACGCGGCAATCTCGAGCCTGACTCGAGGCGTGGAGCTGAAAGATGGCCGTACGCGACCGGCCCGCGTCAACGAGATCGAACCGCCGTCACTCTGGCCGCGAGAGCCACCAGTGCGTGTCCGCAAGACTGTGCCTGATACTTGGCTCTCAATGACGCTCCATGAAGTGAAGAACCGCCAGATCAGGCGGATGACAGCAGCTGTCGGCCATCCGACGCTGCGTATTGTGCGCGTGGGTATTGGGCCGTGGGACCTTGGCACGCTAGAACCTGGCCGATGGATAACGACGACAGTGAGGCTTTGACATGCTCGTAACGACCCAGATCGAAGACGGCATCGCCACCGTGTCGCTCAACCGTCCCGAAAAGAAAAACGCTATGAGCTTGGAGCTTCTGGAGGAGTTGCTGGGCGCGGCAAAGGCGCTTCGCACCGCAGATAGCTTGCGTGCCGTGATCCTGACCGGGGCAGGCGGTGTCTTTTCGGCGGGCATAGACGTGTCCATGATGATGACCATGGCCGGGCGGCTGGAGGAGCTTAAGGCCAAGCTTTCCGTTTCTGATCAAACAGGCGCGAATTCGTTTCAAAGCCCGGTGACGGTCTGGGCGGCACTGCCTGTTCCGGTGATCGCAGCGGTGGAAGGGCTGTGCTTCGGGGCAGGTATGCAACTCGCACTCGGGGCGGATTTCCGGGTCGTGGCCCCTGCAACGCGCATGTCCATTATGGAAGCGAAATGGGGCCTCATCCCGGACATGGGGATTACGCAGAGCCTGCCCAAACTCATGCGTGCGGATCAAGCCAAACTGCTGATGATGACGGGTCGGGAGTTCACAGGAGCAGAGGCGCTCGATTTGGGCCTCGCTACGGAGGTCTCAAATACACCACTCGAACGCGCGCGCGACATGGCAGGCGCATTGACGCTGAAATCACCGGAAGCGCTCGCGGGCTCAAAACAACTCGTTGAAGAGGCCTGGAGCGGTGGTCCCGAAGCACTGCGCCTGGAAGCGAGCCTACAAGCCGCGCTGATGGGCGCTCCCAATCAGATGGAAGCAGTTATGTCGAACATGCAGAAGCGGCCGCCCAAGTTTGGCTGAGCTAGGCTCGCACCACCTTTGGGCAATCGCTTGCAGCGTTTGATTTTACTAGAAATCTCAGCGAGGTGGAGGCGCTTTGGGTTTCCCCAATCGCGCCGTGAGCCTCATGTAGTGGCTTTACACGCTCCCTCCTTCACTTGCGAATTGGGCCTGTAGCGCGTTGTCTGCTAATTGGTTGCACATTCATTGTCTGGTGGATAATCCATGCCTGAATTCGCGGAAATCGAGGTGAGGAGCCGAGTGGAGCTTCGCCATTGGCTCTCCCAAAATCACACCCAGACTGAAAGCGTGTGGCTGGTTTTCTGGAAGAAACACACCTCGCATTATACGCCCATCGGGGAGCTGATTTCAGAGCTTTTGTGTTGGGGCTGGGTCGATGCTGTCACGCGCGGCGTGGATGCGGACCGAAGCTCCGTTCGTGCAGCACCACGTCGGGCCCAGAGCGCTTGGTCTGCGGTGAACAAAGCGAAAGTCGAAGAAGCGCGAGCAGCGGGCCTGATGATCGAAGCAGGGGAAGCCGCGATAGCTCGGGCCAAAGCAAACGGCAAGTGGGAATTTCTCGACGATGTGGAACGCCTGGAGGTTCCGAACGATCTTGCTGAAGCGCTGGGCGCTGCAAGGGAGCAGTGGGACGCTTATCCGCGAAGCGTCAAGCGCGGTGTGCTGGAGTTCATAAAGACGGCCAAACGACCGACAACACGCGAAAAGCGCATCCGCGATCTGGTCGAAGACGCATCGCGCGGGCTCAGGCCGCGGAATTTTCGTTAGAACTTGGTGCGCGCCTTCAGGGCGGCCGTGATCGTGCCTTCATCGAGGTAGTCAAGTTCCCCGCCGACCGGGACGCCTTTTGCAAGGCTTGTCACGGCGACTTCAGGCAACTCGTCGGCGATGTAATGGGCTGTGGTCTGCCCATCGACTGTAGCAGGCAGCGCAAGGATGACCTCTGTCACAGCCTCTTCGCGAACTCGGTCCACCAAGCGTGGGATGCGAAGCTCCTCAGGCCCGACCGCATCCAGAGCTGAGAGCGTACCGCCGAGAACGTGATAGCGCCCTTTGAAAACGGCGGCGCGCTCCATGGCCCAAAGGTCTGCCACGTCTTCAACGACGCAAAGCTCACCCGTGGCTCGTTTTGGAGAGGTGCAAATGCTGCATCGGTCCGTTGTGGTGATGTTGCCGCAGGTGACGCATTCGCGGGCTGTCGCTGCGACTTCGGCCATGGCCTCTGACAAAGGGGACAGCAATGCGCCACGTTTCTTGACCAGATGCAGGGCGGCACGGCGTGCGGAGCGGGGCCCGAGGCCCGGTAGGCGTGCCATCAGCTCGATCAGCGTCTCGAGGGAGGAAATGTCGTCGGCCATGCTCGCGCCTTTGTTCGTTTTCATCGAACTTAGCGCAGAACCTCCCCCGTCGCTACGATCCGTGTTACGCTGAACCCTCGGGCTCGCAGCATCTCGATCAGGCCCTCTTCGCCTGCAAGATGCGCGGCGCCGACAGACATCGTCACCCCACCGATCTGCAAGTCGCCTTCAATCAGATCTAGCCATCGCTCGTTCCGTTCTGTCAGGAGGAAGGCATCTGCGTCGGCTCCGTAACGCGCGGCGCGCTGGGCTCCGAATACTTCCGATAGGGCCGCGTCACTCCAAGCTGTGAGTTCTCCAAGGCGCCCTTCGGCATAGAGCGCAAATGCCGCTTGGCGCTCTTTGTTTGACAGCGCTGGTTCTGCCGCTGCGCCATAGACCTGAAGCACGCCGTGCAATGCATCTTCCCACTGGCGTCGCGACAGTTCCGTCATGAAGTAGCCCTGGCCTTCCAGCGGCAGGACTTCTGCCCCCGCAAGGGCCGCCTCCAACATGATGAGGTTGTCCATTACCGGGAAGACGCCGGAGTTAAAGTCGTTGCAGGGATCCCAAAGCAGTATCTCTGCAAGCGCCGCATCGGTCATGATCTGCCATGGTTGCTCCAAGCCATAGCCCGAGAACAAGGTTCTTACCCAGTCCTCGAGTTCTGGCTCGAAAGGAGAGTTATTGGCTCCTCGTCGGCTTGTTGACCAGCGCAGGCTGTCTTGGGGATCGTTGCGGGCGAAGCGCCGGGCCCGCAGCCTGTGGTCGATTTCAGGCGCGATAACCCTGGTTTCAGCCAGAATGGCCTCCAGCTCCGGGGGTACATCAAGCAGGATTGTTGCGTTGGTGTGCATCGTGCCGAACAGGTGAGACACCGCCCCGCTCGAGGCTTCGATGCGCCACAAGCGTCCGACACTGTTTGGAATTTCTGCGGCGCGCGCTTTCATGGATGCCAATTCGGCGTCCGAGAAAAGCCCCTCCGGAACCGTCAATTCGTCGACGGTGCAGACCCCCTTCGTCGCCCAGTTTGCGCCCGCCACAGGGGACGCCAGCAGAAGCGCGACAAGAAGCCAGCGGATCAAAACGGGAGTTTCATATCCGCAGGCAGACCCATCCCCTCGGTGATCTTGCCCATCTCTTCCTGATGCTTCTCGGCGGCTTTCTTCTGCGCTTCTTTGATCGCGGCGAGGATCAGGTCTTCGACGACCTCCTTCTCGTTCGGGTCAAAGATCGTGGGGTCGATATCGAGGGCGGTGAGCTCCCCTTTTGCGGTCGCCGTGGCTTTCACGAGACCGGCCCCGCTTTCGCCTACCACCGTCATGGTGGAGAGGTTCTCCTGGAGCTCAGCCATTTTCGACTGCATCTCCTGCGCTTTCTTCATCATCCCGGCCATGTCGCCGAGGGATCCGAGGCCTTTGAGCATGTGCATATCTCCTTTGTTCCTTGATGGGCGTGGAGGCGGGTGAGTTCAACCCGCTAGACCAAGCGGCACCCTTTTTCCTCGCCTGCACGCGAAGCCGCACTGATTGCGGTTTGTAGAGCTCTCCCCATATGGTAGCGGTGAGGGAGTAATGAAATTGTTTCAGATTGCATGAGTGAATTGAGCACTCCGAAGGGCGCTGTCATGCCCCGTCGCGCATTTGTTGCGGCTGCCTTGTCCGCGGTGTGCGCCGGTGGTGCCGTGGCTCTGGCAATATTCGGCGCGGTGGACGCGCCAGAGACACAATCATTCCAGTTTTCGCGCGGGACGACGCTTCAGCCTGGAGAAGCTGAACGGCTTGAGGCGATGCTCTCTGCTGCTGCCCTCGACGACAGGATTGTCGTGACGATCATCGGCCATTCGGGGACAACCGGCGACAGCGGGGCGAATGATGAGCTGAGTTTTCAACGCGCAACCGTCGTGGTTGAGGCGGCCGCTGCCCTTAGTATCGCCCGGGGCCGTCTCACGGCCATTGGTCTCGGCGGGGCGCAACCATTGGCGCAGAACGAGGGAGAGGGTGACCGTGCGTATCAGGCGCGTCTCGCTCGTGTTGATGTCTCCTTGCAGGTGCGTAGATGACTCCGGGAACGAGCTTGGCCATCGCTGCCGCGTTAGCCGCAATTCTAAGCGCGGCCTTTGCGCTGCTGGTCCGCTTGCCGTTGCCATTCGATGGGTTTGCGGTGCTTGCAGCCGCATTGCTTGCAGGGCTGGGAACGCTCGCCTTAGCGACGCTGATCCCTGCACGTTGGGTCTGGACTGACGCTGAGCGTATAAGGCTCGCCTTTCAAGCCCGGCACAGCCTCTCTGATGTTGCTGCCGGGTCTGCCCTTGTGGCGATCACGAGTGCCCATGACCGCGCGCGGTCACTTCGGGCGACCGCCAAGGCCATGCGCGAGGACGTCGCCAGGAACGTCACGGCTGTTGCCGATCGCCTCGACGCTGCTGCGCGGGAAATTTTTTATGAGCCTTCAGGACAGCGGTCTTTGAGGGGCGTGCTCGTGCGGGCAGAGCTCATTGAAGACGCGGCCAAGGCCCATGCGGTGCTCCGCCAGAAGGCAGATGCAGCGGTGGAGGAGGCCTCCCGGCAAAAGCTGCTGACAGCAGTATCAGCCCTTAATGCGGCTTTTGAGGAAACAGATTTGATGGTGGCTAAAGGCCTTCTGCGCGAGGTCGAGGTGGCCTCCGATGTGGCCGAGCGCCTGTTAACACCGCGGCGCGCTTTAAGCGGCCGGGAGACTTCTTCGTGAGGAGACCAAACGACATGATGCGATCCTTGGCATTCGCCCTGATTTGCACCGCCGGAACTGCTTTCGCTGACGCCGGTGACCGGCTGGCGGAGGTCGTGACTGACCCCGTCCGCGATTGTGCGGCCGGCTGGAATGAGAACATGCCACTCATTGCTTGGGGCGCCGACGGCGTTGTTGCCTGGGCAAACGGTGGCGCGCTTCAAAACGACGGTGGCCTTTTGGGAGAGGCCGGGCTGCCACTCTCGCTTAGCGTTGAGGACAGTTTTGAAGTGCAGCTTCGCGACTACCTGTCGTGTGAGACACCATACCTTCGCGGCACCCTCGGCATGCTGGCTGCCGCTGCTCCTGTGACTGAGTTCGACGCTCGCACGGAGCAGATCGTCTTTTTCAAGCATTCGTTCTCGGCAGGCGACGGGATCGTGGCGGCTGAAGGCATTGCGCGGATCGGTGATCTTTCTGGCAAGCGCATCGCGATCCAGGCCAATGGTCCCCACGTTGATTTCGTGGGCCGGATCCTGTCAGACGGTGGGCTGAGCTTTTCAGACGTAGAGATTGTCTGGACGTCTGACCTCACAGGCGACGGCGACACACCCGCTGCGGCCATCGCGGATGGGCGCGCAGATGCAGCGGCCGTCATCCTCCCAGACGCCCGCTTCCTTACCTCTGGTGGCAATGTGGGCACTGGTGCCGAGGGGTCTGTCCGCGGCGCGACCATCCTGATCTCCACCCAGGAGGCGGCGTCCGTTATCGGTGACTATATCGCCGTGCGCGCCGACTACTTCGACGCAAACCGCGCAGATATCCAGCGCATGGTGAACCTCCTTTTCCAGGCTGAAGAAGAGATGAGGGCGTTTATGGCGCAAGATGGGGATCCGCGACAGCAACAGATGGCAGCGCTCATGGCTGGGGACTTCCTTGGCGGGCTTCCGGTAGAAGAGGGTGTGTTCCTTTGGCGGGATGCAATCACCGACGGTTGGGCCGGAAATGCCAAGCACTTCGCCGATCCCTCAGAAGCGCGGCGCTACGATGTGCTGCTGGAGGAGGTCAATGTGGCCCTGCGCGGGGCGGACCGCCTTGATGCGCCCGCAAATCTGGCCACGGCGGAATGGGATTACACAGCACTCACAGAAGGCCTCACGGACCTGGATGAGCGCCAGATTGCGGCGTTTGATCCCGAAGCCGCGGCGGCTGCGGTGCAAAAGCTGCGCCGTACGGGGCAGCTTGATGCCAACACGAAAATCGACTTCGAAGTGTACTTCGAACCAGATTCAACGGACTTCCCAGTGGCTCTCTACGCGCAGGATTTCGAGGAGATACTGCGACTTGCGTCCACCTATTCAGGCGCGATCATCACGGTGGAAGGGCATTCCGACCCGCTCCATTTCCTGCGTCGCGAACAGGCAGGCGCGGACAATGCAGAGCTCCGCGCAATTCGGACGTCCACTCAGAACCTCTCCCTCGACCGTGCAATTGCTGTGGTGGATGCTCTGACCTCCTACAGCGGTGACATCGGCGTGCGGATGAACCGGGATCAGTTCACGGTTGACGGCGTAGGCATCTCGACCCCACGCCACAACCCGCCTCAGACCGAGGCACAGTGGCGTGAAAACATGCGTGTCGTCTTCCGCGTGCTCACAGTGCAAGCCGAGGCCACAAGCTTCGCACCGCTTCAGTAAGGATGCGCCATGACGCTTAACCGACTGATCCCTCTCGCAGTCATTGCTGTGATTGCCGTTTCGATTGTCCAAGCCGTTTTGCAGCGGCCCGCTCCTGAGTTCTCCTCAACCGCCTACAACGAGCCCGTCGTGCCGAATTGGTCTGCCATCGCAGCGTGGCCAACTGTGGAGGCGACCCAGGTTGAGGCCGCGCCGGACCCAAACCGGCTTATCACGGCAATCATTCTCGATGACAGCGGTTCCATGGGAAGCGATATCGTTCCCGCGAAGGCCGCCATCGTGGCGACCCTGGATGGGATGGCGGACGATGACCGGGTGGCCGTCCTGACTCTGAACCGCGGAACGGTGTGGGCCTTTTCAAGCGTGGCCGATGCGCGAAGGGGCCTTGCTCAAGCTCTGGCACCGATAAACAGTAGCGGCAGCACGCCTTTGACGAGCGCGGTTCGCCAGGCGCGCGGCCTCCTTGAAGCCGAGGCGAGCATTGTGCGCGGCTTTGGGACTTTCCGGGTTATCGTCACAACAGACGGGATCGCCGATGACGGAGAGGCTCTTAATCTTGCGGTCGCGGACCTCGCGAAGACGACGCCAATCCAGATCACGACAATTGGCATCGGCATCAGCGGCGGGCACGTGCTGCGGCGCGACGACCTTGGCACCTTTGTGGACGTGGACAACGTCGACGCCCTGCAAAGCGCGCTGCAGGCTGCGGTTGCGGAGAACACGGATTTCACGGCCATTACCGATTTCGGGGAGGACGGCTGACATGGGACGCCGCGTGGACCTCAACTGGGATGAATGGAACCCGGGCCTCGATACTGATGACATGACACTGCGCGAGGTTCTTGCAACCATGCCGGCAGCCAATGCCGACGAAGTGCCGGAGATCATCCAGAAGTACGAAAACCCGAAAAGCCCCGACGCCCTGCCAGGCTCGATTGAGCTTGATCGCCATGATTGCATTCACGTCCTCTTAGGGCGTGGTCTTCATGTGCAAGACGAGGCCTTCGTGATTGGCGCCACCATGGGAGCGGCATCTGACATCACGTCTGAACACATCGATTTTTTCATTAGGGTCTCCACGACTGAATATCCAAAGCACTGGCGTTTTGAGGAGGAGCACATCGCGTCCTTTAGACTGGGTGTTGGATTTGCAGTCGACAACATGAACAACAAGGATCTGCATCTGATCCCGATGGAGCAAGAGCCATGGCAGTCTATGACTGTGCGCGCGTTTAGGCGGGAGATCGGCATCGCGAAAGAGGAGCTCCGCGCCTATTACCGCAAGGCGGAATTGCTGGTGCCCGGCACGAAAGCAACGCGCAGGCTCGATACATCTGCGCAGCGCAGCGATACCCGACTTCGGCATCGGGATGACTGAGCGCGACTAGCTTCGCAAGCCTTCGACGACCGGGCGTCGGAGTGCCTGCCACGCTGGCAGAAGGGAAAGCAGCGCTGCAGCACTCAGGAAGGCTGCAACCAAGTGTATCTCTTCCCATCCAAGGCGAGCCGTAACCAGAACCTGTGTGCGTTCCGTAATGAGCCCCGAAATGACACCAGTGGTCGCTGCAGCGAAGGCAAGACCTATGAAGCCTCCAGCAAGGATAAGGAGCGTCGCAAAACTCCATGTCACAGCGAAGACGAACCGTTGCGGGGCGCCGACCGCCTTGAGGAGCGAGAGACGACGCGAGAGGATCCGAGTTAGCAACGTGAGCCCTGCGAGAACGCTTACAACGATGAGGCCCTGGTAGATCGCCGTAAGGGCGGCAATCACGGCGCGGATATCGCCCATGATTGCGTGTAGTTCTGCGAGGACCGTGCCTGGGAAGAAGGCCATAGTCTCCGAACTCGTAAACTCGCCCCGGAGGTTGTAGCCCGCCCAGAGCGACGTTGGCGTCACAAGGATTGCGGGCGTCCCAGGAAAGCTAGCCGGATCAAAAGGTGGCCCGACGGACCCGTTCCAGCCCGCAGGATGTCCATTCGGAAGAGCATGGACGTCCCAGACCTGCTCCACCGGGACGAGGATCGCATTGTCCCACGGCGATCCGGTTAAAGGCATCACACCTACTACCGTGAGTTCGGCCCCGTGCTCGTCGAGCACGCCGAGTGCTCCGGTGCCGTGAACGGGTTCAAAAACCGCTCCGATCTCCAAGTCCACTCGTGCGCCGATGACCGCTTCTTCGATGCTGGAAAAAACGCGCCCTTCGGACAGTCCACCAGACAGATGCTCTACAAAGCCTGGCGTCGTACCGACTACAGGAGCGCCTTGGTAGCTATCGCCAAAGGCGAGTGGCGCGGCAAAGCTAACGAATTCATGATTGGCCACTGCGGCATAGGTCTCGCCATCGAGAAGGGGGAGGGCGGTGGGCTCCAGATATACCGTGGCTAGCATGGCAGTGATCTCGTTTCCGGGCGCGGCGATGATCATATCGAATTTTTCAGCTGAGCGGGCTGTTGCCTCTCGCAGGGCGCGCTCTTGCGCGATTACACTCGCACCCAGCGCCACAGAGGCTGCAATCAGCCCCACAAATACTCCTGCCACGACAGCATGCTTCCGCAGTAGCCCGACTAGAAGCGGCCATAGGCTGTATCCTCGCAGGACGACTAGTCCCGTTGCGACTAGGGGCGAGAGCAGCAGCAGCAAAAGGCCCGCGTCCTGCCATCCTCCAGGCAAGGTGCGCCAAATGTCAAAGAGCGCAGTCATCAACGAAATGGGTCGGCAACAACATCATTCCGAAAGGTCTATACTGTCGCGCGGGCTGTTACTACGGCCTCAGAATTCAGAAAGTGCGGCCTCGACTCCGCGCCGCCAATGTCGGCTTTGTTTCAACTCGGACGGCAGGAGGTTCGGCAGATTGAAAATGTGATCTGGTGTCGGCGGAGCAAGCTCTGCAGCGCGCGGATCGCGGAGATCGTGGGGCCCGCGCAGATACGCAAGCCAAGCGGCTGTTGCAAATGCGAATGGTCTGATGTCCTGACCGCAGTGCAACGCATCTAGGGCGGGCGCAAAAACCCGCTGCGGCATCTTTTGAGAGCCGTCCATGGCAATCTGATAAGTTTCATGCGCGAGGTGCGGATTGCGAAATCGCCCCTCCAGCGCCTCGCCGTATTCCGAGAAGTCTATCCCTGCGAGGGGATCCAATGTGGCCGCTGCAGCGTCCATAAGCGCGCGAACCCGCTCAGCGATCCCTGCATCCGCCATGGCCGCGCCCACTGTCTGAAACCCTTGAACGAAGCCCGCATAAGC